>JAUMBL010000190.1:0-27868 GCA_032115775.1 Saprospiraceae bacterium | reverse complement strand
ATTCTGCAACTGGTTTACCAATGGCCTGTAAAGCACCGAAGGTGCAGATATTACTCCCGTATTGGTTTTGTAATGCGTATAATGAGCATTGCGAATGACAATTATATTATTGGATGGAGGTAAATCATCGTTAAAAATTAATAATCTCCTTAAAACTGAAATATCTATGACAAGAATGACCCTTGACCATTAGTTACATTTGACGTTACTTGACTAAAAAGTTCTCTCATTTATTTATTAAATAAAACACATTGTTCGCCATAGAGAGCCTCTTGGGGTAATTTATTTCTGTCTTTTTGTAGTCAGTTATGGGTGTTAGTAGACCATCATATTTACTTTGAATCCCATTCAGTTCCGTTTCAATTTTTTTCACAACATCCGGAAATAAGATTTTGTACTTTTTAATTTTCTACTACGCTCAAAAAAGTTTGTTCATCCACCCGCTGGTTCAGTGGGCCTCGATGGGCATTTACTTAGCGTGTATGGTTCAGGCGGCGCGGGCGGATTTTGCCTTGCATGGCATGGAGCGTGATTTCCGTTTACTGACGCGGACGCCTTTTTTGGTGTTCATCCTGATCAACCTGGCGTATTGGCTTTTCTATTACAGCATCCATTTAGCCGATCCGGAATTGCTGGCTATGGAAACGCAAGCGCACTTATCCGCATTGCAGCAGCAGATCGCCGATGGGGTAGGGGATCCGGAGCAGGCGAACTTTATCCGGGAGCAGATTCAATTTCTTCAGAAGGAAGGGATGAGTATGACTTTGGGACCCGTGTTGATGCAGATGGCGCGCGGGGCGATCGGTGGATTTGGTTTGGCTGCCGGGGTGACGCTGCTTTTGAAAAACTCCTACAAAACATGAGCGTTTCGTTATGAAAATCGTGCCGAATCGCCGGTCTTCTCAAACGGAAAACCGAGGCCTAAACCCCATGCGCGCGCTGTCGTTTTCCGGTTTCCTGCGGTGGACGATCTTTCTCGGGCTGTTGGTATGGATTGGATTAAACGTGTATTCGGATATTCCTTTGGCCGATTTGAAATCGCGCTACACCTTCCCCGATTCCCGTTTTGTGACGGTAGAGGGCATGGAGGTACACTACCGGCGCTGCGGCAAAGGCGAGCCGATTCTACTGTTGCACGATGCGAACAGTTCGCTGCATACCTGGTCGGGTTGGATAGATTCTCTTTCAGCCGATTACGAAGTCATTGCGATAGACTTGCCGGGCTTCGGGCTTACCGGCCCCAATCCGCGGGGGAGTTACAGCGCGTTTATGTACGTCAATTTTTTGGAGCAATTTACCCGGGCGCTTAAATTATCGCGGTTTCACCTGGCCGGCAACGGACTGGGCGCCCAGATTGCCTGGTTTTACGCGGTGGAGCATCCCGAGCGGCTGCGGCGATTAATTTTATTGAGCGCGCCCGGGTTTGAGAAATCGCCGTTTTCGCCGATGGCGTTTATCGCGCAGACGCCGGTGCTCAACCGCATGGTATGGCGTGTTACGCCCCGATTCTGCGTGCGCGTCCTGTTGGAAAACATGTATGCCGACGATGCGCGCGCCGACCAGGCCCTGCTGATCCGACACTTCGAATTGCTGCGCCGCCCGGGCAACCGGAAGGCGATAACTGATCGCGCCCAGGTGCGCGACAACCGGCCGCCGGCCGCGATGGTGGAACGCATCAGCGCGCCGACCCTGATTCTCTGGGGCGCGGAGGACACCCAGATATCGCCGGAAAATGCGTACGAGTTCCACCGCCTGATTCGCGGTTCCCTCTTGCGTATTTACCAAAATACCGGCCATTGGCCGCAGGAAGAAAGCCCGGGCGCAACCGTCCGGGATGCGCACAGTTTCTTGTTGGGAAAATTTTAGCGCACGATTACTGCGCGCTGAAAAACTGCCGCACAGCCGCCACCATCTGGTTGGTGGTCATTTTATCAGTTGTACGCACCTCTAAAACCACCGGGCGGTAGTGTTTGATCTGGTCTATCGCTTTTTTCAGTCCGAGTTTGGCTTCTGCCGGGCCGAACAGGAACAGTTCGTCCGTCGCCGGATCAATCGCGTTCAATATGCGCTCGAAATAGTTTTTTTCCTGGTGATCCCGGCGGTCGAGCATATCACGGTCAGAAACGCCGCCTTGCGCACCGTAAGGAACTTTCGGCGCAATGCCGCCTTTTGTTGCGCCGGTATCAATTTCCGATTCGATGTGTACGATAGCGGGTGCGCCGTCAATTTCATCAAACAGCGGGATCAAATAGGCTTCCTTGAAATCAAGCCAGATGCCGGTTCTTTTTTTTACTTCGGTGGAGTTCTTCATGTGTATAAATTTTGGGCAAAGTTCGGTAGCCCGGTAAGGCCCATTTGATGATGTACCGCAACGGGCGCAATGATAAACATCACGTATGCGTGCCGGCTAAGTAAGCGCTTTTTCAGAAAAATAAGTAACTACTTAGTCGGTCGCGTCTGAGACAAAAAAGGATCCATTTTTTGCCAGACGAAGCGATTTTTTGCAGGCCGTAGCAGCGCTACGGTCAAAAAAAATTGCGAAGTATGGCGGAAAATGGGACTTTTTGGGTCAGACAGCGTGCCGGCTAAGTAGTTACAAAAATAATAGCGTCGTAATCGCTCGAAATCGTCCAAAAATACGCTTAATGATAGAGACGCAACTGTTTTGGCTGGAGGAATCCAACGGCAGTTTTGGTACGCCTGTTCCTGCGCGTACACCGGGGCTACGGAGCGCGTAGTTTTCTTTACCTTTGCCGCCGTGCAGATTTATTCAAATCCGCCGCCCCACTCATCGTCTAATATCGCCTGTTTTGAACCTGATCACCCTCGCCCCGGGAACGCCGTTTCCCGACCCCTTCCCTAAGGGCGCCCTCCTGCTTGTGGACAAGCCCATTGCCTGGACATCCTTCGACGTCGTCAATAAAATCCGCTATCTCTTGTGCCGGCGGCTCGGCATCAAAAAACTAAAAATCGGCCATGCCGGTACCCTCGACCCCCTGGCTACCGGATTGCTCATTCTCTGCACCGGCGATTACACCAAAAAAATCGAATATTTCCAGGAAATGCCCAAAGAATACACCGGCGCCCTCACCCTGGGCGCCGTCACGGCTTCCTATGATCTGGAAAAACCGGTGGAGCAAACCTTCCCCGTTGCGCACATCAACCCGGAATTGGTGGAAACCGTCCGACCTCGTTTTATCGGTCCCATCCAACAGATCCCGCCCGTTTTCTCCGCCGTAAAAGTGGACGGCAGGCGGCTCTACAAAAACGCCCGCACAGGCGAAACCGTGCAAATCGAACCGCGCACCGTGACGATTTTCGAACTCGAACTGTTCAACCTGCGCCCCTCGCCCCCCCAAACCCGGCAGGAACCCCTCGTGCTGAATGATAAAGGCGCGCCGATCCGCCAATATCCCGACTATCCCGACGGCCTGCAACTCGATTTTCGAACCCGCTGCAGCAAGGGAACCTATATCCGCTCGCTCGCATACGATATCGGGCAGGCGCTCGACAGCGGGGCCTACCTCAGCAGCCTCCGGCGTACCCAAACCGGCGGGTATTCCGTGGAGAACGCCTGGCAGGTAGCCGATTTGATCGCATGGATTCAAAATGCCGAACCGAATCAACCGTGAGGTCATACAAATTTATCAAACTTCATTTTGGGAATAAAAAGGATTGTCGTAACTTTGCAGCCCGAAATCAAAAACATTCAATTTTTTAACTAAAAAACAAGTATTTACATGCTGATCGTTCCGGTCAAAGACGGCGAACCCATTGACAAAGCGTTGAAGAAGTACAAACGCAAATTTGAGCGCGCGGGTATCCTGAAAGAACTGCGTCGCCGCAAAGCATTCGCGAAGCCCTCCGTGGAGCGCCGCACAGAAGTCCTCAAAGCAATTTACAAAGAGGATATGTACGGCAATAAGAACGACTAATTCCGTATCTTTACGGAATGTTCCACGAGGAATCGTTTCTGAATTACCTAGCGTCTGCGCGACGTTTTTCGCCGCACACGCTACTCGCATATCGCAACGATCTGTTGCAATTTCTGAATTTTCTTAGGAATTTTCAATGCCTTACCTCGGTCACCGAGGTGAGGCATCTCCACGTACGATCCTGGGTTGTGGAGCAAATGCAGGCCGGCCACAGTCCCCGCAGCGTGAACCGGCGGCTCTCTTGCCTGAAAAGTTATTTCAAGTATTTAAGGCAGCGCGCGTTGTTGGAGAAAGACCCCATGCGCAAAGTGGCCGCGCCGCGCAGCGGCAAGCGGCTTCCAGTGTTTATTCCGGAAGCGCAGCTGGCGGAGTTATTCCGATCGGTGGAATTTGAACCGGAATACCTGCCGCAATGCCGCCGGATGATACTGGAAATATTATACGGTACCGGAATTCGGCGCGGCGAACTGATCCTGCTCCGGTGCGCAGATGTGGATTTGAGCCGGGGCGCGCTTCTTATTCATGGCAAGGGCGGTAAGCAACGCCTGGCGCCGCTCGCCCCGTACCTGATCCGCCTCCTGGAAGATTTTTTGCAGTTGCGTCAGGCTACTTTTCCGGATCATCCGGCGCCCTGGCTACTGCTCACCCCATCCGGCGCCCAACTTTCTCCCGGTTTTGTGTATTATTCGGTAAAGAAATACCTGTCGGCCGTTACCACGGTGGAGCAAAGAAGCCCGCACGTGCTGCGCCACTCCTTCGCTACCCATCTGTCGAACGCCGGCGCCGATCTCAACGCGATCAAAGAACTCCTCGGTCACGCAGGCCTCGCCGCCACCCAAATGTATATGCACAACTCGATTGAACGATTGAAAAAAGTGTATGCGCAAGCGCATCCCAAGGGCGAGGGCGAGGAATAAATCCGGGGAGCAAATTTAGTTTTTCATAACATTTATGATAAAATAGGGTTAAACCGGATCGCGGTTTATCGTGTCTGCGTCGCGTCATGCGTTCTTTGCAGAAACTTGAATCTATGCGCGTAACGCACCTTTTTATCCTGCTGACCCTCGGCGCCCTGAGCGCTTGCACGCCCCGCCTGACTACATTTTCCGAAGACTTGTACAAAGATTACGACTGGAAGGAAGCCGATCTCAAAAAAATTCAATTTTACCTCGCAGACGACCTTACGCTCTACCGCAACCTGGATGACGAAGCGGCAGTCGCTATCAGCGGGGGCGAAATCCGAGTTCGCGACGGCAAAAAAGTGCAGGAAATTCGATTCCGCGCCGGCACGCCGGGCGTTTATCTGTTCCAACCCAAAGAAGGACACTTCGCCATCAGCTTCGAACCGGGCGACGATACCCGCTACCTCGTGTTCGGTCCCAATCCCAAATTCGAAGGCAGGTATATGCTCCTGGCTTCCGAGTGGAATCGCCAACGCCAAGGAAAGGTAACGTATGCCGGACAGCGTTTCTGGACCGACTCCAACTCGATCCCGCGCTTGCAGGTGGCGATTCGCAGTAAAGAAAATTATCAACGCAGCGCCCGGACGGTGAAGGGTCGGAAAATTGAGTAAAGAAATTTATAAAACAAAAAATTTGGCGTTTCCCGCATTTTCCACGTAAATGCGTATTTTTGCAACTTGTTATTGCACAACCCGGATCTCCCCGCATACTATGCCCCGGCTTGATTCGGTTGCGTAATTCTTGCAAATGTAACATCAGAGGTACCGACGCAAAACATGCTGAAACGCCTGCATATCCGCAACTACGCACTGATCGAAGCGCTACAAATTGATTTTTCAGACCGCCTGACGATCATCACCGGCGAAACCGGCGCCGGGAAATCTATCCTGCTCGGCGCACTCGGGCTGATCATGGGCGAACGCGCCGACAGCAAAATGTTTTATAACCAGTCGGAAAAATGCGTGGTAGAGGGCGCCTTTGAAGTCTCCGCATACGATCTGGATGATTTTTTTTCAGAACACGAACTGGACTACGACCCGGAGGTGGTCATCCGGCGCGAAATCACCCCGGCCGGCAAAAGCCGCGCTTTCGTCAATGATACGCCCGTCAGCAACCAGGTGCTCCAGCGCCTCACGGAAGCGCTGGTGGATCGCCACCAGCAGTTCGATGTGCTCGATATCCATAATGTCAATTTCCAACTCCGCATGATTGACGCGCTGGCCGATAATTCCGCCCGCCTGAAATCGTACCAGAGCGCCTTCAAACAGTATAATACAAGCCGCAAACGCCTGCAAGAACTCCAGGAACGCAGCGAAAACGGCGCCCGGGAACTGGATTTCGTCCGATTTCAACTCGACGAACTGGAAAAAGCCGCCCTCGAAACCGGCGAACAAGAACGCCTCGAAGCAGAACTGGCGCTCCTCAACAGCGCCGAAGATATCAAACGGGCCACCGCCACGGCTTATGGATACTTGCTCGAAAACGACCCCTCCATCCTCGGCGGTCTCAAGGAAATCAGCCGAAAGTTCCAAATCTCCCGCAAACACTCCAAACCGCTGGACGAACTGGCCGGCCGCCTCGACTCCACGCTGATCGAACTGGAGGAAATCGCAAAAGACTGCGAACGCCTTGCCGATCAGGTAGAATACGACCCGCAGCGGATTCAGGAAATTCAGGAGCGCCTCAATACGCTCTATAAACTGCAGAAAAAACACAACGCCACGAATACCGCCGAATTGCTGCAACTCCAGCATCAATTGACCCAACAACTCGGCGGATTCAGCGACCTGGGTGAGCAAATCACCCGCCTCGAAGCAGAAGTCGCCGCACTCGAAGCCCAACTCCGCCAGGCCGCCGCCGTACTCGGCGCCGAACGCAGGAAGGTCACCGCCGCATTCGAAGAAAAGGTGCAGGATCTCCTGGCCCAACTCGCCATGCCGCATGCCCGCCTGCAGGTGGATATCCGGGAAACGGATCGCCTGAATAATACCGGGACGGACGAGGTGCAGTTTCTATTTGCCTCAAACGTCGGCAGCCGCTTTCAACCGATCCGGGACGTCGCCTCGGGGGGCGAACTCGCCCGCCTTACGCTCTGTACCAAAAGCCTGGTGGCGGACGCAATCCCGCTCCCCACGCTGGTGTTCGATGAAATTGATACGGGTATCAGCGGGGATGTGTCGCTCAAAATGGGCCAAATCCTCCGCGATCTCGCCAAACGGCACCAGGTAGTCAGTATCACCCACACGCCGCAAGTCGCCGCAAAAGCAGATAAACACTATTTTGTCTATAAAAAGGTGGAAGATAATCGAACGGTCACGCACGTGCGCCTGCTCTCGGAAGCGGAACGCGTGCGCGCGATCGCGGTCATGCTGAGCGGTAATCCGCCCAGCGACTCGGCGATGTCCACCGCTTCCGAATTGATTCTAAACTAAGAAATACCAGGCGCCTGTTTTCTCTAAGCGCCTGCCCTACCGCATGGACTACTGGCAATACGCGCTCCGCACCGGCCCCGAAACGGCCGAAATCCTAATGGCCTTTCTCTCCGAATCGCCGTTCGATACCTTTGAAGAAACGCCGGAAGGATTAAACGCCTTTCTGCCGGCGTCCGCCGACCCCGCCGCGGCGGAGGCGCACCTGCAGGAGCTGCAGGCGCAATTCCCGTTCGAATGGGAACGGGCGCATATTCCCGGCCAAAACTGGAACGAACTCTGGGAATCTAATTTCGAACCGGTGATCGTCGGGGAATTCTGCGCGGTTCGCGCGGAATTCCACGCGCCAATCCCCGGGATACGGTACGAGCTGGTGATCCAGCCGCGCATGGCCTTCGGCACGGGGCATCACGAAACAACCTGGATGTGCCTGGCCGCCATGGAGCGACTGCCGATCGCCGGCGGCAAATTACTCGATTACGGCTGCGGCACCGGTATTCTGGCGATCCTGGCCGCGCGACTGGGCGCCGCTGCGATCGAAGCAGTGGATATCGAACAGGAATCGTACCAAAATACGCTGGACAACGCCGCCGCAAACGGCGTCCGAAATATCATCGCCCGCTGTGGCACGCTCGCAGCCGTCGAAGGGCGGGATTTCGACGGTATTTTTGCAAATATTAACCGGAATGTGATCCTCGACTCGCTCGAAACGCTCGCACGGATGATCCGGCCGGGCGGCTGGCTGCTGAGCTCCGGGTTCATGCCGGCCGACCGCGAAGTAATCCTGGAAGCCGCGAAAAACGCCGGCTTCGAATATGTGCAGGAACAACAAAAAGGGTATTGGCTGTGTGTGGAATTTCGGAAAAAAACCGAATAGTACCTCCTGGAGGGCGCATAAAATACCCATTTTTCCGTTCTTTATTCCGTCGCTTTTCCGCGCGCTTGTTTAATATTATTGCTATCGCTTTTGTCGGTTCAATCAAATCACAAGACTATAATGCGTTTTTTTAGCTGTTTTGCGAGCCTCTTCTTCTTGGTGCTCTCCAGCGCTTCGGCGCAAATGCCAACTTCTTTTCCTGAAAACCCCACCGAGTTTACCGCCGCGTTGGGAGAATTTATGACCGCCGGGAAAAGACCCGATATGGAGGCTTCGTACGCCGCATTTAAAACGCGCCAAAAAAGCGGGCAAATCAGCGAAGCCCGCATGCAGCGAATCGTCAAGCTGAGCAACGTGCTCGCCGCGCAACGGCTGTCGCCCTTTCCGTATTATCTGAACTATGTGGATGCGGTCACGTCGGCGCTGGCGGATCCCGACTCCCTGCTATTCGATCGGTGGCATACGCTGGCCGAACAAACGCTCGGCGCCATCGAGCGCGGGAAAACAAAGCCGATCGGACAATTTTTGGAGTTTTCCGCCGATTTTATGGCCGAACGGGCTTTTAAGCGCGGCGAAGGCGGTTCCGTAACGTGGCGCATCCGCGGCGGGAATTACCGCTTCGAGTATTCGGACAGCAAGCCCAAGGTGGTCTGCCAGGACGTGGAACTGATCGGCGCGCGCAAACAGGACTCCATCGTCGTGCTGAACGCAAGCGGAACGTATTCTCCTTTCGAGCAAATCTGGATCGGCGAAAAAGGGAAGGTCTCCTGGGAAGCCGCCGGCCTGGATCCCTCCGTATATGCCCAACTCGACAGGTTCCTAATCGAGGCGCAAAAACCGCTTTTTCAGTGCGACAGTGTGCTGCTGTACTACCCGCTCTATTTTCCGAAAGGACCGGTTTGGGGTAAATTTGAACATAATGTGGTGATTGGCGGGGGCGGGCAGTATCCCAAATTCGAATCCTTCGACCGCAACCTGACCATCAGCAAGCTCGGCGAAGGCATTGAATATGTAGGCGGCTTCCGACTCTCCGGCAGCTCGCTGTACGGTTATGGAAATAAAAACGAGCCGGCGCGCGTCACGATGTACAATAAAAAACGAAAGAAGGTTTTTTATGGCGCCGGCGAATTGTTCATTATTAAACGCGAAACAAGCCTGATTGCGGAAGGGGTGGATGCCAAATTGTTTATGGACAACGACAGCCTGTACCACCCCGCCGTAGGACTCCGTGTGGATATGCTTAAAGAAATCATTCAGCTGACCCGCGGACAAAAAGGCTCGGAGCGCAATCCTTTTTTCTCTTCGTTCTATAATATGAACCTCGACGCCGAGTCCATTACCTGGTATTATAACCTGGATTCGCTCGAAATCGGCGCCCGCAGCGTGATGGCCAGGGGCGTTCCGCAAAAAGTGCAGTTCGAAAGTTCCAACCGCTACGACGCCAAAGAATATATCCAACTGCAAAATATTGCCAGCCAAAACCCCATTTCCACGCTGTACATCCTCTACCTGGAAACCGGCAGCCGGATTTTATCGGACGATGCCTTCGCGGCGCGCCTGAACCCGAAATTTGATTATTCAAGCATCCAAACGGTGCTTGCCGAAATGGTGGCAAAGGGTTTTATTAACTATTACTTCGACCGCCACGAAATTGAATTGCGCGATAAACTGATCCACTACGCGCTTGCAAGCCAGGGGAAAAAGGACTTCGATGCCATTAATATCGTTTCGGAAAGTATGGAAACGAATGCCCAGCTCGACCTGCGCACCAAGGAAACAAAAATCAACGAGGTCAAAAATATCGAACTCAGTAGCCGCCAACGTGTAGCGCTCGTGCCGGAAGGTCGGGCGATTACCCTGCTCCAAAACCGCGATATGCGCTTCACGGGTCGTTTATTTGCCGGCTATGCGCTGTTTGAAGGCAAGGATATGCACTTCACATACGATAAATACCAGGTGGAATTCGACTCGGTGCGCAATTTGGATTTCTACCTCCCTACCGGAAAGGTAGATAAAAACAATCAACCGGTGGCGCTGGCGATGAACTCAACGATTGAATCCGTATCCGGTGTGCTGCTGGTGGATGCGCCAAGCAATAAATCCGGTAAGGAAGACCTGAACATATTTCCATCGCTGCAATCGCAGAAAAACGCTTTTGTCTATTACGAGCGCCCCGCCATCCAGGGCGGCGTGTATAAACGCGACTCGTTCTTTTTTAAACTCGATCCCTTTTCTTTCAATGGTTTAGACAGCTACACGCCCGCGGATTTGAAGTTCAAAGGCGAAATGCAATCGGCTGATATATTCCCCCCTTTCCGCGAGACAATCATTGTGCGCGAGCAGGATAAATCGTTCGGCTATATCCACAAAACGCCCGCCGCCGGCTATCCCGCTTATTCCAAAAAAGGCAAATATGCCGGCGAGGTGGATCTTAGCAATCAGGGATTTCTCGGTATCGGCAAGGTCGAATACCTCACGGCGGATATCGAATCGGAAGATATTATTTTCCGACCCCGGCAGATGACCTGCACCGCACGCCGCTTTTTCATGGAGGAGGATCGCGCCGGCGCCGTAAAAGTCCCGCAGGCGAATGGACAGGATGTAAAGGTAAACTGGCTCCCGTATCGCGATTCGATGTATGTGGAAAGTAGAGCAAAAGACTTTGATCTGTTCAAGCAGCCGGGTTATACCCACCAGGGTATATTGATCCTGACGCCCTCCGGTCTGAAGGGTAACGGTCGTTTCGACTGGGCGGAGGGCCGGCTGATCTCTAACCTGATTTCGTACGGCCCGTTCCAGGCCAAAGCAGATACGGCGAATCTCCAAATCAAAGCGCTTTCGGGCAATGATATCGTGTTCGACTCGAAAAATGTGCGGGGCGAGCTGGATTTTGACAAGCTGACCGGCGAATTTAAAGCGAATACCGCCGACGCTAATACGGAAATGCCGCTGAACAGGTACCGCACATCCATGAACGAGTTTTCGTGGGATATGCGGGCCAAAACAATTACGTTTAAAACCGATGAACGAACAACCGGCCGCTTCGAATCTACCGACCCCGCCCAGGATACGCTGACCTTTGAAGGCCGCTCCGCGTTTTACGACTTGAAATCCAGTCAACTCAAAATTGGCGGCGTGCAGCAAATCAAATCGGCCGACGCCATTATTTACCCCGATTCCGTGGACGTCGAAATCTTGCCCGGCGGCAAAATGAAACAACTGGAAAACTGCAAAATCGTCGCCGATACCGTCACCCGTTACCACACGATCAACCGCGCAACGGTGGATATTTTGGGCAAAAAATTATTCAACGCGAAGGGCTACTACGAGTACAATATCCCGGATTATAAACAGGAGATCTTTTTTAATAATATTGTCGGACAGCGCTACGGCGCCGGCACGCCCGGTACCAAACCGGTGCATACCACCGCTTCCGGCCAGGTGCTGGAAGCAAACGGCTTCCGGATGGATGTAAAAACGCTGTTTAAAGGTGAAATTTTGCTGGAATCCACCAAACCTAACCTTCGCTTTGAAGGATACGCCAAACTGGATGCCGATCGCCTGCCCAATACGCAGTGGTTCAGCGTCTATTCGGAAGTGGATAAGAACGCCCCGCTCATCCGGGTCGAAAAAGCAAGCAACGAAGCCGGCGACCCGCTCGTGACGGGCTTCTCCGTATCCAAAGAGACTTCTGAATGCTATCCACGCATCCTGCTGCCGGCCTATGCGCGCGCAGATCGGCAGTTGATCGATTGCCAGGGTTTTTATCGCTATGAAGCCCAAACGGATCGCTATTTCTTCGGCGATTCCGCCCGCGTGATCGACCCCGCGCGCAAGGGCAATCTGATGATCTACGACAACCGCGTGGGCAGCGTGCAGGCAGAAGGCAAGTTGAATATCGGCGAAGGGCTGAAATATATGTCGGTGAAGGCCGCCGGAAGATTAAAGTCCGATTTCGAACTCGCCGACAGCAGTGCGACGCATACCGTCACGGGAGAATTTATGACCGGTATGGAAATCCGGCTGCCGAAGGTATTGCTGGATCTCCTGGTGAACGAGATCCGGTCGTCCAGTTTTGATGCGCCGATTGCCAGCTATACGGCGCAGGGGCCGTTTTACCAGCAGGCGCTGCCGGAATTCGTCAGCGATCCGAAAAATCTGGATGACGCGCTGGCAAACCTCAAGGGTAATCTAATTGCGCTTCCAAAAGGGGATAACAAATACGCATTCTTGCTGGGACGGCATCCAGCGATTTGGAATGAAGAATACCAATCTTTTGTTTCTACCGAGGATCGCTTCCCGCTGATCGCCATCAACGGGGAACCGATCAACAAGGTCCTCACGATGTACACAGAATATAAAATGCCTTCGGGCGGAGATGATCGTTTTTATCTCTACATCAAAACGTCTGCGGATACTTGGTATTTCTTCGGCTACCAGGCCGGCGTGTTGAACTTGGCGTCGTCCGATACAAAATTCAACGATGCTCTTCTCGGCTTAAAGACCAGGGAAACCCAAATCAAGATGCCCGATGGGGAGTTGTACGAAATCGTGGCGGTCAATCCTTCGTTTGCAAACGCATTTGTGAGCCGGGTGAAGGAGGGTCGGCAGAAAGGGAATTGAAATCGGCTAAGTTGTTATAAAAACGGCTGGGGGTGTAATGCGTATTTGCCGACCGATACCGATCAGGATTCGGATGTAAAATGAAATGCTATTTTGGGGAAATTCTCCTGCACAGTTTGCAGCGTCCAAGCCGTTTCAGCCAGGAAAACCAGATTGCCGTCGCTGTCTTTTGCAATATCGCGTTTGCGGCGATCGAGGAATTCCTGCAGGGCTTTGGGGTCTTCGGAAGAAACCCAGCAGGCCTTGTGCAGATTGACCGGCTCGTAGCGGCATTTTGCGCCGTATTCCGATTCCAGGCGGTGCTGAATCACCTCAAATTGCAACTGCCCCACCGTCCCGATAATCCGCCGGTTATCGCTTTGTCGGATAAACATCTGCGCCACCCCCTCGTCCATGAGTTGTTCCAGCCCTTTCGCAAACTGCTTCTGCTTGAGCGGGTCGGCATTTTCCACGTACCGGAACAGCTCGGGCGAAAAAGCGGGAATACCCTTGAAATGCAGGTTTTCGCCCTCTGTAAGCGTATCGCCGATTTTAAAATTTCCGGAATCGTACAGGCCGACCACATCGCCCGGCCAGGCTTCCTCTAACAGGGTCTTTTTACTGGCCATAAACATGGTGGGATTGGGAAACTTTATATCCCGACCCAGTCGGATGTGTCGGTAGTTCTTATTGCGCTCAAATTTCCCTGAGCAAATGCGCATAAAAGCGATGCGATCCCGGTGTTTGGGATCCATATTCGCGAATATTTTAAAAACAAACCCGCTGAATTTTTCCTCTTCCGGGCGCACCAAACGCTCCTCGGCCTGGCGGGGCAGGGGGGTCGGCGCAATTTCTACAAAGCAATCCAGCAGTTCTTTTACACCGAAATTATTGACGGCCGATCCAAAAAACACGGGGCAAATTTCCCCGTCCAGGTATTCCTGCCGCGAAAAAGCCGGATACACCGCCTCCACGGTTTCCACTTCCTCCCGGAGGGTGCGCGCTGCGGATTCGCCGATGATTTTTTCCAGATTCGGGTTGTTCAAGTCCTCGAACACGACGACGGATTCTTCTTCCTGTTTGCCGTGCGGATTGAACAGGACGAGTTGCTTTTCGTATAGGTTATACACGCCCTTGAAGCGTTGTCCCATGCCGATGGGCCAGGAGAGCGGGCGCACACGGACGTTCAGTTTTTGTTCGATTTCATCCAGCAGGTCGAACGCATCGCGGCCTTCTCGATCCAGTTTGTTTATAAAAAATATGATGGGCGTGTCGCGCATGCGGCACACTTTGGTGAGTTTTTCCGTTTGCGTTTCCACGCCTTTGGCCACGTCCACCGCCACAATCGCGGAGTCCACGGCCGTGAGCGTGCGGTAGGTATCTTCCGCGAAATCTTCGTGACCCGGCGTATCCAGGATGTTGATCTGCAGGTCGCGGTATTCAAAGCCCATCACGGAGGTGCTCACCGAGATACCCCGTTGGCGCTCGATTTCCATAAAATCGGAGACCGTGCTTTTTTTAATTTTGTTGCTTTTTACGGCGCCGGCCGTCTGGATAGCGCCCCCGAAGAGCAGCAGTTTTTCTGTCAGGGTAGTTTTGCCGGCGTCGGGGTGGGCGATGATGGCGAACGTGCGGCGGCGGGAAAGCTCAGACATGGAGAATTGCGGAATGCGGATTTTAAAATGCAAATTGGGTGCAAAGGTAATTAAAAACTGTGAAGGCGGGCGCCGGGGAGGCAAGTTGGGTGGAAATGCGGTTTTCTGGCGTAAAACCTGTACCTTAGCCCACTAAAAATTGATTTTGTGCGGTCTGCGTCCTATTATCAAGTGATTTGGCTATTTTTTTTCCTGGCGGCGGGTTTGGCGTTGCTCTGGCTTGGGCGTCGCAACCGGCCGGATCCGCTTTGGGAGGAAACGGCGCGCTTGCTGCGGGCGCGACCGGTCTTATTGTACGAGTGCCCGGATTCGCTGCAACGGTTGTTTTGCAGGCTGCACGGCGCCGCGTATCGGCCCGGCGATTCATCCGCCTGGCAATTTGTGGCCTATCCGCATTTGTCCACCATCGAGTGGGCTGCTTTTTCCGATCTGTCACAAACGGCTATTAATCAGCGTTTTATTGTTATTGCCGGCGTAACCGGCGCCGGTGCGACCAAGTATTCAAGGCATTTGGGTCGTTTATTGGCCGGTAGGCCGGAGCGGCTCCTGGAGATAGATTGCGCCCCGCAATTTGATTTGGAATACCACAAAAAATATATTGGATACGAAGAAAAAAAACGGTTTCAGCCGGGCGCTTTGCTCGAATTTTGGGATCGCTGCCGGCGTGAACCCCGCGCGCGCTTCGTCGTCGTGATTGATAATTTTGATAAAATAAACCCGGAAACTTTTTTCGGTCCGGCACTCTGGGAGGCGCTCGGCAGCCGGCGCGACAGCGTGCGACTAGGAAACCGCACGCTGACCATTCCAGAAAATTTTCACCTGATCTCGGTCGTTCACCACGGCCCCGGCGCCCTGACCCAGTTTAACCAGGAGCACTATAAACGGCTGGGGCGGCAATATGTGCTGGAACCCAACCTGCGCGAACTGCGCCGCTGGCTGGAGGATCAAAAAGAGGCTTTTTTGCGCCAAAAAACGCGGGCTGTCGAAAACGACCGGTACCTGGCCGCTTTGCAGGATACCGCGCAACTCCACCGTTACCTGTATTTTTTTGCCAAAACCAATCAGCGGATCGAGCAGCGATACGGCGCGGGGTACCAGTTGGGGCAGGGCTCCAACGCGCGCCAGTATTATCGGCCGCAGGACACTGAATACCTTCAGTTTGCGTTTATCAATCATATCAATGCCTTGCAACCGGCTAATCCGCTGCGCAGATCCGATTTTGAGCCGATCAAATACAGCCTCGAAAATGCGGGTTTGGAGTATGGTACGAGTTTTTTTGCCCGGCAAATTCAGTTTTTGCAGGCGACCGGCTATATGGTTGAAATTAGCATGCTCGCCGCTACGGCTCTGCTGACCGCTTTGGCAAGTTGGTGGATCTTCCGGCGGCGGGAGCGGCTCGTCCGGCGTTACGTCGCGCGCGCGCACGCGGTCTTCAACCAGTTTGAACAGCAGGAACTCAGCGCGGATGCGGCTTCCCTCCAACTGGATGCGATCAAAAAAGAAGTGGACAGCCTGGTGATGGGGCGGCGGCTCCACTATTTCGAAGCGTTGTATTTTTTGGCTTTTATAGACGACAAAGCGCGGCGTATCGAGTCTGCCCGCAATGTGAGCGCCAATTTTTTAGCGCTTTTCAATGCCTTCATGGAGGACGAGGTACTGACAGAAAACGAATACCAAAAACTGATGCAATTCCTGCACTCGATCCGCTATAAAATGCCGGAGGAGATCTACCGGCAGTATTGCGAAAAGGTACAGCGCACTTATCGACAAGGCCGCGATTGACCGAGGCATTGGCTTTCGGGTTACTTACGCGCCCAAAAATCTTTTGCTTGTTGCGTCAGTTCCGCCCGAAAATTCGGATGTGCGATCTCAATCAGCAGTTCGGCTCGCTGCTGGAGGTTTTTCCCGTGTAAGTTGGCCACGCCGTATTCTGTTACGACATAGTGGACGTGCGCGCGCGTGGTTACAACGCCGGCGCCCTGCTTCAGGAAGGGTACGATTTTTGTTTCCCCCTTGCTGGTGGTGGAGGTCAGGGCGATAATCGGTTTGCCGCCTTCCGCGAGCGATGCGCCCCGGATGAAGTCCATCTGTCCGCCCACGCCCGAGTACATGCGGTTGCCGATTGAGTCGGCGCAAACCTGGCCTGTCAGGTCAATTTCAATGGCGCTGTTGATGGCGGTTGCCCGGTGATTTTTGCGGATGATGGCCGTGTCGTTGGTGTAAGAGGCTTCCATCATGCGGATTTGGGGGTTGTCGTGCACGAAATCGTACAATTTGCGGGAGCCCAGCAGGAAAGTGGCGGTAATTTGTCCGCGCTGGCGGTGTTTCATTTCGCCCGTGATAACGCCCTTTTCGACCAGTGGGATGATACCATCCGAGAACATTTCTGTGTGGATACCCAGCCGTTTGTGATTGTCCAGGCAGGAGAGCACGGCGTTGGGGATGGAGCCGATGCCCATTTGCAGGGCGGCGCCGTCTTCCACCAGGTTGGCAATATACTCCCCAATCCGTTTTTCCTCCGGTGTGGGCGGGCCGGCTACCGCTTCGTGGATCGGCTGGTCGCTTTCCACCAGCGCGTGAATTTTACTGATATGAATGAAACTGTCGCCGTGGGTGCGCGGCATATTCGGATTGATTTCCGCGATGACGTATCGGGCGGTTTGGGCTGCCGCCAAGCTGCAGTCAACCGAAACGCCAAGGCTGCACCAGCCGTTTTGATCCGGCGGCGACACAGACAGCAGCGCCACGTCCAGCGGAAGCATCCCCCGTCGGAACAGCAGGGGTGTTTCACTTAAAAAAATGGGGATATAGTCCGCCCGGTCGGTCGGCATCGCCGGTCGGACATTGGCGCCGATAAACATGGAGTTGGTAAAAAACTTCCCGGCGTATTGGGGTTCGATATAAGGCGCCGGGCCTTCCGTGTGCAGGTGAATCAACTCAACGCCGTGCAGGCGGTCGGCGTCCTCCACCATCGCTTGCACAAGCAATTGCGGGGTGGCGGCGGCGGTATGGATAAAAACGCGATTGCCTGATTGGATGGCGGAAACCGCGGATTTGGGAGAAACGAATTTTTTCATGCCGCAAAAATGCAAAAGGATGGGATTCCGGTGTCGGCATTGTGGATGAAATTATTATTTTGAATTGCGGATGGGACCATTGCGGATGGGAACGATCGCGGGTGGACACGACGATATTCATAGGGCGAGCGCCCTATGCTAATGATGCCGCCCTTTCAGGGCTGGGTGAAGGAACGTGAATTTTTCGTAAATTGGGAATGAAATGCGCAAAATCCCATGAATAAACCGCCGGACGGACAAAAAAAATAATAGCCCCGAAGGGGCGGGATAATTATCATCCAGCGCTCGCTCCCATACTATCCCCAGGACGACAGCAACAAAATAAGTAACAAAAGAAGCGCAAGACCCAGGGCAAACATGACGCCCCATACAATCAACAAGGCTTTGGCCAGGTTTCGGGACATCTTGTTCTGGTCGTCGTCAAGCAACACCATGACACAGAGCACCAGGGAGGCGATCAACGCGGCGCTGCCCAAATAGGCGAGAAACACAACCGCTCCGAAGAAGGCGATGAGGCTGGTAACCAAGTAGGCGACAGTGAGGTACAAGGCCGCACGCGCCAGTTTGCTCAATTTTTTATCGGTGTTCTGTCGGCCCGGTTTTTTCAGTTGTTTTTCCAGTAGTCGCTTGGCTATTTTTTTGGGAAAAAACGCGGAACGCTTGTGCTCGGTACCTTGCGCTTTCACCCCCTGGATGTGGTTTTCAAAAGACTGTTGGCTGGCAGGCGCCAACAGATTGGCTCGTAGGCCGGCGGGCGCGAGCAGGACGAGCAACAGCATAAGCATGCGCCAGGGTGTCAAGGGAAGTAGGTTTAGCATTAGATATGGCGTTATTTTTGTTATGGGTATGGCGTGTTGTGTGCGATATGTGATTTAGGCTTAAGAAAATTTTGTCGTGCGTAGCGAAGTTTATTTTGAGGCGTTATCCACCCTGCAAATACCCACGCATTGCTCCAGCGATGCCAGTTTATCCGGCTTGCTCGGCACAAATTCCTGGGCTACGAAACCGTTGAATCCCGTATCGGCAATGGCCTGCATGATTGCCGGGTAGTAGAGTTCCTGCGATGCATCAATTTCATGCCGGCCGGGTACGCCGCCGGTGTGATAGTGTCCGATATAAGCGTGGGAATCCCGGATGGTGCGGATGACGTCTCCCTCCATGATTTGCATGTGGTAGATGTCGTAGAGCAGTTTAAAATGTTCCGAGCCTACCGCCTTGACCAATTCTACGCCCCAGGGCGTGCGGTCGCACTGATAATCTTTGTGATCCACCTTGCTGTTGAGCAGTTCCATACAGAGGGTGACGCCGTGTTTTTCTGCGATGGGCATCAGGCGTTTGAGGCCGACGGCGCAGATTTGAATCCCCAGTTCGTCGTCCAGTCCGCCGCGATTCCCCGAGAAGCAGATCACTTTTTTCAAGCCGGCGTTAGCGGCTTTCGGGATCAGGTCTAGGTAGTGTTCCACGAGCGTGTCGTGATTTTCCAGGCGGTTGAAGCCTTTTTGGATACCATATCCTTTGGGTTGGCTAAATACCATGCTACAGGTCAGGCCGTATTTCTGTACGATCGGCCAGTCTTTGGGTTCCAGCAAGTCTATCGCTTGTAGGCCGATAGCCTTTCCTCTTTCGCAGAGCGTTTCCAGCGGGATGCCATCGTAGCACCAGCGGCAGGCGGCGTGGTTGATTTTATCGGCGGCGGCGGGCAGGATTTCTTTTGCGGCTTGGGCGAAGCGCCCGTTCAGTTGAAAATCCAGCAGGGAAAAGGACGCGCCGGCGGCCAGGGTGCGGATGGCATCTCTTCTTTTCATATAAAAATCAGTTTCGAGCCTACAGATTGCGTTTTTTCAATTCTTCCGCCGCATAATTTGCGGCGCGCGCGGTGAGCGCCATATAGGTCAGCGATGGATTGACATTGGAAGCGGAGGTCATGCAAGCGCCGTCGGTGACGAACACGTTTTTGCAGGCATGCACCTGATTCCAGCCGTTCAGGACGCTCGTTTTCGGGTCGCGGCCCATGCGCGCGGTGCCCATTTCGTGGATGGCCATGCCCGGGTAGGAGCCGTTGTCGTAGGTGCTGACATTTTTGACGCCGGCGGCTTCCAGCATTTCGGCGGCGTCGTTCGCCATATCCTTGCGCATTTTCAGTTCATTGTCCTTGAAATCTACGTTGAAGACGACCGTAGGCTGACCCCATTTATCTTTTACCTCTTGGTTCAGTTTCATATAATTATCGTAGTAGGGGAGGCATTCGCCGAAGCCCGTCATGCCCATGCTCCAGCGGCCGGGTTCGGTAGCGATATTTTTCATTTCAGCGCCGAAGCCCATTTCTGCGATAACGCGCGACCAGCCGGCACGGCCGGCGCCGCCTTGGTAACCGAATCCGCGGAGGTAATCGCGTTTGTCGTTGCCGATATTTCGGTAGCGCGGGATATAAATGCCGTTGGGTTTGCGGCCGAACACATATTTATCCTCATCGCCTTCCCAGTATCCGGAGGCGCCCGTGCGGAAATGGTGATCCATCAGGTAGTGGCCCAGCGCGCCGCTGTCGTTGCCAAATCCGTTTGGAAAGCGGTTGGAGACCGAGTTCATCAGAATCCAAGTGGAGCCGATGGCGGAGCCGCAGACAAAGATTACTTTAGCATGGAACTCCATGCGTTCGTTGGTCTGGCTGTCAATCACCAGCACGCCTTTTGCCCGGTTCTTTTTTTCATCGTAAATAATCGAATTCACGATGGCGTGGGGGCGAACCGTTAGGCGTTTGGTAGCCATGGCGGCGGGTAGGGTGGAGGATTGCGTGCTGAAGTAGGCGCTGAAGGGGCAGCCGCGATCGCACATATTGCGGTATTGACAACTGGAGCGCCCGTTGTGGGGGCGTGTCAGGTTTGCCGCGCGGCCGATTGTAAAATACCGACCCGGGAAGTTGGCCTCAATGGCCTTGCGCACTTTTTTTTCCACTACATTGAGTTCCATAGGCGGCAGGAGGTTGCCGTCCGGGAAGTGGTCTAACCCCAGATTTTCACCAGAAATCCCCGCAAAACCTTCCACATAATCATACCAAGGCTTCAGATCGTCATAACGGATCGGCCAATCCACGCCGTGGCCGTCTTGGGCGTTCGCTTCAAAATCCACGGGAGACAGCCGGTACGATTGCCGGCCCCACATAATAGATTTGCCGCCGACGATATCCGGCCGAAACCAGTCGAAGCGCTTTTCCTCTTTATATAGGGCGTCCACATCCTTAAACCAGAATTTTTCATTCCGTTCTCCGTAGGGATAGTCCCGTTTCAGAAAAGGATGCGTATTGCGCTGTTCCACCGTCAGCCGGCCGCGGTATTGAAATGCCCACGGGTCTTTGGAGGCTGTGTCGTAGCCGGTGATATGCTCCAGCGGTTTGCCGCGTTCCAGCATAATGACATGGAGGCCTTTTTCTGTGAGTTCTTTGGCCGCCCAGCCGCCGGCAATGCCGGAGCCGATGACGATGGCGTCATAAGTGCGTTTTTTAAGCGACTCCGCCGAGTTGATGATGTTTGGCATAGCAAAAAAGCGTTCTGTAGAAGTGGATAAGAGTGCGGCTCAAAGTAAATTCATTTTATTAACATGATGGTTAAAAAAAATGATTTCCAATCCCCATATTTGCCATGAAAAATTTTTCGATCTGATTATGCAAACACTCTCCCGGCGCGAAGCCATCAAAAAAGTCGCCCTCCTGATGGGCGGCGCCCTGGCACTTCCCGATATCCTCCATGCTTGGGACAATCCGGATATTCTAAATCCCGACTTTCGGTTTACACCCGCGGAAGAGGAATTGATCGCAGAAATTGCGGAAACTATTCTGCCTGCAACGGATACGCCTGGTGCGAAGGGCGCCGGCGTGCCGAAATTTATCAAAAAAGTGGTGGCGGATTGTTACGAGCCGGCGGATCGCGACGCGTTCTACGCCGCGCTCGGCAAGGTGGATCAGCTTGCACGCGACCGCTACGCCCGCGTTTTTGTGCAGTGTACGCCGGCGGAACGCGTGGATTTGCTGAAAAAAATCGAAGCGGACTATTACGCCGACAAAAAAGCCGGCGCTTTCTGGGGGCAAATCAAGGAATTGACCGTCACGGGGTATTTTACCTCCGAGGTCGGATGCACCCAGGCTCTGCGCTATGAACCGGTACCCGGGCGGTACGACGGTGAAATGCCGTATAAGAAGGGGGATAAGGCTTGGGCGACGTAGGTAAGAAGTCAAAATATGCAATTGATTTTTTTCGGGGTAAAAATGCACGCATTTTTACCCCGAAAAAAATCAATTGCATACTTGCTATTTCACCTGCACCTGCCTGCCTGCGCTTCCTTCACTTGTGCGCACATACAGCATATAGACGCCTGCGGGCAGGTCGCCGACCCGGACAGGCTGTTGTTTCCAGGCTTTTTCCAGTTCCATTTGTCGCACCAGCGCGCCCGCCGAATTAAATAATTGCAGGTAGCCGGGCGCGCCCGCATCGGTTTCCAGCAGGAGGAATTCAGTGGCCGGGTTGGGATAAACGCGCACGTCAATTTGCCGGGCGACGGGAACGGGCGCCGAGACTGTGGGGCCGAAGGCGAATAATTCCGATCCGTTGACGCCGTTATCTGCCCAAAAAAAGAGGCGGTTGTCTGTGGAGGTCAGGTGATCAATGTTGCTGCCGATGGGCCCTGGGCGGACATCCGCGACCAGTTGCGTGCCGGCTTCCGTCCCGTTCGTTACCCACAACTCCTCTCCGGTCGTCGCGGTGGTCGCCAGAAAATAGAGGCGACCCTGATGCGGGAAAAAATCTCGAGCCAGCGAGCCGTTACCGCCCGGATTAATATCTTTCAATTGAACCGTCGTGGCGTCGGCGCCGTCGGACACCCAGGGTTCACCGCCGGTGGCGATCACGAGTACTTTATTAGCGAAAGGAATGGTGGCGACCGGACTGTTGAAGATACCGTGTTGCGATCCCGGGCCGAGTTCTTTTACCAGGGCGGCATTGCCGGCGTTGCCGTTGGAGGCGAAAAGTTCGTCGCCGCTCGCGCCGTTGTTGCCGCGGAAGAACACCTTGCCGTTGGCATATCCGATCGCCGGGTTGTCGGCGGTATTTTTGAAGCCATCGCCGGCGGGATTCAGGTCGAAAACCATATAGGTACCGTTGGCGGTGCCGTCGGTGCGCCACAGTTCAAAGCCGTTCACGCCGTCGTTGGCGGAAAAAAACAAGCCCAGCGGCGTGCTGACCATGCCGGTGATTTCTGCGTTCGGCGTACCCGGGCGGATATCCTTAACCAGTTGCGTGCCGGCTTCCGTGCCGTCTGTGACGTACAATTCCCGGCCGATAGCGGGCGTAAAAGCCGTGAAGTACAATTTGTTGTTGTGGATTGTGAAATTGCGCGGGATCGAGTGGCCTGCGCCCGCATTGATATCCTTGACCAGTACCGTTCCGGCCGACGTGCCATCGGTTCGCCAGAGCTCGTCGCCGCTGCCGGTGACGCCCCAGTTCATTATCACCCGATTGCCGAAGCGGAACATCCGGATTGGTCCGAAGAACGAGGCGTCGAGGAAGTTCCGGACTGGGGTCGTACCGGCCGTCGTCCCGTTACTTTTCCAAAGCGTATTGTTGGTAAAGAAGTAAAAATTCCCGTCCAGGTATTCGGCGGCGCCGATAATCGAGCTGCTCGGACTGGGGAAAACGTCTTTGAGCAGGAAGGTGCCGGCTTCCGTGCCGTCGGAGCGCCAAGGCTGGATGCCGTTGGGCGCTGCGTTGGCGTTGAAAAAGAGCAGGTTGCCACCGGGTACCATAGATTGGTTGACATAGCCTATGCTGGGGCCCGGGTTGATGTCTTTTACCAGGTTGACTTGTGCGGCGCCTTGGAAAACCAGGCAGAGCAGGAGTGAAAAAGTAGCGATTGTGCGCATGATGGGATGTTTAATGTGTATTGGATAAGAAAGAAAAAACGCCGTGCCGGAATACCGGAACGGCGTGTGTATTTTTGAGCGGGTGGCGCATGGTATATCGAAGAAAAAATCGAAGTGACATTCGGTAAACATGTCCAACAAGCGCTCACGGGCAGAGCATTTCAATTAGGATCTGTTCATTCGTCTTCTTCCGTTTGGTGAATGTTTCTGAGCCGGTATTTCGATTTCTCGACCGGTTTCAGTTTTCTTTTTTTGCCGGACTCCTGGTGGTAGTCGCGTTCTTCCGTGCGGCGTTGTTCTTTTTTGCCTTTTTCCCAATTTTTCATGGTAAAAGCGATTTTAGTAAAGTTTTAAATTTACGCAACCACTTTATGGCGATCATTTCAGGCCTTCAACGTCCGTATATTCCAAGCTTTGCGATGATTGATCACAGCGCCGCCGGCAAAAACGGAATTGTGTGCGTTCAAATGCGACCAGATGGGTGGCTACAATTGTGAGAAATAAGCCGTTTGCTGGAACTAGCGTCCCTCAACAGCAATTGGACAGTACAAAAATAGCCTCTTTCTGAGAATTGTCAAGGGTTTGTTTGGTTAATTTTTTTCTCGGGATTCCGAAAAACAGATAGCAGCACGCCGCCGGCCAGGAAAACGCCGATAACGACCAGCGAACTCCACTCGGGCATGTGTACCTTTTGCGGGATCAACATCATCTTAACGCCGATGAAGAAGAGGATCGCAATGAGGCTGAACCGCAGGTAGGTAAATCGATCCAGAATATTGGCCAGCACGAAATAGAGCGAACGCAATCCCAAGATGGCAAAAATATTGGAAGAAAAAACCAGGAACGGATCGGTGGTGATGGCAAGCACTGCCGGGACGGAGTCGAACGCGAACAAAATATCGGTCGTCTCGATGATAATCAGGGCGACAAACATCGGGGTGACGGCCTTGCGCCCGTTTTCCACGGTAAAGAAATGCCCGCCGTCGTAACGCAGGCTCACCGGGTAAAAACGGCGGATGAACTTGACCACGCCGTGGTCGTTCAGGTCGCTGTCCACAATCTCATCCTCTTTAATCATTTTCCAAGCCGACCAGATCAGCAATGCGCCGAAAAAGTAGAACAGCCACATGAATTGGTGCACCAACGCCGTGCCCAGTCCAATCAGCAAACCCCGGAAAAAAATCACGCCCAGGATACCCCAAAATAAAATGCGATGCTGGTACATTTTGGGTACCCTGAACTGGGCAAAAATCAGCGCCATGACAAACAGGTTGTCTATGCTGAGCGATTCTTCGAGCAGATAGCCGGTGAAAAATTTCAACGCGGCCGTCTTACCGTCCATCGGCTCGTATTTATAGGTGCCTAGGTTTAGCCAATTGTTCTCATAGGCAAAATAGACAAATACATTAAAGCACAGCGCCAGAAAAATCCACCCGGCCGTGACCGACAGCGCCTCCCGGGCGCTGGGCGTGTGCGCCTTTTTATTTAGGAAACCCAGGTCAATCGCTAATAATATTCCAACCAGCGCTAAAAATCCGATCCAAACAATTGGCTCAATCATGTAAGTAGTTTATGTACATTTGCTCGGCAGGAATGCCTTGTATGGGGCGCCTGCCAGTTATTTTTTTTAAAAAAGCGCGCGAAGATCAAACTTTTTGCACGAAGGTTTACTTTCAAGGAGGTTAAAATACAAAAAATGACCGAATCCGCACACAGGCGGATCGCAGATTCCAAAACGCAAAATTCGCAACCCGGTTCCTAATTTCCGAGTTTTGCGTTTTTTTAACCGACGATAGATTCATTTATTTCGATTAAAATGTTTGTCACACGTATGAATTTAACACGTACATCCGCTTTAGTACTGGGCTTGTTTCTTTGCCTGCAGATCTTGTCGGCGCAGAATACGTACCCTGTCCGTTTCCGATTCGGGACGGTGTATTTCCCCGAAAATTTTGCGTCTGTGCAATCGCAGCGCCAGGTGGATCCTGCCGAACTGGTAGAAGGCCGTTACATTCGGTATGTTCAATTCAAGGAACTACCCGGCGCCCGGGAGCGCGCTCAGCTCGAATCGGCCGGCGTCTCGTTCCTGGGATACGTCCCGTCCGGCGTCTATCTCTGCGCAATCCCGCAAGGATTCGATTTGGCCGCGTTCGGAAACCTGAATCCCCGCAGCATCGTGCCGGTGCAAGCCGACTGGAAAATGGCGCGCACGCTGCAGGAAAAACCGTATGCCGCGCATGCCGTTCATGGCGACGCCGTGGATATCAATGTGCAGCTGTACCCGTTTATGGCGATTGAAAAGGGCGCGGATATCTGCGCCAAACGCGGACTGACGGTGCTGCAACAAGGCCGTTCCGTTGGTTTTTTGCAACTCCGGGTTCCCCCGGAACAACTGGATGAAATCGCCGCTTGGCCGATGATTCGCTACCTCGAATTGCTGCCCCCTCCCGGCGAACCGGAGGACGTCAACGGCCGTGCCATCCATCGCTCGAACCTGCTGGACGTCAGCGCAGCAGGTGGATTAAGACTCGACGGCGCCGGCGTGAGCGTATTGGTGCGCGACGATGGGCCTATGGGGCCACACATTGATTTCCAAGGCCGTCTGATCAATATATCTACCGAGTCCGGCGCGGCAGACGGCACGCACGGCGACGGCGTGGGCGGCGTAATGGCCTCCGCCGGCAACCTCAATCCGAATAATAAAGGGATGGCCGCCGGCGCGACGGTGTATGCCACCGACTACACCGCAGAATTCCAGGACACCACGCTGCCCTTGCACGTGCAAAAAAATGTGACCATCACCAATTCTTCCTATTCCAACGGCTGCAATACCGGCTATACGCTGTCAACAATTGCCGTGGATCAGCAGATGTTCGATTATCCAACCCTGATGCACGTGTTCTCCGGCGGTAACAGCAACGGCAACGACTGCGGATACGGCGCAGGAAATCAATGGGGGAATATCACCGGCGGCCATAAAATGGGAAAAAACAGCATCGCAACGGCGAACCTGAATGCCGCAAGCGTGCTGGAAAATTCGTCCAGCCGCGGCCCCGCGCACGACGGCCGCCTCAAACCGGATATTTCCGCGCACGGCCAAGGCCAGATATCCAACGATCCGAATCACGGATATCAAACCTTCGGCGGAACGTCCGCCGCCGCGCCCGGTATCGCCGGTTGCCTCGCACAACTCACGCAAGGCTTTAAAGAAAAAAATGGAAGCGAACCGCAGGCCGCCTTGCTGAAAGCCGCGCTGCTGAATACGGCAAATGAAATCGGCAACGCCGGCCCGGATTATAAATTCGGCTGGGGCGTGGTGAACGCCTACCGCGCCTGGCAACTGCTCGAGGCCGGTAATTACCTCGAGGCCGGAATAGACCAGGGCGCGGTCAATACGCACAATATCCAGATTCCGTTCGGAACCCGCCTGGCCAAAATCATGATTTACTGGGCCGAACCCGCAGCAGCGGAAAACACCGGTCGGGCCTTGATCAACGACCTCGATCTGACGGTCGCTAGCCCCGGCGGCGCAATTAACCTCCCCTGGCTGCTTAATCCAACACCCGTACCCGCCTTGCTCGACGCGCCCGCAACCAAAGGCCGCGATTCGCTCAACAACGTGGAACAGGTGGTGATCGAAAACCCAGCCGCCGGTACTTATACTGTCACGGTTCAAGGTTTTGAAGTACCCCTCGGACCCCAACAATATTATATCGTCTGGGAATTCTACAACGATGACGTGAAGATCACGTACCCCGCCGGCGGGGAAGGTATCGCGCCCGGCGAAGCGGTGCGCATCCACTGGGATGCCTATGGCACGGCAACGAATTTTACCCTGCGCTTTTCTACCGACGGCGCGCAAACGTTCTTCCCAATTACGACGGTGACCGGCGAAAAACGCTCGTTCGACTGGACGGCGCCCGCCACGATCAGCGGCCAGGTGTATATCACCCTGATCCGTGGCAGCAAACGGGATACGACGGATTTCCCGCTGTCTATCGTGCCGATACCGCTCAACCTGCAAATAGAAAAAGTGTGCCCGGATTCCATGACGCTCAGCTTCTCGGAGGTCAACGATACCCTGAGTTACACCGCCTATTTATTAGGCGATCGGTACATGGAGGCTGTCGCCACAGCCGATACCACGGTCATCAGTTTCCCCATTGCCGATCCGCAATCGGAAAAATGGGTCGCCGTGGCCGCCTCGCACAACGACGGCCTCCTGAGCCGCCGCACCAATGCGATCCGGTGGCAGGGCGGACTTAAAAACTGCCCGCAACCGAATGACGTGGCCCTCACCGGCGTCCAATCGCCCGGAACAAGCGCCATCATCACCTGCGGCGCCAGCACGCGGGACGTCTCGATCCGTGTGGCCAACCAGGGCGTCAATCCTATTTCCGGCGCCACCCTGAGCTACCAGCTC
>JAUMBL010000189.1:0-10163 GCA_032115775.1 Saprospiraceae bacterium | reverse complement strand
GCGCTGCAGAGCGACAATGTGTCCATACCGGGCGGTTCGGCGCACTTGGGCGACCGCTTGTTTTTTGTGGAGACCAGCGGCGATTTTGAAAGCATAGAGGAGATCCGCAACACGCTCGTCCAGGCCAACAACGGCAAAGTATTGCGGCTGAGCGCGCTGGCGCAGGTGGAATATGCCTATGAAGAGCCCCGCCACATCGCGCGCGTCAACGGGGTGCGAAGCGTGTTCGTAACGGCTCGGATGAAAGACGGGCAGAATATTTCCGCCGTCGGGGCGGAGGTGAATCAAACCCTGGAGCGATTTCGGCAAAAACTGCCGTCCGGCATAGATTACCTCAAAGTATTCGACCAAAATTATTCCGTGGAAAGGCGCTTGAGCCGTTTTGCCAAGGATTTCGGGATCGCCATTTTGCTGGTATTGCTGACGCTGTTGCCGCTGGGGATCCGGGCCTCGCTGGTCGTGATGATCTCTATTCCGTTGAGTATTGCGATTGGGTTATTTGCGCTGGACAACTTGGGTTACTCGCTGAATCAGCTGAGTATTGTCGGATTGATCATCGCGCTCGGCATTTTGGTGGACGACAGTATTGTGGTGGTTGAGAATATAGAGCGCTGGTTGCGGGAGGGACATTCCCGACGGGACGCCGCCATTTTGGCCACCCGACAGATCGGACTGGCGGTCGTGGGCTGTACCGCCACCCTGATTCTGGCTTTCCTGCCGTTGATCTTCCTGCCGGAAGCGTCCGGCGATTTTATCCGCAGTTTGCCGATGGCTGTGGTGACGACCGTTTTGGCTTCGCTGTTCGTGTCGCTTACGATCGTCCCTTTTCTGGGAAGCCGTTTGCTGAAGGAGCACGCGCACCCGGAAGGGAATATTTTTCTGCGCGGGTTGAAGTGGGTCATTTCCCGTTCCTATGCCCGGCTTTTGCATGCAGCGTTGCAATATCCGAAAATGAGCCTCGGTATTGCCGGACTTATCTTTGCAGCGGTCGTCAGCCAGATCGGACGCGCCGGGTTTGCCGTATTCCCGGCCAGCGAACGCCCCATGTTTTATATTGATATCGAAACGGCGCCAGGTACCAATCTGGAGGCGACGGATCGCGTAACCCAAAAAGTGGACTCCGTATTGGCACAGTACGTCGCCCCTGCATTTGCACGGCTTGCTACCGGCACGAACAATGCCGAGTTGAAATCAGTCTATCCCGGAAACGGCGCGCCGGCGCAAGTCACCTGGTACTGTTCCAATACCGGTCGGGGTAATCCGCGCATTTATTACAATGTAATCGCCCGCAATGAGAGCCCGGATTACGGGCAGGTGTTTGTACAACTCCAGGAGAATACCCCGCCCCATATCAAACTGGCGCTGATTGACACCTTGCGCGCGCAACTGAAGAAGATCCCCGGCGCCTTGATCAATGTAAAAAACTTCGAACAAGGACCGCCGATCGAAGCGCCGATCGCCATCCGACTGGTGGGAGAAAACTTGGATACGCTGCGCGGGATAGCCGCCCGGATGGAAGCGATGCTCCGCGAAACTGAAGGTACGATGTACGTGAACAACCCGATCTCCATCATTAAAACGGATCTGGCGCTCCGAATCAATAAGGAAAAGGCCGCCGGCCTGGGCATCCCGGTTGCGGAGATTGATCGCATGGTACGCATGGCCATCGCCGGGCTCCAGGTCGGTAATTTTACCGCCCGGGAGGATGATGAAACCTACAACATCCTGGTCTCCTTGCCCAGAAATGGTACGTTTGGAAATTTGGAGACGCTCAAAGACTTGTATGTGACCAGTTACTCCGGCGCTGCCGTACCGCTCAATCAGGTAGCCACCCTGGATTTCAAGCCTTCGCCCAACAAGATCAGTCACTATGACAAGGACCGGTATGCCTTGGTGAGCGCATTTGTCAAGACCGGATTTTTTGCCGAAAATATCAACCGCCAGTTGAAGGCGCAATTAGCGGAGTTTTCCATGCCGGAAGGCTATACGTATATGTTGGGCGGAGAGGAAGAAACCAAACAGCGTTCTTTCGGCGGGATGGGCACGATTGTATTGATCACTATTTTCGGGCTCCTGGCCGTGTTGATCCTGGAATTCAAAACCATTCGCAGCACCCTGATCGTATTGTCCGTCATTCCGCTGGGAGTCATCGGCGCCGTCTTGATGCTATTGGCCACCGGCTATCCTTTTTCCTTCACCGTCGCCGTCGGATTGATCGCGTTGATGGGCATTGAGGTGAAAAACTCCATCCTCTTGGTTGACTTTACCAACCAGCTTCGGGCGGAGGGAAGAGATCTGGACGACGCTATCCAGGAGGCGGGCGAAATTCGTTTTGTGCCGATCTTGCTGACCTCCCTCACGGCCATTGGCGGCCTGATGCCGCTGGCGCTGGAGGAAAATCCCTTGTATTCCCCCCTGGCCTACGTCCTGATCGGCGGTCTGATCTCCTCCACCCTGTTATCGCGGATTGTGACGCCGGTGTTGTACAAAATGCTGGGGAAATGATCGGTTTTTTGATCGTGCTTCGGAGCATGTTTGGTGAAAAAGGCCGTTACCACCGGCAGGGCCAGGGTTTTCGCCCATAGTCAGCGCCATCTCCGGGCGAAATCTCATTTAAAACAATACTTTTCGCCCGAAACAATGTATCTTTCGGGCGAAAAGTATTATTTTAAACCTGATTTCGCCATGGCCGCAATACTCGTCGGAAGAGCCCAAGAACAAGAAATATTAAAGGCAGCGCTGCATTCCGCAGAAGCGGAGATGGTCGCGGTAATCGGTCGCCGTCGAGTTGGAAAAACCTTTTTGGTGAAGACGGTGTACGAATCCCGCATGGCTTTCGAAATCACGGGGTTACAGAACGCTCCGGTCAGTCAACAGATCAACCACTTTAATTTTACCCTGGCCAGGTTTGCGCAATCGGCAATACCGATTGCGCAGGCAGACAACTGGCTGGACGCGTTCAGGATACTGACGTATGTGCTGGAGCAGAAACTGAAAGAAGACCCGGACAAACAGGTCGTCTTTATTGATGAGTTACCTTGGTTGGCCGCCAACGACAACGGCTTTTTAAGCGGCCTGGAGTATTTCTGGAATAGCTGGGCGGTCAATCAGCGGGTCGTAGTCGTCGTATGCGGTTCAGCGGCTTCCTGGATGATCTCGCATGTGGTCAACAATACGGGTGGGCTTTACAACCGCATTACCCGGCGTATTTTTATGCAACCCTTCAGCCTGAAGGAAACGGAAGCATTTTTTCAGAGCCGAGACATCCATTTCAGCGCCTATGAAATCGTGCAGCTTTATATGGCGATGGGGGGCATTCCGCATTATTTGAAAGAAGTCAAAGGCTATAAAAGCGCTACGCAGAACATTGACGAACTTTGCTTTTCGCCGCAAGGGCTGCTTCGAGATGAGTTCCGACTGATGTTCTTGTCCTTGTTCGACCATGCCGAGAAACATATTGCGATTGTACGAACGTTATTTGGAAGCAAGCAGGGGCTGCCCCGACAAGAAATTGTGCGCCTGGCTAAAATCGCCGAAAACGGGCATACCAGCAGCGCGCTGGAAGAACTGGAGCAATCTGGTTTTATTACCGCCTATAGGCCATTCGGCAAGATCAAAAAGAACACCCTGTATCGTTTGACCGATGAGTATTCCCTGTTTTACCTGCAATTTATCGAAAATCGGGTGCACGAGGGAAGCGGCGCCTGGCTGCACCTGAGTCAAACGCAGGAGTACAAAACCTGGTCGGGTTACGCTTTTGAAAATCTTTGTCTGAAGCATCTCGCCGCCATCAAACACGCCCTCGGCATTAGCGGCGTCTATGCGCTTTCCGCTACCTTTTACCAAAAAGCGGACGAAACGCAGCGCGGCACACAAATTGATCTTCTGCTCGACCGCGCTGATCAGGTGATCAACGTGTTCGAAATCAAATTTTATAACCACGAACTATCCCTTTCAAAAGACCAGGCAGAAGCCCTTCGTCGCAAACTTCAAGTTTTTGCCGAAACGACCAAAACGCGCAAACGCCTAAGTCTGGGGTTGATCAGCACCTACGGATTGCGCCCTAACGCAAACAGCCTGGGGCTGGTAGAAGCTTCGCTGACGCTGAAGGATTTATTTGCAATCTGAGTGCGTATTGGGAATTTTCTTGCCGTGTCATTTTGGTAACTACTTCGCCGGAAATTCCTTTTCTTTGCTGCGTTTCTTTTAAGAACTTCGTACCTGTCACTAAAAACCAAAAGTGTGCCACAATAAACAATCTGACGTAACTTAGCGTACACAGACCAACCAACACACGATTCGTAGCAGAAGGGCAGTTTCCAACCTGCCTTTTGCTTCTAAATAATCAATGTCTTTAACCCTATTTTTATCGCTTAATTTAGGGGGTACTGCTGTCGAAGAATGGTGGGAAGCACATGCCGCCCGACCTGGTGAAAGCGCACCAAGCCCTGGACAAAGCGGTTGATCTTTGCTACCGGCCGCAGCCCTTCGCCGGCGAGTTAAGCCGGATTGAATTTTTGTTTGGATTGTATGAGCAATACACGGCGGGGCTGTTTGGGTCGGCGCCCGCAAAGGGACAAAAAAGTAACAAGGGATAGAAGCATGCGCTACCCTACCGGATCAAGCCTTTACCGCACCTTACTATGAAGAACTTCTACTCGATTCCTGCCATCCTGATTTTTTTCTGGAGCGCCTGCCAGGCGCCCCAGGAGCAAAACACCCTTGCCATGCCGACCCAAAAACCTGCTTACGCCATTGCCCTACACGGCGGCGCCGGCGCCATCCGCCGGGAGAATATGACGCCCGAAAAAGAGGCGGCCTACCGCGCCGCGCTCGACTCTGCACTGACTATCGGAGAGACCATCCTGCAAAACGGCGGGAGCAGCCTTGATGCGGTCGCTGCAACGGTCGGCTGGCTGGAAGATTGCCCGCTGTTCAATGCGGGCCGCGGCGCCGTGTTTACCCACGACGGCAAAAACGAACTCGACGCCAGTATTATGGACGGCCGCGACCGCAGCGCAGGCGCCGTCGGGGGCGTGACCACCGTGCGCCACCCGATCCTGTTGGCGCGGGCTGTCCTGGAAGAATCCCCGCATGTGTTCCTTACCGGCCGCGGCGCGGAATTATTTGCGGCCGAAAAAGGTCTGGAACTCGTGGATCCTGCTTGGTTTTATACAGAAGAACGATGGAATTCGCTTCAGAAAATTTTAACTGAGGAAAAAGAAACATTAAAAAAGACTGGACAATATCGGATGTCGCTCCAGCATCCCGATTACAAATTCGGGACGGTCGGCTGTGTCGCGCTGGATAAATCCGGGAATCTGGCGGCCGGCACCTCCACCGGCGGCATGACCAACAAGCGCTGGAACCGCCTGGGGGATACCCCGGTGATCGGCGCAGGGACATACGCCGACAACGAGGCCTGCGCCGTATCGTGCACTGGACATGGCGAGTTCTTCATCCGATACGCCGTAGCGCACGACATCCGGGCGCGGATGGTGTATGCCGGCCAGTCGCTGAAAGCGGCTACGGATCAGGTAATCCATCAGAAACTGAAGTCCATCGGCGCCGAAGGCGGATTGATCGCGGTAGATAAAGACGGGAATATCGCGCTGCCGTTCAACTCGGCCGGGATGTATCGGGGATGGGCGAAGCCGGGGGAACGGGAGATTGCGATTTATTAGTTTCAGCAAATGGCTCCGTCTGGCAAATACGGGGTTTCCCAAACAACCTTTTGCCAAATCACCCGAAGGGAATGGAATAAACGCACAAAAAAGTGCTCAGAAGCCTGATTAATGGAAAAAAAAGAAAATGGATACGGATTGATATCACTATCTTTGAAATCAAATAAGCGTAAGTCCGGATACAGATCCAGGCATACGCGCTAAAAAACTGCCTATGAAATCGCTTCTTCTTTTTCTTTGCGGGCTGATCTGTACCTACAGCCTGTCCGGCCAAAACACCTGGGCGCAATCGCTGCCGTTTTCTTTCATCCAACCGGGTTTCTGCGGTTTATACCAAGACGCGGACGCGTATTATTTGCATACCAATCAACACGTTGTTCAGTTCGATTACCAAGGCGTCATTTCCGGTTACCTACAATTTCCGAACGTTGCCGATATCCACACCGGGGTGATCAAAAAAATAAATTCCGCAACCGGTCTGCCTTATTTCATTACAATCAGAAGAAACGCAACAGCCGACGCCTCGTACACTCTACGGGCATTTCTTCCCGGCACCGGATTCGTACAGGATCAAACCTTTTCGGACAGTCTCGGTGTTTTCTCCGGCGAACGACCGGTTTTGTCTGCCTTGCCGGACGGCGATTTTTTGGTGACCGGCCGGCAGTTTTATCGCAAAATTCGCTACACACCGGATGTGGGCTTTGAAGAAATCTGGAAAAAGCCTCTGAACAGAGAAACCGCCGCCGTGTGTGTTTCGGACAGCCGGATCTACATCGGAGACCGAAACGGCGGCGTCCTGGCGCTTGATTTAAACGGCACTTTTTTGTGGGGTCAAAATTTCGGATTTTCCCTCCGCGCCGTATCGGTCGCACCCGGTGGTCTGGTACTTTGTGGGGCAAAAACTGGCAATAAATCTTTAATAATCCGGACAGATGATAACGGAACGGAACTTTGGCGTCAGGAAACGGACGACCGGGATTACCATCACGCGATCAGCACCACCGACGGATTTGTTGCCGCAGGAACTTCCAATTCCAGCGAAATCGTATTAACATCCTTCGACCATACCGGCGCCCAGACTTGGCGCAGTACCTTCCTGCCCGGTATCGGCCTGCGCGTGTTGCAAGACCCGGACGGCGGGTTCATCTTGCTGGCTTACGGTACGAACAGCTCGATAAACGGTGCGCGGTTGATCAAAACCAACAATTTAGGACAGACCGCTCCGCTAAAAAAATCCGTAATTGGTGGTCGCCGGATACAGAACAATCATATTGAAACCATGCTGCGACCACGATCAACGCTCTTTGCAGATGGAGGCGATCCAACCATAATCTATGCATCGGACACCGCTTCCGTGGCGCACGCGGTATCACCCTGGCTGGGCGCTTTGGACGGAGAACAAAAACTGTATTTGGCCGCTGAATTGAATAACCTTAGTACGTCTGATTTTCAAACCGGCCCAATCGGTTCAGAGCCGAAGGACTTTCATCGCGTGTGGTCGGTCACCCGGAAGGACGTACAGCGATTGAGGTTGGATTTTGAGCAAGATCAAACGCTGGATGAACGTATTCCGCACGACATCCTGACCTGGCCTGCCAAGGGAAACCCGCATTTTCAACTCAATCTCGATTTTACTGCGGTAAGCACCCCGTCGGAATTATTTGCAGCGCCCTTTGTGGATGCAAATGGCGACGGCGCCTACAACGTGTACCAGGGAGATTACCCCTTGATAAAAGGCGATCAAACTGCCTGGTGGATCATGAACGACCTGGTGAATCATGCGGAAAGTCAGGGATCGCCGCTCGAAATACAAGTTGCCTTTCGTGTGTACACGCAGGACTGCCCCGGAAACGGTACCATTGCGCAGTCCTTGTTCGCGGAGTTTGAGGCCGTTAATTTTTCTTCCCGAAACTACACGGATGCCTATTGGGGACTGTACACCAATTTTGATCTGGGATGTTTTGAAGACGATTACCTGGGTTCCTTGCCGGAGGCCGACGCTTGTTTCGCCTATAATTACGCTGCGGAAGATACCAATTGCGGATTAGGCGCCGACTACCTGAACAAGGCGCCACTGCAAACCCTAACATACCTGAACCGCGATATGGGCAGTAATATCGCCATTTATAACAGCACCGTCGGACAGCCCCCGAATGCATGTACAAACCCCAGCACATCGCATGAGTTCTATCGCTATTTACAAGCCCAATGGCGCGACGGCGCCCAGCTTACCAGGGGAGGATGGGGCTATAACCCGAATCAGACAGATACCACCCGGTTCCTGTTTCCCGATAACCCAGCGGAGGCAGCCGGCTGGTCTATGTGTACCGCTGATTTGGGCGCTGTGGATGTTCGATCGCTGAGCGCCGCCGGGCCGTTTCAATTGGCGGCGGGCGACACAACGCGACTGCAGTTCGTCGTAACATTTCTAGAAGACCTCGATGACAGCCCGTGTCCCGACTTGCACCCGGTGTTGATTCCTACGCTGCAGCAACTTAAAGCATGGCACGAAGACGGCACGCTCGATACACGACCAGCGCTGCCCTCCGTCGTCCTGCTGCCACCCGGAGAAACCGTCTCGTTCAATGCCGAAATACCGGCAGGCGCGGCATACCAATGGTCGAACGGCGCCGAAACGCCGACGCTGGATGTGGACTCAACCGGCCTGTACAGCGTAACCGTGACTGCATCAACCGGATGCGAATATGTTGAATCCGTGCTGGTTCAGTCGCAATCGCATACCCAGGATAAACATTCCCCCGCATATTGGAGGCTGTATCCTAACCCTGCCCGCGACTTCGTCTGGCTGGATTGTATGCCTGAATGCCGGGAAAATGACCTTCGCATATCTCTTTACAATGCACTGGGGCAAATAATTATTGATCGTCCGGCCGATTTTAACCGTTTGGATTGTACACAACTGACGCCAGGACTTTACCGCCTGCTCCTTCAAGACAAAAACGGGCGGATGGTGACGCAAAGAACACTGGCGATTGTGCGGTAATCTGGTAGAACAGGAAACACGTGGTTATTGATCAGAAGGCATTTTAATCAATAATTACGCATAAAAAAACACCCTCACTTCAACCCCGCCTTAATCACCGGTTCCAATTCCGCTTTCATCTCTTCCGAATAGCCGGTATGCACGTACAACACCTTTTTGGTTTTGGCGTCGGCAATGATCAGCAAGGGATAGCCGGTGATGCCGACTGCCTTAGGCAGCGTTCTGTCCGGATCGAGCAGCGTACCGTACGTCACCTTGCGCGTAGTCAGCCATTCTTGCAACTGCTGGGGATTTTTATCAAATGGATTGATGCCCAGCACTTTAAGTCCTTTAGTGCCGAATTCCTGGTGCAGAGCCTCCACGGTGGGCATGGCGAGCTGGCAAGGAAAACAGCCTTTGTACCAGAAATCGAGCAGGATCAGGCCTTTTTTCTGTTCTTTGGAGGAAAAGGTGTTTCCATTGAGATCATTCAACACAAAATCGGGTAGTTTATCACCTTTTTTGATGAGTTCGACCTCCCGTTTCACCGGCGCATTGGGATCGTAATCTTCAAAGCGGTATTCCGCGGCGAGTTTTTCCGGGTCAAAGTAGTCGCGGAACACCGCGCTTTCCGGCAATTCCTGTACGGCGCTGAGATCCTTCCGTTCGTATTGCCAGCCGTCGAACAGCCAAGCGGAGCCTGTATAGCGGGCGAGGTAAAATTCCGGGACTGCAAAATCCCAATTCAAGGCGGAGATTATTTTGTTGTTGGCTACATCGCCCAAGGCGGTTTCCACCGTGGTATCCCGGAGGGTCAGGCGGAGGTAGGCGCGGTTATTTTCCTGGTAAGCAGAGATTTCTGCCGAATCAAATCTGGAGGGTCGCAGCGCCGGTCGGCCGTGATACAGCAGATTTTTGTAAATCAGGTTATCCATGACGATATTTCCGCCCATGGCGCGCCGCGCGCCGCCGAGCGCCGCCACATTGCGCACGCTGATTATTTTAGAGGATTCGATCGTCCAGTAGAAACGCTCGCCGTCGTAAGCAAAAGCCGGTTTGCCGTCTTGGAGCACCACAAAATGCGCCAGTGAATCTGCGTTTAATTCGTTTTTAAAAAAATAGCAAACGCCCTTGTGCGCGATCGTGTCCTCCTCGTCTGCGAATTTAAACTGGGAAGAAATGGTGAAATACCCTTTGTTAGTTGCCGCCATCTGCGCGCTATACGCTTGAATGATGGCGGAGCCGTCGGTCGTAGATTGCGCGGAAAGCAGGGTTACGCCGGAAAAGAAGAGAAAGAGCGAGAAAAGATGCTTCATTGCGGTAGTTTTTTTCTATTGTGAAATAGGCAGGCGCCATGAAGACGCCTGCCAGGTATATAGCGACGCCCGCGCTTTCATCGGGCGGGCGAAAGGGCGGCGGCATCCCGCGGAGGAGACGACACCGTTCTTTTGTGGCGGAGGTTGTGTAAAAGGTATTTCGCCGCCTCCGGCGGCGAA
>JAUMBL010000188.1:0-9344 GCA_032115775.1 Saprospiraceae bacterium | reverse complement strand
AGCCACTCGGCGGCAAGGACGGCGCCTGCCGCGAATCCCGAGCGGTTGTGCGCCCGGTGTTCAAGCACGAGCTCGTCTATCGGGCTGCTCCAGCGCACGATATGCGTACCGGGGACTTCGCCCTCCCGGACGGCGACCACAGGAAGTTCGTCTTCCGCAGGCGGCGCGGGATAGAGTTTCCAGCCGTTTTTGCGCTGCAGTTCGTTGACCAGCTCGAGGGCGAGGCTGATCGCCGTACCGCTGGGGGCGTCCAGTTTGTGGACGTGGTGGGTTTCTGTGATAGACGGCGCGTACTCCGGGCGCTGATCCATGAGCCGAGCCAGGTAGCGATTGACGGCGAACAGCAGGTTGACACCCACACTGAAATTAGAGGCCCAAAGGAAAGCGCCTTCATTTTCCCGGCACCATGTTTTTGCGCGTTCGACTTGTTCGAGCCAGCCGGTGGTGCCGCTGACAACCGGCAGGCCGGCCTCCAGACAGAACAGCACGTTCTCGAATGCCGCTTCCGGCTGCGAAAATTCAATGACCAGATCGGCCTCCCGGAGCCGCTCCGGCGTCAGCGAATCCCGATTGCCCCGCTGCACCCGCCAGGCGATTTCATGACCCCGGGCCAAAGCGGCCGTCTCGATGGCGCGGCCCATTTTGCCGTAGCCGAAAAGTCCGATGCGCATAGTATTAAATTCGAGGCTTATATATAGGTAAATGAAATTATTTTTATTTAAAAAAATAACGGGGGTGTGTCACAAGTATTTCGCCGCCTCCGGCGGCGAAATACAATAATGTTTGGTCGCCTGTTTTTTTGATTTTTCTAAAAAAATCAAAAAAACAGGCGACCAAACATTATATTTTTTTGTTTAACGGATCGTTCACGGACTTAGGATACACCCTCATTAAATCAAAAAAACGCTACTCTTTCACCACCCGGATCGTGCGGCTTACCCGGCCTTCCTGCACCAGTTGCAGCAGGTAGATGCCGGCGGGCAGTTCGGGTTGTACGCGGAGGATTTGGGATTGCGCTTCGACGGGATATTCGGCGAGCAGCCTGCCCTGGAGGTCGGTCAGGCGGATCGTTCCGGGCGTGGTACCGCGATATTGCAGGTCAATTTGCGCACTGAAAGGGTTGGGGCTTGCGCTAAATTCCTGCTCCGGTGAAGTGGCGTTTTCGGACAGTCCCGGCCGGCGGAATCCTTTTTTGAGTTCCAGCAAAAATCCGGCGGTGTCCTGTACAATCAGCTTCCGGTACTGCATGGTCATGCCATGCGGCGGCGCCGTGGCGCTGAGGTCGTACATACCCGGCGCTACGCCGGCGAAGTTGAACCGGCCTGCTGCGTCGGTCGTGGCGCTATACACCAGTTCGAGGCCGTAGAGCATCACCGTTGCGTCGGCAACCGGCGTGTCGGCACCTTCCAGGACGACCTGTCCGCTGACGTTCAGGCTGCCCTGCGGAAACAGTGCGGCGGAGAGGAGGAACACTTCGCCATGCTCCAGCAGCGCGGGAACCGTCAGGGTTTGGTAACCTGGACGGGAAATTTCCACCTGGAAATTGCCGGCTTGCAGTTGCCCCATCTTGTAAATTCCCTGGGCATTGCTGCTTTCCTGCGTCAGGGGCGCGGAATTCAGGATTTTTATTTGTGCATTGTTCAACGGCGCGCCGGTGACGGCGTCGCGCACATCGCCTTCCAGGTAGCAGGCGCGGACGTATGTGGGCGTCAGGATGTACAACTCGCCGTTGTTGTTCGAGCCGGGCGCGCTGATGTTCGAGGCGATGATCGTCCCGGAAGGGAAGTAGGGATACACGCCCCAGCATCCCTGGAAGCCGCTGCCGCTGCCTGCGTAGGTGTCGTAATTGCCCACCTGTACCAAGTTATCGGGTCGCGAAATATCCACGATTGTAAAACCGTCGCGGTACCAGGAGGTGACGGCGTACTGGCCGAGAATGTGGGTGTTGTGCACGATGGAATTGGAACCCGGATTGCTCTGGATCTGGTCGAGCAGGCGAATATCCGTGAGATCAGCGATATCGTAGGCGGACAGCACGGAGTTGTTCACTTCGTCGGTCGCGAGTATCGTTTTGCGGTCGGGCGTCAGCCAGGTATTGTGGGTAAATGCGCCGGGGGTATTTTGGGTGGCCAGGAGTTGCGGGGCGGATTTATTGCGCATATCCACCACGGCGAATTGGCCGGCGTAGATATGCGACGAGAACATCGTATCGTTATCGGCATAACCGTCGTGTACATACCCGAGTTGGCCGAACTGGCCGGCATACACCGGGTTGTAAGGATCGGGCTGGAGATTCAGGACAATTGGTCCGCCGCCGATGAGGTTGCTGCCGTAGATATAGACAAAGCCTTTGGTGGTATCCACGTGCAGCGCGTGGCCTTTGTTGAGTTGGTTGGCGATTGTGCCGTTGCCGTAGTAACTTTTATAGGGCAGGGTAGGGGAGGGCAGGGTGGAAAGATCCACGATCTGCAGGCCCATGCCGCCTTCCGATACAATATAGGCGTAGTGTTTATAGGTTTTTATTTCCTTCCAAAGATTGTTTGGGCCTGGAATTTGGACGATCTGCTGCGGCGCGTCCGGGTTGGTGATATCCACGATGATCATTCCCTGCGCGGCGCCGAGGAGCGCGTATTCCCGGCCGTTAGCGGCATAGCCCCAAACGTTGGCGAGGGTTTGGCCGGGGAAGGTAAGTTTGCTGCGAAACGAATTGTTGATATTTTGCGCGGAAAGCAAGTGGCAGGCCGATAAAGACAGCAGAAAAAGGAGAGCACGGTGCGGCATAGCAAGTTATTTTCAGGCCCAAGATACAGTACTTCGGATTATTCATACAGAAAAAACGCATCCTCGATATGCCGGATTTCCAGCAGTCGGCCATCCCGGAGCAGAACGGCCATGGTATCGAACCGGATTGCCCAATCATAGCCTGTTTGCATCATGTACGCGCCGGCCGTGCGGGCCATCGTTTGTTGTTTTTTGCGTGTGACGGCCGCTTCCGGTCCGCCGAAACCGTTGTTTTTTCGGGTTTTTACTTCGATAAAAACCAACAGGCGTCCCTCCGGCGCCCAGGCGATAACGTCAATTTCTCCCCGTCCGGCGCGAAAATTGCGCGCGGCGATGCGGTATCCGCGGGCTTCCAGATGCCCGACCGCCAGATCCTCGCCTGTTTTTCCAATTTCCTGCTTATTCATCGTACAAGAGATAGTCTTTTCGCACTAGGCGGAAAAACGCCAGTCCGTCCGCCCAACTGGCCCGGATCGTTTCTTCCGAGCTGCCCATTTCCATCAATTCCCGCAAATACGGGGTGCCTGCCAGCAAATCAAAATACTTATTTTTTCTGAAAAAATTTCCTTTATCCGGAAATTCGCAGTAAAAATCAAGCAGCCAACCCAGGTTAATCCGGCCTTTCGAATACAGAGAATCAGTTTGTATCCGGCGTAAATCATAACCTTTGCAAACGTCGCCTTCGTGCAGGGGCGCCTGTGCGCCCTCCGTCGGGCAGGGGATAAACAGCGAATCACCCGCCGGAAATGCGGGGTGTCCCACCCACTGAAACGGCGTTTCGGTACCGCGCCCGACGCTCGCTGCCGTGCCTTCAAACAGGCAGACAGACGGGTACAGCAGTACGGAGCGCTCGTCGGGTAAATTGGGCGACGGCTTTATCGGCAATACATACCGTGTGCGGTGCGTGTAATTGGCGCAGGGTATCACGCGGAGTTTCAGGCGGTCGGCTGATTTGATGAACCCTTCTCCGGCGAAAAGCCGGGCCAGCTCGCCAATCGTGCATCCATGCACCATCGGGATCGGCGCAATACCTACGAAAGATTCCATGCCCTGCTCCAGCAGCGGCCCGTCGAGGTAATGCCCGTTCGGATTAGGCCGGTCGAGCACGAGTAGTTCCACCCCGTTTTCTGCGCATGCTTCGGCTACATAAAATAAGGTGCTGATAAAAGTGTAAAACCGGGCGCCCACGTCCTGGATATCAAATACCACCACGTCTAAATCCTGCAAATCGTCCGGCGACGGTTTTTTTCGTTTTCCATACAACGAGCGCAGCGGCAGTCCGGCGCGGTGGTCGTACCCGTCGCGGATATCCGCCCCGTCGTCTGCCGTGCCGCGGTAACCGTGTTCCGGCGCAAACACGCGGCGAACGCAGACCCCGCGCGCCAGCAGCGTGTCCACCAGATGCGCATCGCCCACGCGGGAGGTGTGGTTCACCACCAGCCCGACCTGCTTGCCCGCCAGCAGGGGTATATACAGATCAAAACGCGCCGCACCCACCTGCACAGGCTGCACCTGGCCGTACAAGGCGGCACAGGCGAGCAGGTTTGCCAAAAACCAAATTGTCCGGAGTTTGCTCATCAGGGGCAAAATTGCAGAAAATTGTCGGATTAAAACATAAAATGTTTTACTTTTGCTCCATGGCTCGTTACGCTGTCATCGATGTGGAGACCACGGGCGGAACCGCCCGCTTTGAGCGGATCACCGAAATCGCGATCGTGCTGCACGACGGCGCGCAGGTACTCGATACGTTCTCCACGCTTATCAATCCCGAACGCAGTATTCCCTGGAATATTACGCAAATAACGGGCATTACCGACGAGATGGTATCCCGGGCGCCGCGTTTTTTCGAGGTAGCCAAGCAGATTGTGGAACTGACGGAAGGGGCGGTCTTCGTGGCGCATAATGTGCAGTTCGATTATAGCTTCCTGCGCGAGGAATTTGCGCGACTCGGGTTTTCCTTTCAGCGCAAACAGCTTTGTACCGTCCGACTGAGTCGGCAGGCTTTCCCGGGGCTCACGTCCTACAGCCTCAGTAATCTTAAACGCCATTTTGGGATCGAAGCCAAACGCAGCCACCGCGCCCTGGACGATGCCCTGGCGACCACCCGGCTCTTCGAACGGGTACTTGCTACCCAAAATGGCGCGGAGAAAATCAAAGACTTGGTCAATCAGGGGATCAAGGAAGCCAAACTCCCGCCCGGAATTACCCTGGAACGCCTCGAAGGCCTTCCGGAAACCTGCGGCGTGTATTACCTGCACGACGACCGCGGCACGGTAATTTATGTCGGAAAAAGTATCAATATCCGCAAACGCCTCTTCGAACACTTTGCCGACGCCACGCCCAAGGGCGAAAAACTCCGCGCCGGCGTAGCCGATATCAGTTTTGAAGAAACGGGCAGCGAACTGGTGGCGCTGCTGCTCGAAAGCGCGGAAATAAAACGTTATCAACCGCGCATCAACCGCGCGCTGCGCGCAAAGGCTTTCAACGCTTGTATCTTCGCCTACAACGATCCGCGCGGCTACCGCTGCCTGGCAATCGGAAAACGAACGGCCAAAAATGCCGGCCAACTCGAAATCGTCGCGGAATATCCCAAATTAGACCATGCCCGCGCGCACCTGCAAAGCCTGGCGCGGCAGTTTGAACTCTGTGAAAAATTGTGCAACCTCGATTTTCGGGAACAAGCCTGTTTTTACCACAGCATCAAAAAATGCCAGGGCGCCTGTATCGGTCAGGAACTACCGGAATCGTACAACGAACGAGTCGAGGTAGTCGTCCAGTACCTGCACCGCGGCCTGCATGGCAGTTTTCTGGTGATAGATCGCGGGCGGCACGACGCAGAATACGCCCTGATCGGCGTGCGTGCGGGCGCTTTTTGCGGCTACGTTTATGTCGAGCAAACAGACCTTGCCCAAATTGATCCGCCCGATTTGCTCAACGACCTGCAACCGCCGGGGCCGGATCCGGATGCGGCGCGGATTATCCGCGGCTTTCTGGACTCTAAAAAAGGCGTGCGCACCGTATCTGTAAAACAGTAATCGTCCAAATTCACGCTGCATCATGAAAAAAACAGCCCTGCTCGCCCTTCTGGCGCCCGCGCTCGCCGGTACGCTGGCGCTTTTGCCCATTAACAATCAAAAAAAACGCTTTCACTCGGACGCGGAACTGGCGCAGTTTCGTATGCAGTTTCGCCCGGATGCGCGGTATCACGGCCCGCAAAACAATTTGCTGCCGATAGATTCGAATATCCTTTTTCCCACGGCCAAATCCTGTGGGGGCTGCCACGGGTTTGATTCCAACGGCTTCGCGCTCGTGACCAGCAGCGAGCAGGATGTGAATATATACGACGACTGGCGCTCCACGATGATGGCCAATTCCTCTAAAGATCCCTTCTGGCGCGCGAAAGTAACCCACGAAATCCTGGTGAACCCCGCCCACAGTCTTGATTTGCAGGACAAATGCACCTCCTGCCACGCGCCCGCCGGGCACTATCAGGCCAAACTCAAACGCCAGCAACCGCACTACTCGTTGTATGAAATGTACACGGATAGTCTGGGTCTCGACGGGGTGACCTGCCAGGCCTGCCACGCGCAACCGGCAGACCAGCTCGGTACGCTGCACTCCGGCAATCTGTACTTCGATACCAATTATATCCGCGTGGCGTATGGCCCGTATGAGTTTGTGTTTACGCCGCCGATGCACAATTTTGTCGGTATTACACCCAAATACGGCCCGCATATCCTGGAATCCGGGCTTTGCGCAGGCTGCCACACGCTGATTACCCATACGACGGATTTGCAGGGGACGCCCACCGGCGGCACATTTGTAGAACAGGCCACGTACCACGAATGGCTCAATTCCCGCTACGATGAAGCGCACGACAACGTTAGTTGCCAGGACTGCCATCTCCCGCAAATCGAAGACGCCGTGATTATTTCCGCAAATTACCTCAATCTCACGCCACGATCGCCCTTCGGCCTCCACGAAATGGCCGGCGCAAATACGACCATGCTTAAACTCCTGCGCGACAACCGCGCGGCGCTGCAAATTGACGCCAAGCCGGAACATTTCGATTCGACCATCGCGGCCACCCTGCGCATGCTCCAGCACAAAACGCTCGATCTCGACCTCCAGCCCGGTGTGGTGCACGGTGATACGATGCGCTTCTCCCTCAAGCTCCAAAACAAGGCCGGCCATAAATTCCCTTCCGGATATCCCGCCCGGCGGGCCTGGGTGGAATTTGAACTTCAGGATGCCGCCGGCAATACGCTGTTCCATTCCGGCCGGATGGCTGCCGACTACAGCCTGCCCGACGAGGACGCCCAAGTGGAGCCCCATTACAATATCATTTATGCGCCCGGTCAAGTACAGATTTACGAAATGGCCGCAGGCGACGTGAACGGCGCGGTCACCACGGTACTCGAGCGCGGCGCTTTCCCCTTGAAGGACAATCGGCTCGTTCCCCAGGGATTCAGCACCGTGGATCCGGCCTACGATACCACCCGGATCGTCGGCGCCGCGTTCGCCGATTCTGATTTCAACCGCTCGCCTGACGGCGCCGAAGGAAGCGGCGCGGACATCCTGCATTTTCATATTCCCAATCCCGGCATAACCGGCGCCGTGCGCGCCCGCGCGAAAGTCTGGTATCAAAGCCTGCCGCCGAAATGGCTGGCGCCGATGTTCGAGTTTAGTTCCCCGGAAATAGACAGCTTCCGGCTGATGTTCGACCAGGCTGACAAGTCGCCGGTGCTGATGGCCGAGGCCACCCTCGAAAACGTTCTGGTTTCGCCCGTTTCCGCCGTCGAACCGGCTGGCGGGCAAATCGCCGTCTCGCCCACCTTCTGTCCCGACGGCCGCCTCACCGTCCGTATTCCGGCGGGCGACCAATTGCGCCGGGTGCAAGTCTGGAACGCCCGCGGACAACTGGTCTGGGATCGTCCTGCATCGGAGCTGGAACTCCCCGCCGCGAACGGGTTGTATTTCGTCGTTGTGGAAACCCGCCGGGAGCGAAAAACCTTTAAAATTGTACGATAAAAAGCAATTGGTTGGGCTTGATGCCGGATATCTGACAGTATTACAACAGGTCTGTTCCGCAACCCCAAAAAATATGGAACCGGCATCATAATGTCATCCCTTCGGGGTTTGGCTAATCAGTTACTAGTCAGGCTAATTCCCAAAATCAAACGCATCGCAATCTATTTTTGTCTCCGATTTCAGGTAATTACCTATCATTGAGCCCACAATCTGCACTCTTCCCATGGTTTCTTTACAAAAAAAACTCAGCCTTACAGGGCTTACCATGATTGCCGTAGGCTCCTGTATCGGCTCCGGCATCTTCGTAACGCCTGCGCAAATTGCACTCCAGGTACCCCATGCCGGTTTGGTGCTGGCGGTGTGGCTGTTGGGCGGCGTGATCGCGCTGACGGGCGCGCTGACGTTCAGCGAACTGGGCGGCATGTTTGATAAATCGGGCGGGGTGTATGTTTATCTCCGGGAGGCGTACGGCGACCGGGTCGGTTTTTTGTACGGTTGGGTGGTCTTGTTGGTGATTAATACGGGTGCGCTGGCCGGTTTGTGTGTGGCCTTTGCGGAATACATGAAAATTTTTCTTCCGGACTTGAGCGAACAGGGCAAAATCAGCATCGCGGCTGCAACGATGTTGGGGCTGACCGGTTTCAATATTCTGGGCGTGCAGGTGAGCCAGGGTTTGGCAAAATTCTTCACTGCGTTGAAGTTGCTCGCGATTGCCGGTATTATCATTGCGGGATTTGTGTGGTATGACCCCGCGCGCGTGCAAGTGGATTTTCTATCGGCGGAGCAGGTACCGGAACACTTGGCCACGGCCATGCTCACCGCCTTGGTGGGCGTGCTCTTCTCCGTGGGCGGCTGGCACCACGCATCGTATGTGGCGGGCGAAGCCATCAATGCGCCCCGGACGGTTCCGCGCGCGATGTTCCTGGGCGTGCTGATCGTACTGGTCGCCTATCTTCTGGTGAATATTGCCTACATGTTGCTTCTGCCGCTGGACGTCATTGCCCGCACGCCCAAAGTAGCGGCCGATGCGATGGCAATCTTGGCGCCTTGGGGCGCGCAGGCCGTTGCCGTTGCCATCGCCCTGTCTATTTTCGGCACCATTAGTATTTATACCATGTCGGCGCCTCGAATATATTTTGCCATGGCGGAGGACGGCATTTTTTTCAAACAGCTCGCGTACGTGCATCCCCGTTGGCGCACGCCGGTGGCGGCGATGCTGGTGCAGGTGGTCTGGGCCATCGCAGTGTTGCTGTTTTTCAACGGGTTATTTGACAAAATTATCACTTTTGTCACCTTTATGGACATTGCGTTCATGGGATTGGCCGGCGCCGCAGTTTTTGTTTTTAGAAAAAAGCGCCCGGATGCGGCGCGTCCGATTCGCGTCTGGGGGTATCCGCTGATCCCAGCTATTTTTGTGCTGATTTCCGCCGCGTTTGCGGTAAATGTATTGTTGGAGCGCCCGGAGCAGGCGTTGCCGGGCTTGGGTCTTTTGGCGCTGGGAATCATTGTGTATGAGATGATCCGAAAACGAT
>JAUMBL010000187.1:0-17123 GCA_032115775.1 Saprospiraceae bacterium | reverse complement strand
TGAGCGTTGGGAGCAGCTTCCTGGCATTGGTTTTGGGCGGGCGCAGCAAATCCTCCGTTTCCGCGATCGGTTGGGCGGATTCAGTTCCGTGGCGCAGGTGGCGGAAACCCGCGGCCTGCCTGACAGCTTATTTCAAGCCTTGTTGCCGTATTTGAGCGCCTCCCCCGTTTTCCGAAAAATATCGTTGAACACCGCCACCCGGGCCGATCTGACCGGCCATCCGTATATTTCATTCAAGCAGGCCGACCAGATTCTCGCCTATCGGGATCAGCACGGCCCGTACCGGCAGGCCGATGATTTGCGGAAGATTCCCCCGCTGAACGATCCGGTTTGGCTTGAAAAAATCCGGCCGTATTTGAGCGTGGAATAATCGGCAGGAAGCCATGGCTACCGTTTAAAAATACTTTCAATCCCTTTACCCAGCGTTTCGATTCCCTTATTGATGGGGCCTGTCGGGATATCCTCGTAGCCTTCGTGTATGCCTGATTCGTACGCGAAAGGCTTTGGATAAATTACGATTTTGCTGTTTTGGACAAAATAGCGCTCCATTTTCGCCGGAAGATTATCCAGCAGGCTTTGGTGCGAGACCGACCCACGCCGGGAGGAAGCGAGGACGATCAGATCCTCGTCTTGAATCGTGCGGGAGAGTACCAGAAAGTCCTCCCAATCCGCAAAGACGACAAATTGGAATCCGGCGGAATAGCTGCTTTTTTTGATTAGTTTTTTTACTGCCTCGTGGGTGCGCGCATCGCCGTAGAAGAGCACGGGCACACTCAGTTCCTGCGCCAGTTTGGCGATTTTTTGCAGCCAGCCTTCGAATCCGTTTTCGCGTTCAGCCAGCGGCGGCGCGATCAGGACGATTCGTTTGTTGGCGATCAGCGGTTTTTCGAGTTGGCAGACAAACAGCGTTTTGTCCATATTGGCGATCAGGATATCGAGGTCTTCGCCGAGTAGTTTTTCCAGCAAGCCAGCTCGGCCCGGCCATTCGGCCACCACCAAATCCGCCATGATTTCCTTGGAAGTACGCGCCACCCCGCTGGCGACATTATGGTCAATGGCGGCGATCACGTGGACTTTGCTTTCCGTAGCGGAGGCTTGTTTTACGTAGGCTTCCAGTTGATTTTTAGAGCGTGCGATATTGGTTTCGGCTTCCTCGTTATTGGGCACGACCGAGAGCAGCGAGATTGGGTTGGCCGATTTTTTGTCCTTGATCAGCAGCGCGAAATCGAGCAGTTTATCCATGTTTTGGGTATTGGAAATCGGGATCAGGATATGCTCGCTGTTCAGGGCGCCGGCGGAGGGCAGCGGATAGGCGCCCTCGGAATCGTGCAGCAGGATATTTTTTGCGGCTCGTTCCGTTGCGATCGAGGCGACGATACACGTGATCAGGATGAGGATAATCGTGCCGTTCAGGATATTTTCGTCGAGAACGCCCGCTCTAAAACCGACCAGTATAACCGCCAGCGTAGCGGCGGCGTGGGCACTGCTGAGGCCAAAAACGAGTTGGCGCTGCGCGGCGGAAAATCGGAAAATCCATTGGGTGAGCGCCGCCGCCAGCCACTTGCCGATGAGCGCTACCACGGAGAGCGTGGCTGCTACGACCAGGGCCGTAGAACCGTTCAGCAGCACGCGGACGTCCACGATCATCCCCACCGAAATCAGGAAAAAGGGAATAAAAAGCGCGTTGCCCATAAATTCAATCCGGTTCATCAGCGCGGAGGAGTGCGGAATCAGGCGATTGAGCGCCAAGCCCGCCACAAACGCCCCGATAATCGGTTCCACGCCGCCCACTTCAGCGAGAAACGCGGAAAAAAACACCACCGAGAGCACGAAAATATAGTGCGCGTGCTTTTCGCTCTCCAATTTCCGAAAAAACCACTTGGCGATGCGCGGAATGAGCAAGAACATGATCGCTGAAAAAACAGCCAGCGAACCGCCCAGGCGGAGCCAAAAACCGCCGTCCAGGCTGCCCGCATGCTTGCCCATGATAACGGCCAGCAGAATTAGCACGGCGGTGTCTGTCAGAATCGTGCCGCCTACCGCCACCGCCACGGCCTGGTTTTTGGAAACCCCCAGCTTGCTCACGATCGGGTAAGCCACCAGCGTATGCGTCGAAAACATGCTCGCCGTCAGCAGCGCAGCGTCGAATTCGTATCCCAGATAATACCGGCAAACCGGAAATCCGATCGCCAGCGGAATGATAAAAGTAAGGAAACCGAAAATCAGGCTTTTGTTGCGGTGTACCCGAAACTCGTTCATGTCCAGATCCAGGCCGGCGATGAACATGATATACAGCAGTCCGATGGTGGAAAACAAATCCACCGCCGAGCTTTTATTGAGCACATTCAGTCCGTACGGCCCAATCAATATCCCGGAAATGATCAGCCCGATGATGCCGGGCATGTTCAGGCGCTTGAGGAGCATCGGCGCCAGCAGGATAATGAACAGGATCAGGGAAAAAATCAACACCGGATTCGTCAGCGGCAAATCCAGTTCGTGATACAAATGGCTAAAAAATTCACGCATGGTAAGATTGTTTGGATCGGCGCCGGAGCGGCAGCAATCAAAGATAACCCGTTTTTTCCAGAATAGATGCAAGGAGCGGGTAAAAAGTCCGCCTATTGCAGCCCATTCAGGCGTTTTTTAAAAAAAAATAATCTTAAAAAAATTTTTTTATTTAAACAAAATTATTTTTATTTTTTAAAATAAAAAACTAAAAATCAATGTTTTAAATAAAATAAAGCAGGTTTTATAAACCATTTTTCATCAACAAATTTCGTTTTTTGTACTTTCGGCTGGTCTCGGGGCGCCGCACTTTTGTATCGTTGAAGCGGAAGAAGGAGGGCAAGCGACTAGCGATGAGTGCCGGTTTCAACCGAAGATTCGGAGACTTTTCATGAGATTATATACGGGAAACGGCCGCGCAGCAAACGAGTTGCGCGGCTTTTTCTTTTTTGGAGGCATTTTTTTGAAGCAACACACAAAAAACTTTTTGTTTTAAAAATTCTCCTGCCCGCAAATTTTCCCATCTTTGCCGCAAAACCGAACTTTGCACCATGGCAAAATCCAAGAAAGATACTTCCGTCCCCCCGACCACCTCCGCCAACGGCGAAGACCACGTGATCACGCTGTCGGGGATGTACCAAAATTATTTCCTCGACTACGCCTCCTACGTGATCCTGGAACGCGCCGTGCCGGCGATCGAGGACGGGCTCAAACCCGTGCAGCGCCGTATCCTGCACGCTATGTTCGACCAGCACGACGGGCGCTACCACAAGGTGGCCAACCTCATCGGCCAAACCATGCAGTACCACCCGCACGGCGACGCCGCCATCGGGGATGCGATGGTGAATTTGGGGCAAAAAGACCTGCTGATAGACTGCCAGGGAAACTGGGGGGATTTCCGGACGGGCGACTCCGCCGCAGCGCCGCGTTACATCGAAGCGCGCCTGACTAAATTTGCGCTCGACGTCGCTTTTAATCCCGATACCACGGTCTGGCAACTTTCGTACGACGGTCGCAAACGCGAACCGGTCACCCTCCCGATGAAATTCCCGCTCGTGCTCGCGCAAGGCGTGGAAGGCATCGCCGTCGGGCTGAGTACCAAGATCCTGCCTCACAATTTCGTGGAACTGATCAAAGCCAGTATCGCCGCGCTCAAAGGCCGGCGGATGGAACTGTATCCCGATTTTCCGACGGGCGGACTGATAGACGCCCGCGATTATAACGGCGGCGGCCGCGGCGGCAAAGTGCGCGTGCGTGCGCGTATCCGTGAAATTGACAAAAAAACGCTGCAAATCACCGAAATTCCCTTCAGTGTTACGGTGAGCGACCTGATTGAATCCATCCTAAAAGCCAATGAAAAGGGGCAGATCAAAATCAAAAAGGTAATTGATAAAACCGCCGCCAATGTGGATATCGAAATAGAACTCCAACCCGGCGTATCCCCTGACGTAACCATAGACGCGCTCTTTGCTTTCACTGATTGCGAAGTGAGTATCAGCCCCAACTGCTGCATCATCGTGGAGCAAAAACCGGTGTTTACGGACGTCAATGAGTTGCTGCGCATCAGCACCGAAAATACCAAAGACCTGCTCCGACAAGAACTCGAAATCCTGAAGCAGGACCTGGAGGAAAAACTCCACTTCGCCTCGCTCGAAAAAATATTCATCGAAAAACGAATCTACCGCGATATCGAGGAATGCGAAACCTGGGAAGCCGTGATCGAAACGATTGATACCGGACTGAAAAAATACATCAGCACGCCCGCCGATCCGGGCTATTCTAAAGAAACTAAAAAAATTAAACTCCTGCGCGATATCACGGAGGAAGATATCCTCCGCCTAACGGAAATCCGCATCAAACGAATCTCTAAATTCAATACCTTCAAAGCCGACGAAGAAATCGCCAAACTCCAAACCGAACTCGAACAAACCGCGCACTACCTCGCGCACCTCACCGAGTACGCCGTCGCATACTTCGAAACGCTGCTGAGCAAGTACGGCAAAGGCCGCGAACGCAAAACGGAAATCCTGACCTTCGATACCATCAAAGCAACGGAAGTGGTGGCGAACAATGCCAAATTGTACGTGAATCGCGAGGAAGGATTTATCGGCTCCGGACTGAAAAAAGACGAATTTGTGCAGGATTGCTCGGATATTGACGACATCATCGTGTTCCGCCGCGACGGCGTCATGAAGGTCGTCCGCATCGGCGATAAAACTTTCGTGGGCAAAGATATCCTGCACGTGGCAGTTTGGAAGAAGAACGACGAGCGCACGACCTATAACATGGCGTACGCCGATGCCAAAACCGGCCGCGCGTTTGTTAAACGTTTCAACGTGACCGCCATTACGCGCGACAAAGACTACCAGCTCGGTTCAGACGCCAAAGGCTCAAAGTTGCTGTACTTCACCGCCAATCCCAACGGCGAGAGCGAAGTGGTGACCGTGACGCTCAGCGCAGGCTCCACCGCCAAGATCAAGGTGTTTGATTATGATTTCGGCGAACTGGCCATCAAAGGCCGCGATTCCCAGGGCAATATCCTGACGAAATACCCCGTCAAAAATATCCGCCAAAAAGAAGTGGGCAAATCCACGATCGGCGCCCAAAAAATCTGGTACGACGATACAACCAGTCGCCTCAATATCCAGGAACGTGGGCGGCTGCTCGGCGATTTCGATACCGGGGACGGTATAATCGTGCTGTATAACGACGGTAGTTATGAGATCACCGACTATGACCTCGCGCAGCGCTTCGAACCGAAGGAAATCCTGCATATCGGCAAATTCGACCCACAAATGGTCATCAACGCCGTGCACTTCGACGGCCATAAGGGCTGGACGATGGTCAAGCGCTTCCGCGTCGAAACCACCAAACTGAAAGAAAAATTCTCTTACCTGACCGATCACAGCAAGTCCAAACTCCTCTTCGCTTCCATCCAACCCAACCCGCGCATCAAATACACCCTCAAGGTAAAAGGGAAGGCGCTGACCGGCGAGATCAGCCTCGGCGATTTCATGGAGGTGAAAGGCTGGAAGGCCGTAGGAAATCGCCTGAGCGATCAGATACTTACGGGCATCAAAGAAGTGGAGGCGGCGCAGGCGGCAGCCGGGAAGGGAGAACCGGAAGCAACCGACCTGCTCCAGGGCAATCTGTTCGGCGAACCGGAACCGCTGAAGGCAGAGCCCAGGCAGGACAAAAAAGCGACGGGGGAGCAGAAACCGCCGACTGATCCGGCATCTAAAGAGGACGAGGGAACGGAAAAGTACAAGGCAGGGGATGTGATTGAGTTTGATTAGGGTATATATTTCGCCGCCTTCGGCGGCGAAATATATTAGTGAAAAGTTGTCTTTTTTTGATTTTTTTTAGAAAAAAGAATCAAGGGACTTTTTACACACCCTAAGCCGCAACCGCGCGTGCGACGGGACGACCGACCACCCTGCGCTGTCCCGGCCGTTTACAATGCACCTGTTTTCCGGAGTATCTCCTCGAGGGCGGCTTCGCTTAGTTCAAAAATAGTTGCCAGATTTTGAACGCTGGTTCCGGCATTATAGGCGTTCAGTACAGCGCGCTCCAGCTGTTGTTGCTTCTCGCCAATTACCTTTTCTTTCTCCCCGATTACCTTCTCTTTTTCGCCGATTTCTTTGTCCTTCTCCCCGATTACCTTCTCTTTTTCCTCGATAATCCGTTCTTTTGAGGTAATCAACCGCTGATAGTCTTTAAACTCCTCAATCAGATCGTCTTCGGCGTCCATGGTTTGGCGGATTTCCGGGTTGGCCACGGCTTTTTGCAGCCGGCGCAGCAAGGGGTGGTAGCGCTTGGGGATCTTGTCCTCGTCCACGTAGAGAAAGTGCGGATCGCCGGCGACGGCGGCTGACTGGTCGAACAGCGCCAGCAGCTGCTCCAGTTCAGTGCGGCGGCGACCCTTCAGGTACGGCACCTGGATGATGATGCTGTCGTGCGTGAGGCTCTCGATAAATTCCTCCTTTTCATGGATTTGCTTACCGGTAGCGGCGTCTGTGTATGTGCGATTGACACGCACTACGGGCGCCTTCGTATGCGTCAGCGTGTGGCCCAGAAAATAAATACTCAAAATCGGCAGCGCCTTGCGGTTGGGATATTCCGCAGCCGGTTCGCGCACGATATTTTCCATGTTGGAATACTGTTCGCCCAGGTAGCGCCGGAAGCGCATGATATCGCTTGCCGTTTTGGCTTTTTGCAGCTCCAGGATCACCAGTTCCTCCCGCCCCGCGGCATCCACGATGCGCGCACTGAAATCCATCCGCAGGACGGTCAGCAGTTCGCCGACAGGAAAATGGTGCTCCGTAGGCCGGAAATCAAGCGAAACGACTTCCTTGCCGATGATGGCCGACAGCAACAGGCGGGCCACCTTCTCGTCGTTCATCAGGTATTTGAATACGACGTCATAAATGGGATTGACGATTTCTACCATGGTATGGTGGGTTTTGAAGCCGCAAGATAGGAAGATTTTTTATTTAAAACAAAAAGTGTTTTAAATAAAAAAACAAAATGCGCAGAATTTATGCTATTCTTGCCGAATCAAGAATAGTGTAGTGCTTGCCATTTTGCTTTACTCGGATCCAAGATCCAATTATGCACCGATAATTGAAAAACCTCCAGCATGCGCGCAGTTATCGGCGCGTTTACAAGCACTTTTTCAATTCCTCCTTTAAGAACGTTTCCAGGCTGCACACGATCAGCCGGTCGTTCACTTTCCAAGATGTGCCGGCAGGTACCAGCACATATTGGTGTGCCGGTTGAAGGTCTGCAACACTTTGATAAAAACCTTTTGGAACAGTCGGCGCAGTGGAATACTTGATTTCAATGCAGGTCATAGTGCCATTGGGGCTGATGAGTACCAAATCAGATTCAGCGCCGGCAACAGTTCGATAGAAGTAGAACTGCCAATCCTGATTGGTTTCCCGATAAATCTGCTCGATTACATATCCCTCCCAAGATGCGCCTATAATGGGATGCCCTTGCAATGCATCATAATTGGATACCGAACTCAGGTAATGTAACAACCCCGAATCCCGGAAATATATTTTTGGCGATTTGATGAGTCGCTTCCCCAGATTGACAAAGTAAGGCTCCAAACGGCGAATAAGGAATCCGCCTTCTAATATGTCCAGATATCGGGAGGTCGTAGGGTGTGTTACCCCTAACGATTGGGACAACATATTCACATTCAGCAGTTGGCCATGGATATGCGCCACCATTCGGTAGAGCCTTGACAGTGTTGACATATTGATCTCGTACCCCATAGCGCGCAAATCTTTTTCCAGAAAAGTCTGTGAAAAGTTCCGGCGCCATGTGACGCTCTTTGCACCATCCGGCGCTAACAGTGATCCGGGAAAGCCCCCTCTGAACCAATGTGTCTTTTGATCTATTCCTGCGACCAATGCCTCTGATAAAGAGATGGGCGTAAGTTCGGTGTAAGCAATTCGTCCGGCAAGCGTTTCCGATGTTTGCCGGATCAAGGCAGGCGATGCGGATCCAAGTAACATGAATCTACCCGGCCGCCGTTCCATATCGACAAGGCCGCGAATAAGGCCGAACAGTCGGGGCATTAACTGGATTTCATCCATGATGACGCATTTATCTTGCTGATCCTGCAAATAAGCTTGCGCGTTTTGCAGTTTCGCGACGTCCTCCTCCAACTCTAAATCTAAAAATATGCTCGGCCCGGAAATTTGCTGACGCAGGGATTTCGCCAACGTCGTTTTTCCAACTTGTCGGGGTCCTATTATTCCCACTACAGGAAAATACGTAATGTGATCCAAAACCAGGGCTGCAATGCGACGCTCGATCATTTATCCTTGTTATTTTAAAATTAAACTTTAATTTAACAAGGACAAAATTAGCGTATTCCAGGCAATATCACAAAAGTAAATACCGACTATCCCCGATACGCGCACTGTTTACCCTTTCTGACCCAAAACGCCCCTTCCTACCTTCCCAAATGCACCAACAACACGCTCACATCCGCCGGGTTCACCCCGGAAATCCGGCTCGCCTGCCCAAGGGTTTGGGGCTTGTGGCGGGATAGTTTGTCGCGCGCCTCGGCGCTGAGGGCGGAGATGGCATGGTAGTTAAAATCTTCTTGTAGGCGCAGATCCTCCAGCCGGCTCATTTTGGCCACCATCTCCTCTTCCTTGCGGATGTAGCCTTCGTATTTCATGTTGATCTCGGCCAGTTCGACGAACTCGTTATTATAAGGCGCCAGAAAGCGTTCGAGTTCCGGCAGAGTCGCAGCCAGTCCGCGAATATCCACCTGCGGACGGAGTAGGATATTGTACAGTTTTACCTTTTGCACGCTGGGCGCCGACTCGACGGATACCAGGTAAGGATTGATTTCATCGGGCGTCACCGAGGCGTTGCGGAAGAACGCGTCAATCTCCGAAGCCGCCTGGTTTTTGGCGCGCACGCGCTCCATGCGCTCGTCGGCGCCGAGCATGCCCAGTTTGTGCGCAATAGGCGTCAGGCGCAGGTCGGCATTGTCCTGTCGGAGCAGAATGCGGTACTCCGCCCGACTGGTAAACATGCGGTAAGGCTCTTGCGTGCCCTTGTTCACCAGGTCGTCTATCAGCACGCCGATATACGCCTCGGAGCGCTTGAGCACGAGCGGATCGCGCTCCAGCACAGCCAGGGCGGCATTGAGGCCGGCCATTAGTCCCTGGCAACCGGCCTCTTCGTAGCCGGTGGTGCCGTTGATTTGTCCGGCGAAAAAGAGGTTCTTTACCAAATGCGTCTCCAGGCTCAATTTGAGTTGGGTGGGCGGGAAGTAATCGTATTCGATGGCGTAGCCCGGCCGGAACATCTTGACGTTTTCCAGTCCGGGCACAAGACGCAGCGCCTTAAACTGCACGTCTTCCGGCAGCGAGCTGGAAAAACCGTTGATATAAATTTCGCAGGTATCGCGGCCTTCCGGTTCGATGAACAGTTGGTGCGAATCTTTTTCGCTGAAGCGTTCGATCTTGTCTTCGATACTGGGGCAATAGCGCGGTCCGAGTCCCTGGATACGGCCGTTGAACATGGGCGACTGGTCGAAGCCTGTACGCAAGATCTCGTGCACCTTCTGGTTGGTGTGCGTGATATGGCAGGGCAGCTGGTCGGTCAGCACCGGCGTATCGGTGTAGGAAAACTTGCCGGCCGGCTCGTCGCCCGGCTGCACTTCCATGCGGGCGTAATCAATCGAGCGGCCGTCTATGCGCGGGGGCGTTCCGGTTTTCATACGGCCGGCCTCGAAGCCCAGTTCCACCAATTGTTCGGTAATGCCTTTTGCGGCGCTCTCCCCGGCCCGGCCGCCGCCGAACTGTTTTTCGCCGATATGAATGATGCCGTTCAGGAAGGTGCCGTTGGTGAGCACCACGGCTTTGCCCGGTATTTCCAGGCCCATGCCCGTGCGCACGCCTTGCACGCGGCCGTCTTTCACCAACAAGCCGCTCACCATTTCCTGCCAAAAATCAATATTCGGGTGCGCCTCCAGCATGGAGCGCCATTTGGCGGCAAAGCGCATGCGGTCGCTTTGCGCGCGCGGGCTCCACATAGCAGGGCCCTTGCTGCGGTTCAGCAGGCGGAATTGCACCATCGTGTGATCGGTCACGATACCCGAATAGCCGCATAGCGCGTCTATTTCGCGCACGATCTGGCCCTTGGCCACGCCGCCCATGGCAGGGTTGCAGCTCATCTGACCGATGGTCTGCATATTCATGGTTGCCAGCAGCACCTTGCAGCCCATATTGGCGGCAGCCACGGCGGCTTCACAACCGGCATGGCCGGCGCCGACTACGATGACGTCGTATTCTGAAAACATTTTTTATGTGTGGTAAGTCCGGGTTTAAGCGGAGGTAAATCCAGTAGTTGGGTTGATGAACAGGAATTAAATGCGGTTTTATAAGATAAGGTCAATTTGGGGTAACTGGTTAGCCAAACCCCGAAGGGGTGACATTATTCTAGCTCGGTTGGCGTTTCGCAGTTAAAACCCCGAAGGGGCGACATTATTCTATATAGGTTATTGTTTTGCCGTTAAAACCCCGAAGGGGTGACATTATTCTAGCTCGGTTGGCATTTCGCCATTAAAACCCCGAAGGGGCGACATTATTCTATATAGGTTATTGTTTCGCAGTTAAAACCCCGAAGGGGTGACATTATTCTAGCTCGGTTGGCATTTCGCCATTAAAACCCCGAAGGGGTGACATTATTATGTCGGTTATGTATTAACAGATACTTGGAATAATATCAGCGATTCGGTCTAAGGCTACCCAAGTACGATTTGCGGGGCAAAAATAGGATATTGCCGTCAGAAAAGGGCAGAAAATCTCCTAAAAGGTCGTCCACTGGATGACTTTTCTACCCCTCAAAACCTCCCCCCCAGCGTCACATACACCCCCCTTCCATCCGCCGGAATAATCCCCGGCCCGGGATAACTCTCCGCCCGGCGGGTGAAGTAGGGCGTATTGAACAGATTGTTGCAGCTAGCCTCGATGGAAAATTGCTTCCAATGATAAGAGGCCGACAAATCGGCGACCTGGTAGGCGGGGATCCGGCCCTCTACGGCCGTGGCGGTGCGCAGGGCGTTGGTGGCGTCGGAGTAGTGCGCTGCCGTCCAGGCGTACTGGAAAGCGGCGCGCCAGGCGCCATGGCGGAACGTAAGGCCGCTTCTGAGCAGGACGGGCGGCGCCATTTCCACTTTTTTGTTGCGCACGGAGGCGTCCTGGGTGTTGACGTAGCGGGCATCCACCAGGGCGGCGTTTACGAAAAGCGAAAGCCGGGTTTTGGCGGGCGTTCTGCCGGCTAATTGCAGTAGATCGGCCTCGGCGAAAGACTCGATCCCGATGTTGCGGGCGTCTGAGATATTGGCACGGAGGCGGTAGTCGTTGTACAGCGGCGGCTGGTCGGCGCGCAGGACCTGGCCAATCTTGCCGTTGTAGCGCACGTAAAAGGCCGTTAGTTCGTAGTTGATCAACTGCGGGCTCTTGCTCCGGATACCGAGGTCGAAAGTAAAGCCGCGCTCGTCGCGCAGGTTGGAGTCCACCACGAAGTTCGGGTTCACGATGCGCAGGTCGGTGAAATTGATCGCGCGGTAGTTCTGGGAAAAATTCCCGTACGCTTCCACGCGCTCGCCGGGTTTATAGGTAATGCCGAGGCCGCCGATCAGAAAACGCCGCCGGCGTTCCTGTTGGTCATACACCTTGTTCTCCACTACGACGTTGCCGGCGCCGTCAAGTACGCGCCGGTTGAAATAGCCATCGGCGCGCGTGACGATATTTTCAAAGCGCAGTCCGGGCGTGATACTCCAGCGCGGACCCAGGTTGAAGACCTGCTCCAGAAAAACCGCCTGATTAAAGTTGGGAAAATCGTAGTCGGAGTTTTCCAGGTTGTCAGGGTGTAAAAAATCGAAATTGGGTCCGGCGCCGTTGTTGCCGTCGCCCTGCCGAGCCGTGGAATAACCTTGGTACAATCGAAAACCGACCAGCAGGGTTTGGGGTTGTCCTTTCCAGAAAAAGCGGTGCAGCAGCCGGGATTCGTGTCCGAGGTTGCGGAACGCGCCGTCTATCAGGGTGCGGTTGCCACCGAAATCGATCACGTTGATCCGCTCCAGGTTGCCGAGCGATTGCCGGGAGGCCAGCAGTCCGAAATTGCGGATGTTCAGTTGCGTTTTTTCCGAAAATTGCACATCCGCGCTGAGCGCCGCCATTTTCCAGTCCACGGAAAACCAGTTCCGAGCACGAACCGACTGCCGGGGATCATCCTGAAACATTTTATCCGTCAATCCGCCGGCCTGTTGGGCCAGGTACTGCATTTCCGTCAGATCGAGGCGGAGAGTTAGTTTTTCAACCGGCGTATAAATGGCAGAGCCGTAGAAACAGTGATATTCAAAGCCGCTGTTGGGGCGCCAGCCGTCGCCGCGTTTGTAGTTCAGGTAGGCGTAGTAGTTCAGTTTGCCTTTGAGCACCGTGCCGCCCACGCTGTTAAAAGAGCCGAAGAAATTCCAGGCGCCGAGGGTTTGCCGGGTATTGAACTCGATTTTTTTATCCTGCGGACCTTTTTTGAAGCGAAAATTGAGCAGTCCGCCGAACTGCGTGCCGTACTGCAGCGAGGCGGCGCCCCGCACGATCTCGATGCGGTCGAGCGCCTCCGTCGGTGGCGTGTAATAACTTTCCGGATACCCCAGGGCGTCTGCGCTGATATCGTAGCCGTTTTGGCGGGTATTGAAATTGGCCGTGCGGTTGGGGCTCAGCCCGCGGCCGCCGATGCCGAGTTGGAGACCCGCGCCGTCGCTCTCCCAGATATTCAGTCCGGTGATGCGGCCGTAGATCTGCCGGGGATTGTTCGTGGCGGTATTGGCGGTGAGTTGTTGGAGGGCGACGACTTCCGTTTTTTTGCCCGCGTAGATGCCGAAATTTTCCACGTTGTTCAGTCGGGCAGCGGCCGATTCGGCGCCCGATTGGTCGCGAATGAGCACTTCGCGCAGTGGTTGCGCTTCATTGGGCTTCAGCGTATCTGCCTGTTGGGCCGTCAGGGCGGCGGGCAGTAAGATGGCGGCGAATATGCGGAATACGGTCGTCATGGCTCAAAAAGTTCGCGGGTGCTGCGCACCTGGGTCAGGTCTAATGCGGGGTCGAATAACAAGCGGCTGGGACGGGCGTTCAGGGTGACATAGACTTCGGCGCGCACGACCGGCTCGTGAACGCCCTGATTTGCGTAGTGTTTCTCCAGAAAACGGGCGAATTGCAGGATCATATCGGGCTGCATGGCCATTTGTTTTTCCTGGTGGGCATTCAGAAATTCGCGGTTCACCACCGTGCCCTCCCGGCCCGTCCGACCGTCTTTCACATAAAAAGTGGCGGTACCGGCTTTTTCCATCAGCATGACCCGCCAGGCAAAGCGGTAGCCCTGCTCCGTCCAGAAGACATCGCCGGGATAGAGCAGGAAGCGCCAGGGAAAAAGGATTTGAAAAGAAAAATGGAAAAAGAGGGCGATTAAAACAAACCGTCGGACAAATTTTTCACCCCATCGGCGCGGCAAATTTGTTTTTTTTAATAAAAAAATTTCGCTGCGCGCGCTGCCCTGCCTTGTATTCGTGAAAACGCGGCGCCGAAACCAATCCTGCCACCGCGCATGCCATTTTTCCGAAAAAAACACCAGCGTAGCGCCCATCATCACCAGCGGAAACACGCCGATCTGGAAGAGCAGTCCGGTAATCGTATGAAATAAAATCACCGTCAAATAAGCAACCGGGCGGGTGCGCGCCCACAAAAGCCAGCCTGCGATCGTCGCATCGTACAACATACCCGCCCAACTGAACAGCCAGGGGGTGTATTTCATGGCCAGGAAGGGACCGATGAGCGGCAACTGGTCGTTGGCGGGCAGCCAAATCCGGAGCGGCAGGGCGTTGATCAGCCAGTCGTAGTTGATCTTCCAAATACCGGCATAAAAATACACGATGCCGAGTTGAAGTTGGAAAATAACGATCGTCCAGCGCGGTACTTGCTCCAAGGCCCATTCCGGCCGGCGCCACACGTCCAGGGAAAAAGCGCGGTGGGCCGGCACGACGATCAGCAGCGCGCTCGCGATGCTGACAAAGTAGTAGTGGTTGAGGTAATAGGTCAGGTCGAGGAGTTCCGTGTAGGTGAACAGCAGAAATTGCAGCACGGCTGCCAAACGGTAGCGATAGCCGAGCAGGACCGCCAGCGAACTCAGCAGCAGCAGGATATGCACGGCGTACAAGCCCGCCGCCGGCAGGGGGCGCACCCATTCGAAGCCGGCGTAGGCAAAATGAAAAACCGGCCGGATATAGTGGTCGTCCACCCAGCCCAGCGCCATAAAACGCGCGGTGCTGAATGCCAGCATCGCCCCGATGACCACGCGAAGCGTGACCAGGGGGGCGATGCCGGCGGGCGCCGTCCACCAGCGCTCCCAACGTTCGATATGCGTACTAATCGCCGTCACCGCTGCTATACGTGATCGCAATACCCAGGAGAGAAGACAGGTCGGATTTCAGATAGCGGGTCAGTTTTTGAAGTTCCGTGTACAATGTATCTAGGGCTGCCGGCGATTGCGTAATTTGCTCTGATAATGCCGGGGAGTCGGGCACGGCGGTAAAGGCGGCGCGCACGGCGGCCATTTGCGCTTCGGTGCTTTGGATCAGCGCCGAGCCGCCCTCCACTTTTTCCAGGTATGCCCGGAACCCGAGGCCCTCGGCGCCGGCCGCATTTTTGCCGCGCCAGATGCCCTCGATGGCATCGTAGTGATTGCGCAGCAGCAGGAGTGAGGCGCTGCTGTACGGCGCTTCCGCCAATTGCGGCGCCGGCATCGTTTGGCCCGGGCGTTTGCCCATGGGGAGTCCGAGTTTGAAGTTTTTCAGCGCCTCGAAGCTGCGCACGAACTCGTTGTACAATTGCGACGTGCTGCTGCCGGCATCCGTACCGGCGTTTTCTACGAAATTGGCAGCATAGTTACCCAGCCAAGCATCGTGTACGGCGGCCGCGCGCGCGCGCAGATCCTGCGTCAGCGCGGTCAGGTATTGTCCGCGGGCGGGTGTCGTACCAAACGCCGCCAGGATGGCAGCATCGTCGGCAGCAGCGGGGAAGATCAGGTACTCGATGGCGGGCAGTCCGCGGGCGTCGCGGTTGAAATCGTTGAGGTTCCAGGCGCCGGCGGCGATGGCGGCGTCAATTTTGGCGCTACTTGCCGGGAAAGTACCGATTTCCTCTGCCAGGCTTTTGCGGAGGCCTTCCTCGCCGGCCGGCCCGAAGTTATAGGCATTGGCGTATTGCCACACGATGGCTGTGGTCTGCCAGGCGTTTTGCAGCGCTTGGAGCGCGGAGAGGCTGGGAGCCGACTGGAAAGTCTGGGCGGCCTCGTGCAGCGCTTCGGCTTTGGCCCGCAGATCGCCGTAGGCCGGGCGGATCAGATTGGTCGCATAATCCTGGAGCATCGCCTTGCGGTCGAAGTTCGGCGTATCGGTGCCGCCTGCAGGGTCGCAGGCATTAAACAGCAGGAGCAGGGCGGCGAGCAGGGGCGCCGTCCGGAAAATAGATTTTATCATCTTGAATTAGCGATTTTGATCCAGCACCCAGTTTCTTTTAAAATCTTCGATTTCCTGATCGGAGAAGGCGTAAATCGCTTTCAATTGCCCAATTGCCTGCGTCAGTTTAGGCAGTTCGTTGAGCGGGTCGGCGACGAACCGATAGGACGCCGGTGTGCCGTTTTCCGGGGCGTTCAGGAGGAGCAGGAGGTCGTCAATTTGCTGGTCGGTGATCTTTTTATTGGGGAGCGTGCGCCAGCCTTGCGTAAAACCGACCGCTTCTCCGTACGCGTGCAGGGCGGCGCCTTTATCGGCATCGGAGGGGTTGGTGGCGCTCAGTTTGCTGATTACGGCGTGCAGATAGTTGATGATCGTGGCGGCGTTGCTTTTTTCCCAGTTGACGCGGATGGTTTCGATGGCTTCGTCGCGTTCCTGGTTGTAGTCGTCGCCGGCGCGCACTGCCGCCTGGAGTTGGATAAAGGCGTCGCGGGTGGCGGTGTAGAGGCCGTTGCCGTCGTTTTTATCGCGGCGGGCGGCGTAGTTAGCCGAGAGGATATCCGGGCGCGCGTGCAGGGCGGCCTGGTAGCTGTTCGGGAAAGCGGGGTTGGCGCCGAAGATGGCCAGCATGCGATCTACGGTCGCCGGGGTGACGGCCGCCTGCGTCAAGTCGTTAAAGTGCTGGTACAGCAGCGCGCCGTAAAGACCCTTGTCCACCATTTGTTCCAGTTCCAGGCCGTTCTCGTCAAAAAGATAGCCGCCGAAAACGCCGCCCTCGCCGGCCGGCGGGCCGGGTGTATATGTATTGCCGGAGGCTTTCGCCAGTTCGGCATGCCAAACCGGCACTTTGGGGGCAAAATAACCGGATACCAGACTTTGCACGCTGGGCGTGCCCACGGCATACCAATAATTCAGGGAATCGAGCGATACCGGCGCGCCGCTGCGGCCTTTTTGCACCTCAGCCACCAGGCTGCGGAAACGGCGGATGACGTCCAATTCCGTGGCGGCATTCACGTCGAAGTTGGCGCCGTCGTAGGCCGTCGGGATATCCAACGGCGCTTTTTCGCGATCGCCGCAGGCGGTGATCAGGAGTAGCGGCAAGGAAAAGAGCAGGAAAGGAAGCACTTTGCGCATGTTATCTTTATTTAGATTAATTCCAAACGCAAAGGTAAAATAGCTTTATTGGAGGCCGGGTTAAGTTTTTGTCAAAATTGGGTAAGGACTTAAAAGGGGCGCCCGTTTTTTGAATTTTCAAAAAACGGGCGCCTAAACATTATTTTACGGGGTTATGTAATAAGCCCCTTGATTCTCTTCGAAAAAAATAATATTTCGAAAATATGTCTTTTTTTGATTTTTTCTTGTAAAAAAATCAAAAAAATTCCCTTTTACACCGTTATTTTTCCACAAACCCGCGAACCGCAGCGACCGCCTCAGCAAGTCCCGCGACCTCGGCGCCGCCGGCGGTAGCGAAAAACGGTTGGCCGCCGCCGCCGCCTTTGAGGAATTTTTGCGCGAGTTCCCGCACGATGGCGCCGGCGTTCAGGCTGCGATCCCGGACGAGCTCGTCGCT
>JAUMBL010000186.1:0-3477 GCA_032115775.1 Saprospiraceae bacterium | reverse complement strand
CCGTCGGCGGTCTGGCGCAGCTCGAGTCCGGCGTTGATGCGGCTCGGGTCGAGCGGGAGTTGGAGCGTTGTTTGGGCGTTCAGCGCGAGCGCGGCGCGCACGGCGAACAGCAGGAGAAGTGCGGATTTTTTCATATTGAGGGTACGTTTTTTTTAGGTTTACTAAACTTAAAAAGTTTAGTAAACCTGCGCGGCGCGCAGTGCCGCCACAATAATACAACTACATTAGAACCGAATCGTTTTTAAAAAATCAAAAAATCAGGCATTTCCCATAACATTTATAGTTTTGCGACAAATCACTTCTATAATATAGTTAAATCATGAAACTATTCGCCCTAACCTTGACCCTCCTCGCCTTTTTCGCAGGCATCGCGACCCTGCAAGCCCAACCCACCGGCTGGCATAACGGGGGCGGCAACCCGGCAAGAAACGGCTATATGAACGTCGCCGGCCCCACAACGGATTCCGTATTGTGGGAAGTATCGGCTTCCGGCGCTTTTGGATCGCCCCTGTTTATTGAAGGCAACTACGTCGCGACCATGCGATTTGTCAGTTCGACGTATGCTCCGGTGGAATGCTACAGCCTCGCAAACGGAAGCCTGCTCTGGAGCGTGGACGTCACGAATCTCACCGGGAGATCGCACACCGTCGGGCTGCGCGACGGACGCGTGTTCGTGGTCGGCTATACGGATACCTTTCAGGACAGCCTGTATGCGCTCGATGTGACGAACGGATCCAAGTTGTGGACTTTCAACAAAACGGTCGCCCCCTATCTCTCTGAAACCGCCGTGTTTGACGCCGCCGGCAATTTATACATCTACGGCAACTTTAAAACCTACAAAATCAATCCCGCAAACGGGCAGATGATCTGGCAAACGCCCACCGTGCCGATGGCGTCCGGAAGCGGGGAAATGGCCGTCAATCCAACCAACAATACCGGCTATACGCTCGAGCAAAGCGGCGGGATCTCTTTTCTGTGGGCCATAGACCTCGCCACCGGAGCAAAAAAATACTCCCACAAGGTGGCCGATCTGCAACCCGGCGGCAATGTACCCCAATCCGGCCTGATGGTCGGATTCAGCGGCGTGGTGTATGTCCAACTGACGGAAGATAATGTGGCAGCGTTTTTTGACAACGGAGACAAATTCACCCCGCAGTTTCAACGCCCGATCACCGGAAATTCGGCTTTCAGCCTGATGTGCAACGGCGCCGACGGCACGATTTACGCCCCCTCAAACGGGAAAATCATCCGCATCAACCCGCTCACGGGCTCGGTGCTGAATACCTCCCCAACGATCTCGCAGGGCGGGTTCTTCTCCCCGCGCTTGTCCGCATCGAATAACAACATGATCTACGCCACCAACGGCGAAAATTTCGTGTACGCTTTCGACCTGAATCTCAATCTGCTGTGGTCCGATTTTCTCCCCAATAACAATACCTCCGGCTTCTGCCTGGCGCCCAACGGCGTCGGGATCGTGTCGGGTACCAATAAAATTCGCGCCTATACGCCCGTGAATACCGTATCCACAAACGAGCCGGAAGCCTGGGCACTGGCATTGTACCCCAATCCTACGACGGATTTCGCCGTACTGTCGGGCAACGATGCGCTGGACGGTAAAATCTGCACGCTGACGGATCTCGCCGGCCGGATCATCAAAACCGACCGCCTGCAGGCAGGCGCCAACCCGCTGGATCTGACCGCGCTGCCGCCCGGACTGTATCTAATGAAAATCAGCGGCATGAACTCGGCGCTGAAACTGGTGAAACAATAACGGGGAGGCTAGACAGGTTGCATGTGCGCCGAACGATCTGAATGTTATTTGGAAAATACGGCGGATAAGTATTTCGCCGCCTTCGGCGGCGAAATGAGAGGATGTTTTGGCGCCTGTTTTTTGATTTTTTCTAAAAAAATCAAAAAACAGGCGCCAAAACAAAATATTATTTTTCCTAATAGGCCGTCAATGCATTTAGTCTTTATTTTATTTTCCGTCCGCCGGCCGTTTGATACGCACGGTAGAGCAATTCCCCAATGCGCGTTAATCCCGGCGGCCTTCAAAATAATGCCAGGTAAAGGAACGGCCGAAACTACCGTTGGTCTCGCTGCCGTCGCGCCAGCTCAGCAAACCGGTATCGGCATCCACCTCCACCGTACTGCTGGACGAGCTATACCCGAACGGGGACGAATAAGACCGGGAGAACACGTGTTGATCGTCTGAATCCGGCATCCATTCAAAATAGAGTACGCGAGAATACCGCCCGGGGACGTCCATGGTAAACGCCACGCTGTCGCGATCTTGCCGGGACACGAATACGCGGACGTCCGCGATTTCGAGGGTGTCCACGACGAACTCGTTCCGGATATACTGGTTTCCGGATGAATCCACATAGGGACGCGGCCGCATGCCGCCGTTGACCTCGCGATAAGTACCCACATATTCGCCTTTGATTTCCCGGAATTGCCAGGATTTCCGGCAGGCGGGCAGCAGCAACAGGCCGATAAAAAACAGAAAAAGGGCGGTAGGGGCGGAACGTGCTGAGGCTGGGAACTGCGTTTTCATAGCTAGAATAATGTCACCCCTTCGGGGTTTGGTTAGGAGTTAACCTGAATTTGCAAAAAATCAATACCAAGCGATTGTTTTGTTCAAAACGGCGTATTAATTATTTTTAGTATAGATCTATCTGATAATTCCTGCAACTTCTTCTTTTGGGGCGCAGAATCCGGCTTCTGCGTTCGGGCGCACGGTTTTCATTCCGGTCGTTTAGCGGGCGGAAGGCGCCTAGTGCCGCGTCCAGCAAATAGCGCATGAATATAGCGGCCCAATTTTCCCTTCCTCTGCGTTGCTCGTCGGTTACAATATCCCGTATTGCGCCCTTCTCGCGCCTTGATGAAGACAAAATTTGTCTCCCCAATTCATGCGCTATTTGCTGGACGCGGCACTGTCATCCAAAATCAGACACTCCTTTTTTCATAGATCACGATGCCTGCCCGGTTGATATGATCCAGGAGTTCGGCGTTTTCAATTTGGTGCAGGATGCTCAAATCAACTGTATAAGGCAGCAGCAGATCATCCATGGCGTTTTCGATGCTCAGTTGGACGGAAAGCGTCAGTTCCGGGCCGATTAAGACGAGGTCAATATCTGATGCAGGCCGGTACTTGCCCATGGCGCGGGAGCCGTAGAGCACCGCCTGCTCGACCGTATCATATTGTCTGAGTATCCGGATTATGGCCGGGATCGCGTCGTTGCTAAGTCCGTAATTCATACATCTTTAGAAAACAAGTCTTCGTGTCCGCCGGCGCGGAGCGATTCCACTTTCTGCTCGAAATCTTTAAAAAGCGGATAATATTCCCGTACTATTTTGAAGTAAATTGCTTCGGCAGTGGATTTGTTGTACGTGTGGGAACTCATATTCCTGCTTTTTATCATATCCATCCATCCTTCGCCGTTTTGTACAAGGCCGATTTTAAAGGCCTCCCGT
>JAUMBL010000185.1:0-2032 GCA_032115775.1 Saprospiraceae bacterium | reverse complement strand
CGGAGATCTTGCCGGCAGCCACGCCTTTGCTGGGCGTGGCCTTGTCGGGATTAAAATCAGCCATTCGCGCCGCGAGATAGGCGCTCGACATCAGGGTGTCCACCGGAACCGGGTAGGCGTCAGGGTCGCCCAAATGCGCCGCGCGGTCGGCAAAAGCGCGGCGCGCCACCTCGGCTATCACATGCACGGCCGCCGCACTGTGGAAGCCGGTATCCGCCGGCATTCGCCCCTCGAGCATGCCCAGCATCTGGCGGAGCAGAATGCCGCCGCTGCTGGGCGGGGGCATGGTGATGAGGTGCAGGCCGTTCCAGTCGAACTCCAGCGGTTTCCGCCAGACGCTCTTGTAATTTTCCAGATCGGCCATCGTCATCAAGCCGCCTTCTTTTTGTATTTCCCGGACGATCAGGGTGGCCACCACCCGCTTGTAAAACCCGTCGCGGCCTTCGCTGGCGATCCGGCGCAGGGTTTTGCCCAGTTCGGGCTGGAGGAGCCAGTCGCCCTCCGACCAGTCTTTCATCTGCGCAAAGGCGGGCATGATCGAACTGTGCCGAAAGAAATTAAATCGCTCTCTGTTCAGGTTATCAGCCTCTTGGCGGGTAATCTGAAACCCTTTTTCGGCAAAATCAATCGCCGGCTGCACCAGTTGCGCCCAGGGCAGCCGACCGTATTTTTTGTGCGTTTCCCACATGCCGTCCACCGAACCGGGCACGCCGCAAGCCAGGGCGCCGAACCGGCTTTTCTGGCTCATCACCCGCCCCAACGAATCCACGTACATCGTCTCGGAAGCCGCCGCCGGCGCTTTTTCGCGGAAATCGAGCGCAGCGGTCTCGCCCGTGCGCGCGCGATACACCAAAAATCCGCCGCCGCCAATATTCCCAGCCTGCGGATACACCACCGCAAGGGCAAATTGTACGGCCACCGCCGCGTCGGCCGCGTTGCCGCCCTGCCGCAAAATCTCCGCGCCCACCCGCGCCGCCAGAGGATGCGCCGCTACCACAACCCCGCTGTCGGCAAGCACCTCTTTTTGTATCACGTACGGGAACAACGCCGCGCTGTCCGCCTGGGCCGGCAATACTAAGGGCGCCAACGCCAGGATCAGCGACAGGTACAGCCCGCCGCCGGCGCGCATTTTTTTAAAAAAATTGTTTTTTTGATAAAAAAGCATAGAAATAGGGTACATTGTCTTAATTTTACAAGAATTTTCAACTAAAATCGGCCATCAGGGGGGTGCGTAAAAAGTATTTCGCCGCCTCCGGCGGCAAAATGAAAGGATGTTTGGGCGCCTGTTTTTTGATTTTTTTAGAAAAAATCAAAAAACAGGCGCCCAAACAAAATATTTTTTTGTTTAAAGGGTCGTCACCAATTAAAATAATTTGCATCCCAACCCGCGCACACAATCCGACATGCTCGCCGCCCTCCGCCCGATACTGGACGCTGCGGGCGCCGGCCGCTATCGCAAATATCGCAACATCCTGGCCAAACGCGCGCAAGCCGGCGAAAAAATTGAGACGATCACCGCTGACGGACTAGAAACGGTCAATACCGCCCAGGCAGGTGATTATATCGTCCGAAACACCACGGAAGCCGGCGAGCAATACCTCCTCGGCGCGGAAAAATTCGAAAAGCGATACAGCCCCCTCGCACCACCCGACGCAAACGGCTGGCAAATGTACGAACCCAATTCCGTGATTTTTGCCATCGAACTCAGCCCGGATTTACTCCAATGCCTGCAATGGCCGCCGGAATTTTATTTTATCGCCCGCTGGGGCGAGAAAATGATCGCCAAAACCGGCGATTTTCTCGCCCTGCCGGAAGATTGCTCAGAAGTGTACCGCATCGCCGGAAAAGAATTTTTTGAAACCTATAAACCGGCCTGAATGCCCGGCCGGGCGCGCTCTTTTCAACTATGAATACGCAAATTTCACCCGATGAGTACCTCAAAAACCGCGTGCAGGATCAAATTGACTGGTACGACCGCAAAAGCGGGATCCTGAAAAAACGATACCGCCGTATGAAGGTCGCGACGATCCTG
>JAUMBL010000184.1:0-6567 GCA_032115775.1 Saprospiraceae bacterium | reverse complement strand
CTTCCAAGATGTGGAGCCGCTCGAATACGCCGATAATTTCTTTGATTTCCGCGATGCCCTTTCTCAGTTATTTCAACGTAAGGTGGATCTTGTAGAAAGCCAAACTTTGAAAAACCCCTACTTCAAAAGTGCTGTCGAAGCCACAAAAGTGATCGTATATGGAGGACCGGACTGCGAAATGGCTGCATGATATAAAGCACGCTATCGAAGAGATTGAGGGATTTATGCCCGATACCGGAAAAGGTATTTACCTGCTTCAGGAAAATATCATGTTCAAGCGTGCACTGGAAAGAAATATTGAGATCATCGGCGAGGCGGTTAACCGCATACTCGCAGCCGAGCCGGGAATAGCGATTACGCATGCCCGTCGAATTGTGGACACGCGCAACTTTATCATTCATGCGTACGAAAAGGTCTCCGATGAAGTACTCTGGGCTATTGCCATGCGGCATATCCCCCTGCTCAAGGTAGAAATCGAAACCTTGATTGAACATCGAAGCTCAGAGGCATGATGGATATTTTGGGAAATATCTTTAACTTCTCCCGCTTTCTTGCCTTTTAAACCCGTCTTTCCTGTTTCTTACTTGTTGCCCGAACCTTGCAAGTTATTGATAGTCAGTATCTAATTGCTTTTTGTATTGGAAAGTGATTACCTGGAGGTGGTACACATTTCCTACCAACATGCGACCGCTCCGAGGTCGGGTGTGTGCCCGAATAAAAAATGCTCCGACCTCGTAGAAGTCGAATGTTGGTTGCTGGCTGGGCCCGAGCTTGTTTGCTGTTATACAGCGTTCCCTTCAATGGATTTAATATTATTAAACTCTTGCGCTTTTTGATTTTGCGCTTCTTCCAGATCATAATCATCTTGAAGACCTAACCAAAACTTGGCGCTTGTCCCGAAAAATTTGGCTAAACGAAGCGCGGTATCGGCGGTGATCCTTCGATTACCCTTGATAATTTCGGAAATACGGGTTTGTGGCAGAAAAGTTTCCTTTGCCAAACGATACGCGGAGATTTCCATAGGAATTAAGAATTCCTCAAGAAGGATTTCGCCCGGGTGAATATTTTTCAGATTTTCCATATCGGTTATATTAATGATAATCGACTATTCTTATTTCGTATGCATCATGATGGATCCACTTAAAAATGATGCGCCATTGATTGTTTATCCGAATACTATAGTATTCTTGAAGATCACCTTTTAATTTTTCCAGTCTGTTGGCGGGAGGAATGCGAAGATCATCAATATCCTGCGCATTATGGATCATTCTTAATTTTCGACGCGCAACATCCTGTATCTCGTTTGGCAATTTATTCGACCGAATACCATTCCAAATTTTCTCGGATTCTTTATCGCCAAAACTTTTGATCATTAATTCTGATTTACGTTACTAACGCCAAAGGTAAGTATTTGTTTTTTCTTAGGCAGGTTTTTATGTGGGTCCTAATCTCAATAGTTCGTGAAAAATTTCGGGATCTATGAGGTGGTCAGATAGGGTGAGGTGGCACACTTTTCCCGCACAGGTTCCTTTGTCACGAATCACCAAAAGTGTGCCACTGGAAATAATATCCCCCTTGCATAGGGTGAAGGTATCGGTTCCGGCGTATCCGGCCCCACGCAATGTTAGTAACATTCCGGAGGACTGACCCCCCCAGGGCAACACACACAGCCACGGAATACTTTGCTGCCGAAGTTGATGCGTGGGGAGATTCGTGTTGCTTGATAAAATATTTTGGCTTACATTTGCTGTTAATTAAAATAAAAGTATCTTTGCAGTGGAAATAACCTTTGATAACTATAAGCTGGAAAAACTGGCGAATGACTTTAAGAAGTGCCAAAAGGAAATGGGGCAAATCCGTGCAAAGCTCTATAACAAACGCCTTGGCGACCTTCGCAATGCCCTTACGCTGGAAGATGTTCGCCACCTGCCCGGCAGGTATCACGAACTCACAGGCGACCGCAAAGGGCAATGGGCTTGCGACCTTGATCATCCTTATCGTTTGGTGTTTGAACCACACGAAAAGCCAATACCCACTGATGAAGACGGCAAATACATTTGGCTTGAAATTAAAGGTGTAGAAGTTATTGAAATTACCAACTACCACGGCAAATAAGAAACAAGGCAAACACAGCATACAATGGCAACTAAAATAAATCAATACCATCCGCAAATAGCTTTTCACCCAGGCGAAACCTTGGCTGAAAAGTTAGAAGAACTGGGCATGGGCCCTAAGGAGTTTGCTGTACGCACAGGAAAACCCGAAAAAACGGTGATCGCCATACTCAAAGGCAAAAGCAGCATAACCCCCGAAATGGCTGTGCAGTTTGAGCATGTGCTGAAAATACCAGCCCACTTTTGGCTGAATATGCAGCGCAACTATGATGAATTTATTGCCCGTGCAGAACGCCGGGAACTACTCGCAGAATCAACCGATTGGACAAGAAATTTTCCTATTGCCGACATGGTAAAAAAGGGTTGGCTCCCTGCTAAAACTACCATCGAAGAAAAAACATCCGCACTGTTGGCATTTTTCAGCATCAGCAACCATAACGCCTGGGAGGATTACTATTTCAAACAGCAACTAAAAGTGGCGTTCCGTATTTCGTTGGCGCACACCAAAGAACCTTATGCCATTTCTGCATGGTTGCGTAAAGGCGAACTTCAAGCAGCCGAATTGCCAACCAAACCGTATGTAGAAAAAGATTTTAAAGAAATATTGCCCGAGATTAAAAGCATTATGGCAAAACATCCTGAGAATTTCTTTAAACAATTGCAACAGGTTTGTTTGGAAGCAGGTGTAAAAGTGGTGCATACGCCTTGCATCAATAAAGCGCCTATCAACGGCAGCACACGCTGGATAAACGATACGCCTTTAATTCAGTTAACAGGTCGCTACAAACGCAACGACAGCTTTTGGTTTACCTTTTTCCATGAAGCAGGTCATATTCTGCTGCATGGCAAAAAGGATATTTTCTTAGAGGATGTAGAATACGCAGATAAGGACGTTGAGAAGGAAAAAGAAGCCGACGATTTTGCCATTAAATGGACTTTAACGAATGATCAGGAAAAAGAAATTCTACAAAGATTTCCAATAACTGAAGATGACGTAGTTGAGTTTGCGAAAAAATTCAATACACATCCTGCAATCATTATTGGTCGCTTACATCATAAGGAATTATTACATCCATCAAGAGGCAGACAATTTTTTGAACCGGTAGAATTTGAATAAACGCGCGCCGGCACACTTTTCCCGCATAGGTTCCTTCGTCACGAATCACGAAAAATGCGCCATCCATTTGCACGAGCAGCGTGCCGCCTCCGAGCTACCAACATTCTAGCTACCAACATTCGACCTCTCCGAGATCGGGTGTGTGGGGTTGGGTGGGGGGCATGTTGGTAACCGGGGGCATGACCTTTTCGAGGCGGATAGATAAAATTGCTGTCGTAGGTCGCCCCAAGCCGGTGTTTTATGGTCGTCAAGGGGTTTAAAAACGATTTTTAAGTTCGGATCAGCACCAGTCGGAGTCGGTTACGGAATTCGGAGGGCGCCAGGCATTCCGTGGCGCTGATTTGGATGGCGTCGCGGAATCGGAGTCGCAGGCCTTGGTTGACCGTCGAGAGCAGGCTGTTGCGGTCGAATTCCCCGATCGGGTTTAGTACGTATTCGCTGCAGGTATTTTCATATTTAATTTCATCATTAAACATGAAATGCAGCCGATCCGGGCTTTTTAACAGGAAAAAAGAAGAAAAAATAGCTTCGTCGTCTTGCGAGTATTGTTTTTTGTGCAGTACCGTATGCCAGTGGAGGCTGCCGTCCGGGTTGATTGCCACCACAAAAAGATCGTCGAAGTAATAGTCCACGATCATGCGCATACCGTCCCGCAAGAATCCGCGGCCGCCGCCGGTACCGCGGACGATTTCGTGGTGGCGTTCTGCGATGAGCAGCGCGCCGCCGTCTTGGCGCAGTGCCAGTTGGATGACATCTGCGTCGTTGATTCCCCGGATATTTTCCTGCTCCAGGTCTTTTCGGCGGAGCACCGACAAAAACTGGTCGGCGAAGGGTTCGTACCGCAGCACCGGCGGTTCGTTTTGCGGGAACCGGAGATAGAAAAAGCCGTTGATTCGGTCGCGGGATTTATCGCCATAGAGGCCTGCACCGACGAGTTGCCCGTGTTGATTATCGAAGACGAACTTTACATCGCCGGTGAGCAGTTCTTTGAGTGGCGCGGTGCGCAGTTGGTCGCCGGCGACATGGATTTCCAGAATTCGGAACGCGTGTTCGTCCAGTTTGCCGCGGCGGTTATTGTATTCGCTGACCAGGAAAAAGTGCGCGTCATTGCTCAGCACGAGGCTTTTGAGCGTTGTTTCGTAGTAATCTTGTTCGAACTGGACGATTTTATCCCAAATCACCTGCATTTTATCGAGGCGGAGGCACACAATTTCCATCGTTCCCTTTTCTGCCGTATTGAACACGGCGACGCAGTTTCGGTCTTCGCTGATGACCAGGTCGAGTGCGGGTGGTGCGAAGACCCGTTCGCCGTAATTTTTTATCGTCACGCTGTCAATCAGGTTGGCGCCCGGGTCGTACTTATGGAGGCAGAGCATCGTGGCGCCCCGGCGGCGGGCTTTGAACAGCACGGAGAAGTCATTTTTGCTGCCGACGACCGCGAGGATTTGCACGCCCCGGCGGCCGATGTCCTCCAGGGGTTTGTTCCAGGACAGGCGCATTTGTCGGTCGAAGGCCTGCACTTCGAAATCGTCGTATTTATCCCGGAAAAGCAGGATATGATCGCGTATTCGGCCGATTAGTTCGTAGCCGTAGTCGTTGCGGATCGTCAACGGATCGGACAGCGACACCGTTTGCGCCTCCAGGCGCGCGGTGGAGAGGAGCGGCGCGGCGAGCGCGGCGGCGAGCAGGGCGGCGAACAGTTTGGGCATATTTAGCGCATGTTTAGATTTCAGCAACCGGGCTGCAAGCGTCTGATTTTATTCTTTTCTGTGTTAAATTTTTCGCCGAATAGCCTGCATTCGATTGCAAAATTTGCGCGCATTCGCCTCGGCATTGAAATTTAAACATGCGCTTGTAATTCGGGTTGTGTGAACCAGAAAAATAAGAATAATTTTGCAATTCACCAATCATTTTTTCCGGCACATGTTGCAGATTGACATTATCAACGGTCCAAACCTCAATCTCTTGGGCAGGCGGGAGCCGGAAATATACGGCAGCCGGTCATTTGATGCGTATTTTGAAGAATTACAAACACTTTATCCGGACATAAAGTTGGCGTATTTTCAGAGTAATCACGAGGGTGCGCTCCTGGATCGGTTGCACGCGTCCGGTTTTTCGGCACAGGGCATTATCCTGAATGCCGGCGCGTTCACCCATACCTCCATTGCTTTAGCGGACGCGATCGCCGCGATTCCTGCGCCGGTGGTGGAGGTGCACATCAGCAACACCGCAGCCCGGGAGGAATTCCGACGGCATTCCTATTTGGCTGCGCGTTGCGTGGGGACGATTGCCGGTTTGGGGCTGGAGGGCTACCGCTTGGCGATTGAATACTTCCGGGCGCTCAGTTAATTTTAGAAAATTTTACCGGCGCTCCGGGGCGCAGGAACAGGATACCGGTGGTCGCGATCGTATCGCCGGGCTGAAGGCCTTCGGTAATTTCCACCATACCCGTCTGGCGCACGCCAGTTTTAACCGGCACGAACGCCGCTGCGCCGTTTCGGCTGACATACACGCATTTTTCCCGCGCTTGCGGCACCAGTGCCTGACTGGGGATGAGCAGGGCATTGGATTTGCTGGACATATTGAGCGACACCTCGGCAAAGGCGCCCGGCAGCAGGCCGGATTGGCGGCCTTGCACCAGCGCGCGGATTTGCAAATTGCGCGTTTCGGCGGTGATGCTTTGTTCCGTCGCCTGCACGATCGCGGTAAACGGCGCCGATTGTCCTTCCACGGTGAACGATATTTTTTGCCCGGCCTTCAGGAGGCTGCCGTATTTCTCCGGCACCGAGAAATCCAATTTCAGCGCCTGCGTGGTACGGATTGTTGCGATGGCGCTTGCCGGTGTGACGTAAGCGCCTGGGCTAACCCTGCGGAGGCCGATTGTGCCGTCGTAGGGTGCGCGGACTTCCGTTTTTTGGATATTGATACGCACCAGTTCCATTTCGCTGCGCAGCATTTGAACCTGGAGGGCGGCCAGATCGTATTCTTGGCGGCTGACCCCTTTGGATTGCAGCAGCTCGCCCAGGCGTTGTTCTGTGATTTCCGCCTGCTTCAGTTGCCAGTCCAGCTTGCGCAGTTGCGTTTGCAGGTCTTCGTCGAACAGTTTAAGCAAGAGGGCGCCTTTGGACACCGATTTCCCTTCCGGCAGGTTGATACTGACTACCCGGCCGCTGGTTTCCGGGTGCAGCGCTGTTTCTTCGGCTGGGAGCAGCGTGCCGCCGGCCGTTACGGACTCTGCCATCGGCATGGGTTTTACGAGATATCCTTCGATGGCCTCGATTTGGTAGTTGGTTCGGCCGCCGCCGGCGCCTCCCGGGGTGGGCTGGTCGCTTTTAT
>JAUMBL010000183.1:0-9745 GCA_032115775.1 Saprospiraceae bacterium | reverse complement strand
AAGGTAAAGCGGGTTTCCTTCATCCCACCAGCCTGGAAGGCAACTTGGAAAAAGCGGTGATCAAATTGATTATCCGGGATTTTACGGACGGCGGCCTCAAGCGCCACGCCCGCACGCTCCAAAAAATTGTGGATAAAGTGCTCGAACAATACCCCAATTCGCGCGCCGAAATCAAAATCACGGCGCAATACCGCAACATGGGAAAAGTGCTGCGCCGCCACCCCCAGGTGGTCGCGTATGCGCTCGAGGCACTGAAACGTGCCGGTTTCAGCCAACCGATCCAGCGCTCCATTCGCGGCGGAACCGACGGCTCCCGCCTCTCATTTATGGGACTTCCCTGCCCCAACCTCTTCGCCGGCGAACATGCCTTTCACTCCAAACAAGAGTGGGTCTCCGTACAGGATATGGAAAAAGCCGCGGAAACGATTGTGCATCTCGCGCAGGTGTGGGATGAAAACACCGAACTTGCTCCAAAAACATAATATTGAGGCAAAAAAATAAATCCCGGATGCCTTGTACGCATCCGGGATTTATTTTTTGCCGATTTGAGTTGACGATACCCTTATCAGTAATTTTTGTGCGATCTTTCGATTAGGAATTTCCTTTCTTATAATCCGCCAGGAACTTCTCCAGCCCAATATCCGTAAGCGGATGGTTGAGCAGGCCGAGGATGGCGCTGAGCGGGCAGGTCACCACATCGGCGCCGGCTTTCGCCGCCTCTACGATATGCAGCGGGCTGCGGATGCTCGCGGCGAGAATCGCCGTCTGGAAGCCCGTCGTGGAGTAAATTTCAAAAATTTCCTTGATGAGCGCCATACCGTTCCAGCTGATATCGTCAATCCGGCCGATAAACGGCGAAAGGTAGGTAGCGCCTGCTTTTGCAGCCAGGATCGCCTGCCCGGCAGAGAACACGAGCGTACAATTGGTGCGAATCCCGAGCTCGGAAAAATGCGCAATGGCTTTGATGCCGTCTTTGATCATCGGTACTTTTACGACAATGTTCTCGTGCAGTTCGGCCAGTTGGCGCCCCTCCACGACCATCGTTTTGAAGTCCGTCGCAATCACCTCCGCGCTTACATCCCGACCCTCGCCTACGATCTCACAGATATCGCGGTAGTGTTTCAGGATATTTTTTTCCCCGGAAATGCCCTCTTTAGCCATCAGCGAGGGATTGGTAGTTACACCGTCTAAGATACCCAGTTCCGCCGCTTCGCGGATCTGATCGAGATTGGCCGTATCAACAAAAAATTGCATGGTAAAAAACTGGCTGGAAAAATAAAAAAAGCGCCAGACACACCGCTCAACCGCATACCCTTGCTGTGTTTCCACCCTGGGGGAGTTTTGCAGGAGCTGGTCGCCCGGCGCCGCCGCAAAGGTAATATGTTTTTTTAACTTTTTCATTTTTTGCGCGCTGCAGGCAAAAAAACCGCGAAGTAGCGCAGAAAACGGGCGTTTTACCTCCCTGTATCCGCCGGTTTCTTTTTTCGGTGTGCGCACTTTTTTTGGAATTTTCCCAAATTTGCAGCAAATTGCGTTCATTTGCAGGTAATAATACCACCCGTACAACTTATGGATCATCCAGCCGCTTCCGACAGCACCCCGTCCGTCCCCGCCGCCCACACACTATCTTATAGCGGCGCCGCGCTCAGTTGGCTCCAGGCGCTTCCTGGCGACCCGGATCTTGTGGATCCTTTTCATTTAGACGATCAGGATTTTGCCGTCCGCAGCATCGGCGCGTTTTGTAGTGGCCGACGGTTCGAACTTCCTTTACAAAATCGGCAGGAAGCCGGCCGGGTTTTGCAACATTTTTATTTTGAATCCCGCAACCGGGAAAAGGTGTTCGGTACAAAAAATCTGGGACTGGGCTATCCGTTTGTGCTCAAGAAACTGGGCGAATTCGAGGTGTGCGCACCGCTGTTCGTATGGCAACTCCAACTGGAAGCAGACGCCAAACATTCCGACCAGTGGCAGGTCTTGTTTCCGGAATCCGCGGTGATTTTTCCCAATTATCCGCTTTTCCACCTGATTGATCGCCTGCACCAAACGGATTTTTCCGCCCAGGCACGACAAATAACCGAGCGCGGGTCGCTCAACGGCAATACCCTCGCCACGTTCTGCGAGCGCATCGGCAAATTGCTCCAACTGTCGGCAGACGATCTCCCGCTCAGCATCCAGCCGTTTCCCGGAAAATCGGAAACGGCCGCGCAAATCGAACGCGGCAGCCTGCGCTGGTCGGCGCTCCTGGGTATTTTCCCCAGCCTGCCCAGAACCACCTCCACCCAGGCGCCGGTGGTCGCCGCCCAACTCCCCGCCGTGCTCGAATGGCGGCATACGCTCTCCCAGCTCCCCCTGGATCCCAGCCAGCGACAGGCCCTATACGGCATCCAAGAGAACGCCCTGACCGTCGTGGAAGGCGCCTCCGGCAGCGGAAAAACGTACCTGATATCCGCTGCAATCATCAACGCGCTGTCTAATGGGAAAAAATGCCTCGTCGTCTCGCAAAGCCTGAACGCCCTGCGCCGCGCCCAAAAATTTTTGGTTGAAAAAGGCTTCGGCGACCTGTCCTTCGTGCTGCGCGATATCTACAGCGACCACCTCATGCTGACCGATATGCTGCGCATGGCAGCAGAAAACAAATCCAAAGCCACGCACGATGAAGATGTTTTTAAAAGCGCGCTGAACCGCACGCTCCGCAGCGAACAACGCCTGGACGAGGCTTGGCGCGCGCTCCATACCGCTGTCTTCGGCGCGCACGATTACAGCGAAACGGTCGGACTGTACCTCCAGGCAAACCGACAGGCCGGAAAAGAACTGCTCCTGAGCCAACTCCAACCCGCAGACTTCCGGCTCGAGAAGGCAGAATACGACGAAATTATGGCGGCTATCCAAAGAAGCGAACCGCTGTTTCGGAATTTCCCCACGCTCCAACACCCGCTGATTGCCCTTAATACAAAAATTATTACCGACTACAACCCCGAGCAGGGCCTCGCGCGGGCTTATCAGATCATGGACGAGCTCCTGGAGCAGGCAACCGCCTTGCACCACCAATATATTCGTAAATCCAATGAATACACAGAGGCGCTGACCGATCACTACGACGCCGCATTCGATGCGCTCGATCTGGCGGTGAAAAATTTGCGGGACGCCATCGAAGACGGCCTCCACCGCTTCGGCGCAGATTTTGAAAAACCGGCCTCGGTTACGGAAAAATTGTATGGCGTCTTTTCCGATTTCTACAAGCAAATCAGCGCCGGCAAAGAACGCATCGGCCGCCAATACGAGGCGCTCCGGCAACTGCACCGGGAAAAAAAATACTTCGATTTTGATTTTCCCACCAATTTCGACATTCGAAATATTAAAAAAATCGCAGAACTCGCCAAAGACTTCGATGCCGCGCTCCGGCAATGGCGCAAAAAAATACCCGGGATCGTGCGGGAAGACCTGCGCCGCCTGAACAGCGGCAGCGTCCATCCGCAGATCGCCTTCCGGGAACCGGTGGCGGAACTGGAGTCTTCCATGGACGCTTTCATCGAGGCGTTCAATGCCGCCGGATTGTACGAAGAACCGGTGCGCCACGAAATGCTGACGATCCCGAAACGCCGCGAATTTTTGGAAGAACTCATCGCGCGGCTGGAAAATACGCAGTTCTATCTGCGCGACTTCCGCGATTTCCATGTCTGGCAAAAGCACTGGCTCGGTCTGCAACCCAACGAACAACAAGTCGTGCGCGCACTGTGTAAAGTGAAACCCGCCAACTGGGGCGCCGCCTTCACCAGCTGGTATCTCTTCCACCTGCTCCAAAATAAATACACGCCAACCATGCTCTGGCCCCTGGAACAGGTAGAAACGTATTTTTCAGATCTGCATGATTTGCGCAACCAACTGCCCTTCCAGATCAGCGCCATCTGGCATAACCGAAAAAATAAAGCCCTGAAGGCGCTCAAATCCGCCGATGGCGCAGCCTATAAGACCTGGTTCGGGAAGGACAACCGCAACCTCGCCGCCAATCAGAAAATCGAAACGCTGTTCCGGGAACATATCCACGCCCTCACCGAAACGCTGCCTGTGCTGCTCGTGACGCCCCAGGTCGCACAAGACGTGGTCAATCTCTCCAATATGCTGTTCGATCTCGTCCTGGTGGACGAGGCCCACAATATCCCCAAACAGGAGGCCTACCCGCTGTTCGACATGGCTAAAAATCTGGTGATTCTCGGCGACGAAAAGCAGGATATGACGCCCTTCGCCGAAGACGACCTGCTGGAATTTACCAAAAAATTGGGCGCGCCGGTTTATTCGCTGGACTACCAGCACCAGGAAAGTCCGGACGAATGGCTGCTTTTCCACCAAATCGCTTTTAACACGCCCTTTAAACGCCTCCCCGCCACAAAAATCGTCCAGGATGCGACGATCGTATCTAATGTGGAGGGACGCTACGACGAAAACATCCGAACCAACGAGGCGGAGGCGCGCCAAATCATTGACTGGCTGAACCTGATCGAACCCACGCCCGCAAAAACCTACCCGGTGGTGGGCATCGCCTGCGCAACGGTCGAACAGCGCAACCTCATCGCCGCCCAATTGCTGCAAATCCGCCAGCGCAAAATGCCCGGCCATGAAAAAATCCACCAACTCTTCCTCAACGGCCTGGGAATCTATCAGTTCGCCGAATTGCAGGGCCAACACGTGGATATCCTCATGCTCTCCGTAACGCACGGCCTGATTGACAGCCAGGGCGCGCTCACGCGCGACCTGCATTTCTGGAATACTCAACTGGGGCTCAACCAACTGTATGTCGCGCTGACCAGAGCGACCCGCCGAATGTTTATCGCGCACTCGATTCCGCCCGGATTACATGCCGCGCTCGCTGCCGACAAAAAATATCTCGGCACCTGTATCCTGTCGCATCTCCTGACGTTTGCAGCGCAAATCCACGTCGGCGACCGCCCCGCCGCCGCCGCCGAACTGGAAAAAATGAAGGCGCAACTGCACTACCCTACCCCCGCCTACCCGGAAACCGCTTTCACCGAGGAGGTGGAAACAGCGCTTCGGAATTACTTCGACCCGGGTCAAATAAAGAAAAATGTGCCGCTCGACGGCGTACCTGTGCCCAGGCTGATTCAACCCGATCCCGCCAAGAGCGACGGCCACCCCCTCGTGCTCCTGACAGATGGCGTACTCACGCCCTCGACGCTCCCGTCCTATGAATGGGAAATGAAGTGGCGGCATTATTTCCAGCGCAATCAAATCGCCTTTACCTCGGTGTATGCCACGCAATGGTGGAAAAACCCCCGAGAAGAGGCGCGAAAACTCGCCGAAAAAGTGCTAAAACCCGCCGCGCAAAACCCGGAAATGGTGTCCGCTACCGAAAATCCAGGGGATGTTTAACCGCTATCGCGGATCCGAATATGCGGTTGGATGCATTTTTTTAAATTTATTTCTACCACTTTTTGCGAAAAATGGTATTATTGGTATTCTTTTTGTTTAGAATGGATTTGTAGTTAAATCCGTAACGACTTATTTGGTCGCGTTTGAAAAAATGCGCCGGTAAACCCGTTACTTAAATCCATTTTTTTAATAATGAAGAATTTAATACTTGCCGTGCTTTTGGGTATCCTGTGCTGGAACCAGCCCTTGGTTGCCCAAAACAAAAACTATCCCAATGCGATTCACGCTAAACTCAATTTCTCGGATTTCGGCGCTTTAAACGGTGCTGATTTTCGCCTCGGACAGGGTTTCGAAATTGGCTATTTCCGCAATTTGGCGCCGTATTTCAATGTCGGCCTCCCCTTGAAGCTCGGATTAGCCAAACTGCCCCAAACCGCCGGCAATACGGTCGCCGGCAGCCTGGACTTGCTCTTCCAGGTCACAAATACCGGCTCGTCTGCCAAATTGACGCCTTACGGCTTCGGCGGCGCCGGCTATTTTTTCGAAAATCAGGGCGGCGGACACCTCCAGTTCCCGCTCGGCGGCGGGGTAAATTACCGCATCTCGGAATTTGTCTCGATCAATGCGCAAGCGGAATTCCGAAAGGCGCTCAAAGACGATCGCGACAACCTCCAACTGGGCCTCGGTTTTATCTATCTGCTCCATAAAATCGAAAAACCCGCCACACCGCCCGAAAAGGCCAAACCCGCCGACGCAGATAAAGACGGCGTCGCCGATGCCCTCGATAAATGCCCGGAACAATTCGGCAGCGCCGCTACTGCAGGCTGCCCGGACGCTGATGGCGACGGCATCGCCGACGCCGAGGACGGCTGCCCAAATCAACCCGGCCTGATTGAAACGGGCGGCTGCCCGGATACCGATAAAGACGGCATCGCCGATAAAAATGATGAATGCCCCGACCTGCCCGGAAAGGTGCGCGGCTGCCCGGATAGCGACTTCGACGGCGTCGCCGATAAGGACGACGCCTGCCCGGATCAGCCCGGCCGAATCAAAGGATGCCCCGACAGCGACTTCGACGGCGTCGCCGACAAGGACGATAAATGCCCGAATGAAGCAGGCAGCGCGGATCTTCAGGGCTGCCCTAAAGCCGCAGCGCCCGCTGACACGGACGGCGACGGCATCGCAGATAAAGATGATCTCTGCCCAACCCAGGCCGGCACGCTTCGCGGCTGCCCGGATACGGACGGCGACGGCATCGCCGATAAAGACGATAAATGCCCCACAGAAACAGGGCCTGCTTCGAATGCCGGTTGCCCGACGCCTGCCAAACCCGCTGATACGGACGGCGACGGCGTCCCCGATAAAGACGATCTCTGCCCAACGCAAGCCGGCTTCCTGAAAGGCTGCCCGGATACGGACGGCGACGGCATCGCCGATCGAGACGATAAGTGCCCGACCCAAGCCGGCCCTGCCTCCAATAACGGTTGCCCGGCGCCGGAAAAACCCGCCGATACGGACGGCGACGGCATCGCCGATAAAGACGATCAGTGCCCCACCCAGGCCGGTACGCTCAATGGTTGCCCGGATTCAGACAGCGACGGCATCGCCGATGACAAAGATCCCTGCCCAACCCAGCCCGGCAGCGCAAACGGATGCCCGGACAGCGACTACGACGGCGTAGCCGATAAAGACGATCCCTGCCCCAAACAATACGGAAAATTGAAGGGTTGCCCGGATTCAGACAACGATGGCGTTGCCGATAAGGACGATCAATGCCCCGGACAGGCCGGCACGCTCAACGGCTGCCCGGATACGGACAATGACGGCATCGCCGATAAAGACGACCTCTGCCCCACGCAGGCCGGCACGCTGAACGGTTGCCCGGATACAGACAATGACGGCGTGGCCGATAAAGATGATCCCTGCCCAACGCAAGCAGGCAGTATCGGCGGCTGCCCCGACACGGACAATGACGGCGTGGCCGATAAAGACGATAAATGCCCGACGCAGGCCGGCCCGGCGTCCTCCGGCGGCTGCCCGCCCGCGCCCACACCGAAGCCGTCCGCAGCCGGCGACCTGGACGCCGACGGCGTGCCCGATGATCTCGACCGCTGTCCGACAACGCCCGGCCCCGTAGGAAATCGCGGCTGTCCGGAAGTGCGCCAGGAAACAAAAATGCAACTGTCGCTCGCCATGGACGCCGTACAGTTCGAAACGGCCAAGGCCACGCTCGTGCGCTCCTCGTATGATATCCTCGACGGCATCGTCGAAATTATGCGCCAATATCCCGATTACAAACTGGCCATCGGAGGCCACACCGACGATATCGGCGACGACGAACGCAATCTGAAACTCTCCACGGACCGCGCGAAGGCCTGCTATGATTACCTGATCTTCCGCGGCGTCCGCGCCGACCGCCTCCGCTTCGCCGGATTCGGCGAAACCCGCCCGATCGCCGATAATACTACGCCGGCAGGCCGCGAACGTAACCGCCGGGTCGAGTTTGAACTGACCTTGGACTGATTTGAAGGAGGCCGGCGCGCAAGTTCAATGCACGCCAGACTATCTGAATATTATTTTGATAATCCGGCGGATATGTAAAGGGGGTGTATCACAAGTATTTTGCCGCCTCCGGCGGCAAAATAAAATAATGCTTGGTCGCCTTTTTTTGATTTTTTTAGAAAAAATCAAAAAAAGGCGACCAAACAAAATATTTTTTTGTTTAACGGATCGTTCACGGACTTATGATACACCCTCTTTAGTATTATGTTTGACGTACGAGACATTATCTATCCTACCAACATGCGACCTCTCTAGGTCGGAATGCGTCCTACTGAAAAATGATCCGACCTCGAAGAGGTCGCATATTGGTAGCTAGCTGATGTGGTCTCGTACAAATGATGGCACACAGAGATAAAGAAATCTGTGCGTGAAAAGTGTACCAGCTTAGTTCAGTGTTACCATAGCAACTTTTGTGCGCGCAAGATCGGGCGGAAAATGGAGGTGTGGAATATGGGGTTGGTCGGGGGCTTACGGATGCGTGGTTTTTTTGGGGTGTTCTGCGCAGCCCTCACTGCTTGCTCTACACCATACGCTTCACGTCCACCTGGCGGCCGCCCACGAGCAGGTCGTACAGGTAGGCTCCGCTGGGGTAGTCTGCCCCGTTGACGGTAATGGCGCCCTCCAGATCGGTCAACGGATAGGAACGCAGCAGACGACCGTTCAGGTCATATACATTGATGCTGGCGCCTGTGGCGCCGGCGGGCAGGGCGTAGCGGATTTGCGTGGTATTGCCGAAGGGGTTGGGCATGTTCTGTTCCAATCGGTAGCCGCGGAGCTCGGCGGGGCTTTGGGCGGCTTTCATTTCCAGCACGAGGTTGCGCATTTGCTGCATTTCGGCATTCAGGCGGGCGATCTCGTCGGCCTGAGTCGCTATGACCACATCCTGTTCCTTCACGGCCTCCGTGAGCACCGGGATAAGCATGGTATAGTTCAGCGCGTAATATCCGTCGGAGTTGAGTACGGCGAGTTCCGGGATCACCTCGGCCACTTCCTGGGCGATGAAGCCGTATTGTTTGCCGCCGGAGAAGTTGCGGTCGGGGAAAGCCTCCTGATTGAAGGTGTAGGTGGCGCCGCGCATTTTCCGGATCAGTTCAAGGCTGTTGGGGATGGTTTCAATATCCTGTTTGAAGCGGCGGTCGGAAGTGACGAGCGAGCCCGAGGCGCGGATCAGGCCGTTCACGTCGAGCAGGATGGTCTGTTTGCTCAGCCCGCAACTGCCGGAGGTGGGCTGCAGCGTGCCGATGCCGACGCGGCCGTTGGCCTGAAAGGTCATGACAGGTAGTTTGTTGCCGGCTGAGAAAGGGTCGGTGTTTTCATTGTTGCGGAAACTGATGAAGAATTTGTCCAATTCCTCGGCATCGGCGATGGGAAAGTCTTCGCAATCCACAAGCGCTTCGTCGCCGAAGTCAAGGTCTTGCCAGGTAAGTTCGGCGTATTCATCCGTGACGGTGAGCACAGGCGAGATCACATCGAGGGCCGAAGTCCCGGTTGGATTTTTGACGGTCTGGAGGTTTGTGGCTACGCCTGCGAGAGTTTGCGCTACGGCGGCGAAGTCAGGTATCTGGGCGCGCAGACCTTCCACGGCGATGCCGTTGCCGGCGAGGCTGTTGTTAGCCTGCGTACCGATGGCGGTTACGGTGCGGGTGCTGCTGCTGGAGGGTAAAGGCTGGTTGCCGCGTATGACGATAGCGCGGAAAAGGCTGTCGAGGTTGGTACCGATAGCGTCCACCCACAGGGAGCTCTGGGGTTCGGCATTTACGCCGACACCGCCATTGGGGTTGGCCACGAGCAGGTCTTT
>JAUMBL010000182.1:0-27373 GCA_032115775.1 Saprospiraceae bacterium | reverse complement strand
CCCATGAAGAACATGAGGATGAGCGTTACCAGGATGAACCCGATGATAATGGTGTTGATCAGGTCGTGGAGCGTAACGCGCGTATTCCGGCTTTGATCGCCGGTAATCACCACCTCGAGATTGGGCGGAAAGTCTTCGGCTTTCATCTTGTCCACCAGCGTCTTGATTTGATCAGACGCGGCGATCAGGTTTTCGCCTGAGCGTTTGATTACGTTCAGCGAGATGACGTTTTTGCCGTTCATCCGGCTGAAACTTTCCTGTTCTTTGAAGCCCATTTTGACTTCGGCGATGTCTTTGAGATAGACTTGCGCGCCGGACTGCGAGGCGACCACGATGTTCTTGATCTGCTCGACGTCTTTGAAGTCGCCGCGAATGGAAATCGAACGCGTCATGCCGCCCACGTCCACATTGCCGGCGGAGACCGTCATATTTTCGAACATGACGGCGTTTTCGATATCCCGGAAGGTCAGGCTGGCGGCCGACATTTTGTATTTGTCCACATTGATCTGCACCTCCTGTTCCAGCGCGCCCACCATATCCACGCGGGTGATTTCCTTCAATTCTTCGATATGGTCTTTCAGGCGGTCTGCGTATTCCTTCAGTTTAATCAGGCTGAAGTCGCCGGAAATATTGACGCTCATGATCGGAATTTCCGATATGTCGAACTCCGTCACCACCGGATCTGCGGGCAGGTCGTTGGGCAGGTCGCGCTTGGCCTTATCCACGGCATCCTTTACTTTCTGCTTGGCCTCCGCCACGTCCATATCCGTATCGAATTCGGCGATGACGTTGGAGTAGTCCTGCACGGAATAAGAGGTCACTTTTTTCAGGCGCGCGATGCCTTTGATTTGTTTTTCGACGTGCTTCGTTACCAGATTTTCGATATCCGAGGGCGAAGCGCCGGGATAGATGGTGGTGACGAAAATTTGGGGTACGACGACATCCGGAAACTGCTCTTTGGGCAGCGCGTTGTACGACATAATCCCGGCGAGCGTGATGATGATCGTGATGATAAAAATGCTCGTCCGGTTATCAATAGACCAACTGGTGGGCTTGAATTCTTGCATGGTAGAAAAATGAATGAATTACGGATTACGGATGGGGGATTGCGGATTAGAAGCCGATCGTTTCTCCGTTATTTACTTCCTGGTAGCCTGTGGAGATCAGCCAGTCGCCTTTTTTGAGTCCCTGCGTAATTTCGACCATACCGCCGTAGTTAACGCCGGTTTTGATCAGCGTTTTGCGGGCGGTTGCTTTGTTGTCGCCGGTTTTTTCAGCCAGGATAACGAATTCACCGTCTTCGGCATTTTGGACGACATTAATGGGCGCCACGATCGCGTCGGCGCGTTGATAGTCAATAATTTTCAAGACCGCGATCATATTGGCGCGGTAGTCTGACTGGCTGGGCAGTTTTGCTTCCACGGCGAAGGTGCGCGACATGGGGTCTATGCTTTTGCTGACATAGGAGATGCGGGTGGTAATTTCCTTATCGAGGTCGGGGAAATAGACGACCACCTGATCGCCCGTGCGCACTTTAGCGGAATAGGCATCCGGCACTTTTCCGGCGATTTTGAGATCGCGCAGGTTGAGTATATTGCAGAGCGGGACACCGGGGGCGATGGCCTGGCCAGTTTTCAGGATCACTACATCTACTACGCCGTCAATCGGCGCGTAGATATTGGTCATATTCATTTGTTCTGTGAGTGTTTCGAGGCTTTTTTCGAGCGCTTCCTTCTGGGTTCGGGCTTGGATAAACTGGATTTCCGTGCCGATTTTCTGATCCCAGAGCGTTTTTTGCCGGTTGAACACCTCGGTGGCGGTGGCCAGTTGGAGTTCGACTTCCGCTTTGCTTTTTTGCATGATTTGGTCGTCAATTTGCGCCAGGAGTTGTCCTTTGCGCACGGCGTCGCCATTTTTCACCAAAACTCTAGTGAGCGCGCCGGGCATTTTAGCGGTTGCCTGCACGCTTTCTTCGGCCTCGATTTTCCCTTGCAGGTCTATGAAATGGCGAAAAATCTGCGGTTTGAGTTCCGTCAGACCAACCGTCCGGATGCGTTGCTCGGCAGCGCCGACGCCGGCTTCCTTTTCCAGTTGGGCGATTTGCGCTTCGATTTGCGCTTTTTGTTCCTTCAGTTTGGCGAGTTGCGCAGCGGGGTCTTTGGGTTGGTTTCCGCAAGCGAGGAGGAAGAGCAGGAATCCGGCAAGCGCGGAAGATTTCGCGAAGGGTGCGTATTTCATAATTACGTATTTGTATTTCGCCTATATAAGCGGCGTAAATGGTATGTGAAATTAAATCTTGAACCTGGTTGATTTTTTTGGCTGCCGGGGCGGGTCAAACGTAGATTATGGTTGTCCGAGCGCTTTTTTTACGGCTACCCGGGCGGTGAGCAGGTCGTATTGCGCCTGCAGCAGGTTTTGTTGGGCGGCCGTGACTTGTTGTTCGGCAGTCACGAGTTCGAAGCTGGAGCCGATACCGGCTTTGTATTTTGTTTCGGTGGCGGCGTAGATTCGTTGAGCCAGTCCGAGATTCTTTTGCTGGTTGGCTACGCGTTCGGTCGCGTTGAGATATTGTTTGCGGGCGGCTTCGACTTCGAGGGTGATCGCATTTTCGAGCATCCCGCGTTGGATATCCACTTGCTGTGCGCTCAGTTTGGCGCGTTCCAGTTTGGCTTTGGACGTGCCGCCGTCCCAGATTGGCAGGCTGACCGATATCCCTGCGACGGAGGCGGGAATCCAGAAAAGTTTGTCGTTGCCCTGGTAGCTTCCTTGCGCTTGGACAAACCCGGCTACCGTCGGCATCCAAGGTTTGGCGTACAGATCTACCTGCACCCCGCTAAGATCGCGGCCTTTGAGCAGTTGCGTATATTCCGGCCTGGCGTTGAAATTGACCGGCGACGCCAGGTCGGCGTCGGCATACGCGGCGAGCAGGGGATCAATTTGATCACCGACGAGCAGGGCATTGCTGACGGGGTATCCCATAGCGAATTTGAGCGCGTCCGTCACGATGCTTTGTTGGCGCGCCAGGTTATCGCGTTCGCTGCGCAGGGTAGCCAGCGAGAGTTCCAGCCGATCCACGTCCAACTGTTCGGCAAATCCGGCTTTATTGATCGCCCGGGTGTCCGACAGCAATTTTTCAAGGTTCGCGATGTTTTTGTCGAGCAGTTTCAGGTTTTCGGCCAGGAGCAACACAGGCAGGTAGGCGTCAATGACCTGGTTGCGAACGGTTTGCCGGGTCGTTTGCAGTTGGAGTTGCACGTATTCTTTGTAGTACCGGGACGCGCGCAGAGCCACGAGGTAGCTGTTGCTAAAGAGCAGTTGGTTGTATTGGATATTACCGGACAGGCTGCTGCGCAGCTGGAAGGCGATGCGCGTTCCGGGCGGCGCGGCGAATCCGAGCGCCTCAGCCGGCAGGGCGGGCACTTTCAAGAAATACTGATAGGCTAATCCGGCGGCGATTTGCGGCAGGCCGGAGGCCGTGTTCTCCTTGATCTGCCAGTCGGCGTCGCGAATTTGCAACTCCGCCGTCTTGATGTCCGGGTGGTTGTTGTAAGCATAATTAATGCAATCATTCAGCGCCATAGGGCTTTGGGCGGTCAGAGACTGTAGTGCGAGCGCGAGTATGAACGCCGCAAAAAGTCGGGGGGAGCGGGAGGGCATGACAGAGCGTACGATGATTTTTATAAACATTTAAAGGTGTTATGGCAAAAGGGTGCTCTAAAATATCCGGCGTTTGGATCGTTATTTATTAATCAAATGGTGTTTCGCTCGGAGCCGCCGCCGACCTTCGTCGGAGAGCAATCCGTGCAAATAATGCAGAATATACTCCCGAAACAGGCTGTCGCGCCGAAACGCGGGCTGCGGAAACCAGCCCTCGTCAAACAATAAAAACGATTGCGCTACATGCAACCGCGCAACCGTCTCTACATCGAAATCGGTGCGGTACACGCCTTCGCGGATACCGCGGATCAGGTTGTTGCGCACCCGATCCATCATTTGGCCGTGTTGGTACGCCTGTAGGCGCTCCCACGCCTCGCGGTGGTATTTTTGCAGATCATACACGATATTGCTCTTAATCAATTGCATATCCTTCACCACTTTGCCGATCACCATCAGCATCTCCTCCAAGGCATCCGCCGTTTCTTCCTCCCGAACAGCCGCTTTCCGAACCTCCTCGCGCAAATGTTGATCTACGACTTTCACAACCAGGTCGCTTTTGTTGGCAACAAACTGATACAGCGTTTTTTTGGAAATACCCAACTCCCGCGCCACGTCGTCCATCGTCACGCTCTTGATGCCGCAACGGAAAAAAAGATCGGCCGCGCGCTGCAACCACTTTTCCTGCTGTTCTGAAATCACCATGCAAAGGTAACGATGGAAACGATTTTAAGTTTAAATGTTTCCGCGAGTCGAGCTAATTTTCGACCAACTAAAATTAAATTTGTTTTTACGGCATAAAAAAGGCGATCAACAAACATTTGTTTTTGTTGCTACTTAGTCGGCTAAGTAGCAACTGTTTTTTTTACCTACCCGGCAGGCTGATTTATTCAAGAAACGCGTTTTTGATAAGTCGCTACTGCAAGGGAATTGACCAAAACGGCGTACGTGAGTACGGAAAGGAAATTGTGCCGGATATCTTCAAAGCCGGCGCCTTTGAGCAGCACCAGGCGCATAAATTCCACAAAATACCGGATTGGATTGAGCAGATTCATCCATTGCGCCCAATCGGGCATGCTTTCCAAGGGGGTAAAAAGGCCGCTCATCAAAATGCAGATGACGAGGAAAAACCAGGCAGTAAACATGCCCTGCTGCTGGGTGTCCGAAAAATTGGAAATCAAAAACCCCAATCCGAGCATGCAAGGCGTAAAAAAGAGGGTGTATAAAAACACCAGTCCGAGGCTGCCCTCCATCGGAATGTCGAACAACAGCCGACCGACCGTCAGGCCGACCGCCATCATCACAAGGGATAACAGCCAGAAGGGGATTAATTTTCCGAGGATGAAGGTCCATTTCGGGGCCGGCGTCACGTTCATCTGCTCGATCGTACCGATTTCGCGTTCACGCACGATGTTCAGAGCCGTCAGGAAGCAGATAATCATAGACACGATCAGCCCGAGAATACCGGGAACCATGAAGGTTTTGTAATCGAGCCGGGGATTGTACCAGTTGGAGTAGGCGATTTCGATGCGGGCGGGCGCGGCGGCGGGTGAACCGGCCAGGAGTTCCTGGTTAAAATCGCGCAGCATATTACCGGCATACCCGATTGCCATGCCCGCCTTTACAGCGTTGATGGCATTGGCCGTGATGCGGATGGTGGCGCGTTTTTCCCGGACGAAGTCGCGTTCCATTTGCGGCGGAATTTCCAGCAACAGATCCGCCCGATCAGTCGCCAGCTCGGCCTCTGCAGACTTCGCATCTGCCGGCAGAGCCGCCAGCCGAAAATATCCCGAAGCCGTGAATTTCCGGATCAGCGCGCGGGAAGTGGCGGAGCGGTCGTGGTCGGTCACGGCAATCGCCAGGTTTTTGATCTCGTAATTGGCCGCAAACGACAACAGCACGGTCTGAAAAACCGGCATAATCAACAGCAGGGGCAACATGATCCGGTTGCGGAAAATTTGCAAAAATTCTTTTTGTATCAGAAAAAAGAGAACGGGCATAGCGAGTCGGTTGCAGGGTTGATTATAATCGGTCTTTAAAATTTTTCAGGCTGAGCGCCAAAAGAAACACCGCCATACCGCCGAGTACCATCGTCTGGGTCGCCAACGCCTCCAGCCCCACGCCTTTAATCATAATCCCTTTGATGATCGGATTGAACCAGGTAGCCGGAATGGCCATCCCGATTTTTTGAAGCACCCAGGGCATGCTTTCTCTCGGAAAAATAAAACCCGACAGCAACATGGTGGGCATGAGCAAGCCCAAAGCCGAAAAGAACATCGCGGTCATCTGATCTTTGGCGCGGGTGGAAATAAAAATCCCCAACGCCAGCGATACGAACATATACAGAAAGCACTCGGCAGCTAAAAGGGCAACGCTCCCGCGCATGGGCATGCCGAATACAAAAATCCCGAGCAGCACGACGATTACGGCGTTTAGCATGGACAAGAGCAGGTAGGGAATGGTTTTGCCCAGCAAAATTTGAATCGGACGGAGCGGCGACACCAGCAGGACTTCCATCGTGCCCAGCTCTTTTTCCCGCGCCAGGGTAATAGACGTCATCATGGCGGCAATCAGCATCAGGATCATCGTCATCACGCCGGGCACGAAATTGAACACGGCTTTTTGCTCGGGATTGTACTGCATCCGGGTACTGGCCGTGATGCCGACCGGCGCGCCCGTGCCCTGGTTGTACGCCGTCTGGTAGTCGGCTATGATCGCCTGGGCATAGTTGATCAGCGCGTTCGCCGTATTCGGGTCGCCGGCGTCGCCAATCAGCTGCACCGTGGCGTACCCCTCGTGCGCCAGCGCCCGCCCGAAATCGGGCGGAAACACCAGCGCCATTCTGATCCGGCCCTTCCGGAATTCCGGTTCGATCGCCCCGGCATCGCCCAGCCGGGTTTCGATATGAAAATATCCGCTTGCCACCAATTTGTTCGTCAGCGTCACCGAGGCATAATCGCCGGCCGGATCCAATACGGCGATGGGCGCGTCCTTGATCTCGTTGTTCAACACAAAACCGAACAGCAGCACCTGCGCAACCGGCATACCGAACAGGATCATCAGCGTGCGGCGGTCGCGGAGGATATGGAGGAATTCTTTTTTAAGGAAAGGAAACATGATAGATTTCGGATTACGCGTTGCGGATTGCCCTGAAGATTTCGTCCATCGTGCCGACGCCAAAACGCGCCTTCAGCCTGGCGGGGGTATCGAGCGCCGCAATACGGCCGTCTGCCATAATGCTGACGCGCGCGCAGTATTCCGCCTCTTCCATATAATGGGTAGTGACCATCAGGGTGACGCCCCGGCCGGCCGCGGCGTAAATGAGTTCCCAAAATTGCCGACGGGCGAGTGGGTCAACGCCGCTGGTCGGTTCGTCGAGGAACACGATTGCGGGGTCGTGGAGCATGGCGGTAGAAAAGGCGAGTTTTTGTTTCCATCCCAGCGGGAGCGCGCGCGCGAGGGCATTCTGGAGATCGGTCAGTTCCAGTTCGCGCAAAACCTGCTCGGTTTTTACGCGAATTTCCGCAGGTTTCAGGCCGTAGATTCCCCCGTAGAGGCGGATATTTTCCCGAACCGTTAGGTCTTCGTACAGACTGAATTTTTGGCTCATGTAGCCGATCCGCTGTTTCACGCGGTTGGGGTGGCGGGATACGTCTATGCCCGCCACTTCGGCGGTACCGGCGCTTGGTTTCAAGAGTCCGGTGAGCATGCGCAGCGCCGTGGTCTTTCCGGCGCCGTTTGCGCCCAGGAAGCCGAATATTTCGCCTTGCCGCACTTCCAGGTTAAGGCGATCCACGGCGGTGAAGGCGCCGAATGTTTTGGTGAGATCGCGTGCGATGATTGGAGACATAGCGAGTCGGGTTATGCGGATTGCTCCATCAGGTGGATAAAGGTGTCCTCGATAGTAGCCGGAATGGGAAATACTTCCACTTGTCGGTGTCCCTTAGATTCCAAAAAATGCCGGATTGCCGATTCGGGCGTTGGGGTTTGAAGCGCCAGGTGCGCATACGCGCCGAATGCGTAGCAGCGGGCAGTCGGCCCGAACCCACGCAAATCGCGGATGAGCGGATACATATCTTCGGCGCGAACGGCGTACAGCGGCAAAGGGTAGGCCGTCGTCAGCGCATCGGGAGCGGCCAGCGCCAGGATACGGCCGCGCTGCAACAGGGCGATACGATCGCATTTTGCCGCCTCATCCATATTGGGCGTGCTGACCAGGATCGTCATGCCGGTTGCTTTCAGGCGCAGCAGTACGTCCCAAAATTCCTGGCGCGACACCGGATCCACGCCGGTGCCCGGCTCGTCGAGCAGCAGGATTTTGGGCTGGTGAATCAGCGCGCAACTCAAAGCCAGTTTTTGCTTCATGCCGCCCGACAGCGCGCCCGCCCGGCGCGCGCGAAACGGCGCCAACTGTGCGTAAATATCCTTGATCCAATCATAACGCTCCGCCACCGTGACGCCGAAAACCCGGGCAAAAAACTCAAGATTCTCCCCCACCGTCAAATCCTGATACAAAGAAAATTTGCCAGGCATATACCCGATCCGGCGCCGGATAGCCCGATAATCCCGCACCAAATCCAATCCGTCTATCCGGCCACTCCCGCTGTCGGGCAGCAGGAGGGTGGCGAGTATCCGGAACAGGGTGGTCTTCCCCGCGCCATCCGGCCCCAAAATACCGAATATTTCGCCCGAATAGGCCTCCAAATGGACGTCCTGCAGCGCAGAAACCCCGGCATAAGATTTAGAAAGACCGTTTAAAGAAATCATTTGAATTGCAAATTATAAACTATAGTAACTACTTAGCCGGCTCGCTGTCTGGCCCAAAAAGTCCCATTTTCCGCCATACTTCGCAATTTTTTTTGACCGTAGCACTGCTACGCCTGCAAAAAATCGCTTCGTCTGGCAAAAAATGGATCCTTTTTTGTCTCAGACGCGACCGGCTAAGTAGTTACAAACTACAAATCCTGACTTACCTTCCGCGAATTAAATTCCGCGTATTCCGCGAATTCTGCGGGAGCCCCCCGTTAGTTCGGCTCGAATTTCACCTCTGCGGGCATTCCGATTTTAAGACTCCCATCATTTGGTACCCGAATTTTCACCGCATAGACCAATTGGACGCGCTCGTCCTTGGTTTGGATTATTTTTGGCGTAAATTCCGCTTTATCAGAAATCCAGGCGACCTGCCCCTGCAGATAGCGCATTTGCCCGTCCGGAGCATCTATGCCGACCGCCACCTTTTGTCCGAGTGCGAGGGTCGCCAGTTGGTTGCCCCCGATATATGCGCGGAGGATGATGGGATTGAGTTTGGCGATTTTGTAGAGCGGTTTTCCGTAAACGGCCAGTTCGCCGGCCTCGGCGTAAGTATTCAGCACGACCCCGTCTATAGGATTCACGATGCGGCATTTTCGAATTTGGTCTTCCACCTGTTCGATTTGTTTTTGCAGGGGTAAGATTTCCGCCAGCAGGCCTGTTTTTTGCACGGAAAGGGCGGCTTCCGAAGCGCTTTGTTGTTCGAGCACTACGGCGGTCTGGCGCTGCGCCTGTGCGATCTGGGCATCCAAATCGTCCAGTTGCTTGGCGGTGGCGGCATCGGCCTTCAGGAGATTTTGCACGCGTTCTTTTTCTCGCTGGAGAGTGGCGAGTTGTTGACGTTGCGCATCCAGTTGTTTTTCAAAAACAGCCAGTTGCGCGCGGATGGCGGGACTTTTAGCTGAAATGGCCCGAATAGCGGCTTGCAACTGTTCTTTTTTCAGCACCAGCTGGGTGGAATCCACCCGGCCGACTTGCGTGCCGGCCGACAGCGTTTGGCCCTCTTCGACAGAAAAGTCCAGCAGCATGCCGTTGGCTTCCGCGCTGACGATCAGATCGTCCGCTTCAAAATTTCCATACGCATCGGCCGTCGGGCTCTTGGATTTACAGGCGAGGAAGAGGGTGACAAGGGCGATTACAGCGATTATACGTAGCATGGGTTGTATTTTAATGAGTTGCCAGTTCAGCAGCCTGCCAGGCTTGAATAAGATGCGTCGTTCGGGTAATCCGGGCCTGTGTAAGCAGGCGCACTTGCGTCAGGTATTCGGCGGCGGTCAGGACGCCCGCTTGCACCTGCGCCTCGGCGCGCTGCACGATGTTTTCCTGCAGGGCGATTTGCGCATCGTCGTTGGCGAGCAGACTCCGGTACTTCGCTGCAGCGCCTTGGTCGCGGAGGCGGGCGGCGGAAAGCCCGCGTTCGAAAACGGCTTTTTGTACATCAATTTGCCGGCCTTGTAGTTCGAGCAGCTGCCGATCGCGGCCGGTATTGCCCCACTGAAAAGGCGTCCAGGCCGCCCGAAGGCCGAGCATCGCGAAAGGTTGCAGTCCGGTTTCAAAAAAATTGAACGGATTCGGCCGGCCTAATCCCCCCTGGGCAAACGCCTCCAAGCGCGGCATGCGGCGCAGGATCAGCATATCCCGGCTTAAATCCGTTTTTTGTTGCTGAAGATCGAAGAGGCGGTATTCCGGCCGAGGCGGAGTCGGCTGAACGGCCTGGGACAAATCGGGCAGGCGCAAATGGAAATCGCTGTCTGCGCGCCCGAGCCACAACGCCAGGACGCTGCGCAGCGCAGCCTGATCCGCCTGTACGGCCGACAATTGCTGTTCGGTTTGTAGCAGCTGGATCTGCGCCTGGTCGGCCGAAGTCGGCAAAGCTACGCCTTGCCGAACCAAGGCCTGCATCTGCTCCCGCCGCCGCTGCAAATCGGCCCGCGCCGCTTCGAGGATGGCGGCGGTCTCCTGCAAGCACAAAATACCGCCGTACAATTCGGTTACCACTTCCAACACTTGGTGCGCCTCCACATCGGCCTGCGCCTCCGAAATCTTTTGGTCGAGCGCGTACTGGCGACGGAGGTATCGGTCGGAACCGCCGTCCCAAATCCGTTCCGACACCTCCGCTGTCGCTTTATACTGATCGCGCGGAATAACCGGCACGGCGAACAAGGGGTTGTCAATCGGAAGCCGGAACACGTCGCTTTGCCAACTGCCCACAGCGTTCAATGCCACCCGCGGCAAACGGTTGCTTTCGAGATTGCGCAACTGGAGCGCAGCGGCGGAAGCGGCGAGCGCTTTGCGCGCCTGCGCGGGATGCTGTTCCAGGGCGCGGGTTTTGCATTGCTGAATGGAGAGCGTGTCCGTTGCGCGGGAGGACAGGCTCGCCGCCAAGAGGCAGCAGCACAGCAGAAACCGGTGCATCATGGCTGGATCGGCTGAATGGCCTGAAAAATATATTCACGCACCACTGCTTTGCGCTCCTGTAGAAAGGCCTGCATGTCGGCAGGTGACTTCCCCAGCACAATGCGCATCATGGGTTGGGCTAAAAATGGAAAAACGCACATAGATATCACATTAACCAATAAATGTTCCGGTTGAACAGGCCGTATCCGGCCGGCTTCCGCCGCTTCCCGAACCTGCTGAAAAAAAGCGTCCGGTTGAGGTAAATCCGCCGGCAGGATGCGGTCGCGAAATTGCTCGGGGTGTTTATTCATTTCAGACACGACAAAAGCCAACACAAATACGTTTCGACCCAGGGTGTCCACGTAAAAATCAATCAGGTTCTCAATTTTTTCCTCCAGGGGATCCGGCGCGTTAATCATTTGATGCACCGCCGCCACCACGCGCTGCATCACCGCCTTGGCCACCGTTTCGTACAGTTTGTCCTTAGACCGGTAGTAATAGTGCAACAAAGCCTTGTTGATCCCCGCCCGGTCGGCAATCTCCTGCATCTTGGCACCATCATAGCCTTTTTGCAAAAACACCTCGTGCGCCGCTTCGTAAATGCGCTGTTCCGCGCCCTCCGTTTGCTCCGATTTTGAATTATCCATGTGGTTTAACCATTTGGTTAATTTTTAGCAAATGTACAGTGTTTCCGGAAAGTCGGGTTTTATTTTTAAAAAAATTATGCAGATGGATTTGACCCGGGAGCTTTATTTTCGCCGTTCGGCAAACAGGAAGCGGGGGTTGTGTATAAAATCTCTTAATCCTTTCTAGGAAAAATAATATTTTGGATGTTCGTCTTTTTTTTGATTTTTTCTTAAAAAAAATCAAAAAAAAGACGAACATCCACTATTTTATTTCGCCGCCGAAGGCGGCGAAATACTTTTTAAACAACTCCGAGGTTGGTTCGGCGCGCTACGTTTACTAAACCTTTAAGGTTTAGTAAACGTAAGAAGTCAGAACGCTGCGCAAAAAAAGAAACATGGCTTACACCAATAAATACGTCTGCATTCACGGGCATTTTTACCAGCCGCCGCGCGAAAACGCGTGGTTGGAGGCGGTAGAGCGGCAGGAAAGCGCGCGGCCGTTTCACGACTGGAACGCTCGGATCAATTTCGAGTGTTACGCCCCGAACGCGGCGGCGCGGATTTTGGATCGGGACGGCTGGATCGTCAAAATACGCAACAATTACACCCGCATTTCCTGGAATTTCGGCCCCACGCTGCTCTCTTGGATGGAGCAAAACGACCCGGATGCGTACCGCCTGTTGCAGGAGGCCGACCTGCGTAGCCGGGCGCGTTTCGGCGGCCACGGCAGCGCGCTGGCGCAGGTGCACAGCCACCTCATCCTGCCGCTGGCGAGTTACCGCGACAAAGTGACGCAGGTCGGCTGGGGCGCCCGCGATTTCGAACATCGCTTCGGCCGCTATCCCGAGGGTATTTGGCTGGCCGAAACCGCCGTGGACACCGAAACCCTGGAGGTACTGGCGGCGCACGGCCTCCAATTCACCATCCTGGCGCCCCGACAAGCCAAGGCCGTACGTGCGCTCGGCGAAACCATCTGGCATGAAGTCAACGCCGAATCACTCGATACCCGCCGACCCTACTGGTGTCTGCTGCCCAGCGGTCGGCGCATCGCGATTTTTTTCTACCACGGCGGGGTGGCCCAGGAGGTTGCGTTCAGCGGACTGCTGAACAGCGGAAAAAGCCTGGCCAACCGCCTGCTCAGCCTGCTCGACAACAACGATACGCCCCAACTTGCGCATATCGCGACCGACGGAGAAAGTTACGGCCACCACCACCGCTTCGGCGAAATGGCCCTGGCCGATGCGCTCAATTATATCGAAGACAATGAGCTGGCCAAACTCGTGAACTACGGTCAGTTTCTCGAAATGTTTCCGCCCGAATGGGAAGTCGCCATCCACGAAAATTCCTCCTGGAGCTGCGTGCATGGGGTGGAGCGCTGGCAATCCGACTGCGGCTGCAACTCCGGCGGCAACCCAGGCTGGCGGCAAACCTGGCGCAAACCGCTGCGCGATACGCTAAACTGGCTACGCGACCGCCTTGCGCCGCTCTATGAACAAGAGGCCGGACGCTTCCTGCGCGATCCCTGGGCTGCCCGAAACGACTATATAGAGGTCATGCTCGATCGAAAAGATGCAGTCGTACAGGCTTTTCTCGATCGGCACACCCGCAGGCCGCTTAGTAACCAGGAACGCACGCAAGTGCTCCAATTGCTGGAAATGCAGCGGCACGCCGTGCTCATGTTCACCAGCTGCGGCTGGTTTTTTGATGAAATTTCCGGACTGGAAACCAACCAGATCCTGCAATACGCCCTGCGCGCGATGGACTATGCGCAGATCGTCGGCAAGCTATCGCTCCACACGGAATTTACCCGGCGATTGAGCGCAGCGCCCAGCAACAAGTACGCCGACGGCGCCGTGAGCTATCAGCAAAATGTGGTTCCAACCCGCGTCAACCTCGAGCGGGTGGGCATGCACTTCGCCGTGGCGTCTGTTTTTGAAGACCGGCCACACGAACTCGACCTTTTCAATTACACGGCAGAACCGGAAGTGCTCGAAGTGCTCGAAGGCGGCGCCCAAAAGCTTGCGATCGGCCGTATTGCCATTCGCTCCAGGCTCACCTACGCCGAAAAAACCTACTCGTACGCCGTACTCTACCTTGGGCAGCAACACATCATCGGTAACATCGCCGACACGCTCAATCGCGCAGCGTTCGACGACCTGCACCGCCGGGCCGCTGCCGCCTTTAAGGCCGCCCACCTTGGCGAACTGATCGGTATCCTGCAGGAGTATTTCGGGCCGGAAAAATTTACCATCACCGGCTTGTTCGCGGATGAAAAAGCCAAAATCATCCGCACCATCACCGACCAAAGTCTGGCGCTCGCCGAGGCCAACTTTCGCAACGTCTTCAACGACAATTACCAGCTGATCACCGGCCTGCAGGAAGCCGGACTGGCCGTCCCCGATACCTGGCGGAATATCGCCGCCTATGTACTCTACGCGGATTTGCTACACTTCTTCGAAACGGACGCCCTGGGCGACATCCGAACCCTGCGGCGCATCGCCGATGATCTGCAAAACTGGTCGGTGCGTCTCAGCGACGAATCGGCGATCAACCACGCCGCCGGCGAGTTTATTTACCGGGAAATTGAATTGATCAAAAATGAGTTGGCGCCCTGCGACCGCATCCGCCGACTCGTCGAAATACTCGATATCATAGACGACTTGCGCCTCAAACCAGATATCTGGCGCAGCCAAAATATCTTTTACCTCGCTACAAAAGGGTACCGGAAAAAACAATGGGAATTCCTCAACGACCACTGGAAAACCGCCTTCGAGGCCTTGGCCGCCCGACTGAAAGTTCGGCTAATAAACGCCACAATCTGACATTTTTTATCCGGCGCTTGAACTTTTCGCCCCGCGTATAAATTATAGTAACTACTTAGCCGGTCGCGTCTGAGACAAAAAAGGATCCATTTTTTGCCAGACGAAGCGATTTTTTGCAGGCCGTAGCAGCGCTACGGTCAAAAAAAATTGCGAAGTATGGCGGAAAATGGGACTTTTTGGGTCGGACAGCGAGCCGGCTAAGTAATTACAAATTATATTATAAATCGCCATGTTTTATGCGGGTTTTTCCTCGTTATATCCATAAAGTCGGGCGAATCCCAAAAATCAGCGTATATAGCATCATGGATCAAAAAGAAAAAAATAACCACGACCCCCACGAAACGCCGCACAAAATGCGCAAATGGAGCCGTATTAAAGGCGAAAATTCCTGGACGATGTTCAAGGTGATGGCCGAATTCGTGGACGGCTTTGAGGTGCTCAACAAAATAGGCCCCTGTATCTCTATTTTCGGCTCCGCCCGCACTAAACCGGGAACGTACTACTACGACTTGGCCACCAAAATCGCCATGCGCCTCACCGAAGAAGGCTATGGCGTCATCACCGGCGGCGGACCGGGAATCATGGAGGCCGGAAATAAAGGCGCCTGGATGAAAAACGGCGCCTCGGTTGGACTGAACATTGACTTGCCCTTCGAGCAAAGCCACAATCCCTTCATCGCCCCGGCGCTCAACCTGAAACACCGGTACTTTTTCGTCCGCAAGGTCATGTTCGTGAAATACGCCCAAGGTTTCATCGCCATGCCGGGCGGCTTCGGCACACTCGACGAACTGTTCGAGGTGCTTACCCTCGTGCAAACCAAAAAAATCAGCCCCGTACCCATCGTTCTGGTCGGCAAGGAATTCTGGGAAGGCCTGCGCAATTGGATCGTGGAGGTCATGCTCGAACGCCACCACAACATCCATTCGAAAGATCTCGATCTTTTTCATATCACCGACGATCCGGAGGATGTGGTGCGTATCATCAATGCGTTTTATGCGGAAGGGGCGGACAAACTGGAGCCTAACTTTGATTTGTAGCGGCGCTCTACCCGGCACAAAAGAAAAAAGAGCAAAACTCTTCCGCTTTGCTCTTTTTTTCTTAACCGTAAATCTCAAAAAAAAGATCGTTACACCTGCTTTCAGGTTACACTAACTATTTTAAGTACGCAAAGATGCACGGCAATTTGCATTTGTTTGCAGACAAAAGGACAGATTTTTTTATCTTAAAAAAAGGCGAAAATAGCCCATTTTTTAAATAAAAAAAACTGATAATCAGTGTTTTAATTTGTCTTAATTTTAGTTAAAAAAACACTCATTTAAACAGGCATAGCCCCGCCACGCCTGCCACAAATACGGCCATATACGCTTTGGCCAACACCCGCTCCCGGCGCGCAATCCGGCTTTCCGGCACTTTATCCGCCATCCGGTTTCCCGCTCGGATGACCTGCAGCAGTACCAGGGAAATCAGGGTATAGGCCAGTAGGTAGATTTTATCCATCAGTACCATGTAACCGGTGTCGGGCAGCGCGTTGCTGTACGATTGTTGCAGAAACACGGCGGTAAGCAGGCCGCCGATCGGGAGCGAACTGCGGGTATCTATGTAGGACGGATGCAACAGCAGGGCGCCGATGCTCACCATCATCACGATTAGCAACGGCAGCAGCATTTTGAGGATAAAATAACTGTAGGGTCGATCCAGCAGGATCGTGTAGGTCAGGTTGCTGTACAACCGGGCGTTTTCGGCAGGATTTCCGAAATCGGCGCCGTAATCATGCAAGGTAGATTGCAGGGAATCGCCCTTGATTTGCCAGCCCACAAGGTGGAGCGTGCGGCGGATATCCGCCGAATTGGTATCCGGCAGGTACGTCAGCGCGTCGGCGTCATATTCCGGACTTTCGATTTGGATGTCGAGCGCGTGGCGGTCGAGCGGAAAACGGTTCAGGCTGAAGGAGTGAAAAAAACGGCCTTCCGCCCTGAAAATGCGGTACCGGGAGCCGTCCGCCAGCACCGAATCCGACACCTCGCCGGCCGGCTCGTAGTGGACGCTCCATTTTTCAATGGAATTGACAAACTCGATTTTCGTCGGATCAATATCGCCTTTCCATTTAAACCAGATATAAAAATCGGCGTAAAAGGAGTGTTCGTCCATGTTCAGGTCGTATAAATTCATCAAATATACGCCGGTGAACACCTGCTGGGGCTTTTGGGCCGCTAAACAGGGCAGCAGGGAAAATAACAGAACCGCGGTAATGCTTGGTATTTTCATCCTTGCAAAAATAGGGCAAAACGATAGAATAATGTCACCCCTTCGGGGTTTTAATGGCAAATGTCAACGGATCTAGAATAATGTCACCCCTTCGGGGTTTTAATGCAAAACGTCAACCTAGAATAATGTCACCCCTTCGGGGTTTTAATGGCAAAACACCAACCGAGATAGAATAATGTCACCCCTTCGGGGTTTGGCTAACCCGTTACGCCGTACCTTTATCCGCAGCCAATTTCCGCTGCCATGACCTATTTCCGTTTTGCGCTGTCGGCGCTCGCCTGCCTCGCCCTCTCCGCCGCCGGAGAGCAATCCCCTCCGCAACCGGCCGTCAATCCGGTCGCTTTTGTCAATCCTTTTATCGGCACCGGCGGGCACGGGCACACCTACCCCGGCGCAACGGCGCCCTTCGGGATGGTGCAATTGAGCCCGGATACCCGACCGACTACCCTGGACTGGGACGGCTGCTCGGGCTATCACTACAGCGATTCGTTGATCTACGGCTTTAGCCATACGCACTTGAGCGGCACAGGGGTGCCGGACTACTGCGACGTCCTCGTGATGCCTTATACCGGCGCGTCCGAACTGGAAAAGGAGCGCTACGCCTCGCCGTTCCAAAAATCAAAGGAGCAGGCCGAAGCCGGGTACTACAGCGTCTGGCTGGATAAAAACAATATTCGCGCCGAGCTGACGGCCACGGAACACGTGGGCGTGCACCGCTATACGTACCCGGAAAACCAGGAACGCATGCGCCTGTTGTTCGACTTGCGCCACCGCGATATCGTGCTGGAATCGGCCATGACGGTGGTGAGCGATCGCGAAATCGTCGGCTCCCGCATCTCCAAAGGCTGGGCCGAAAACCAACATATCTATTTCGTCGCGCGCTTTTCCAAACCCTTTTTCGCCGGGAAAGTACTGGATATGACGGCCAATACCCGCCTCTCTCAACGCGCCGTGAAGGGCAAGGCTATCGTCGGTTTGCTGGATTTTCAGCAGGACGGCGAGCCGCTGGTCGTCACCGTCGGCATCTCCGCCGTGGATATCGAAGGCGCCCGCCGCAATCTGCTGGCCGAATGTCCGGATTTCGACTTCGATCGGGTGCGGGAAAGCACCCGGGATCGCTGGATCGCGCAGCTGTCTAAAGTCAGCGTCGAGGGCGGCTCCGAATCGCAAATGCGCGCCTTTTACACCGCCCTGTACCACACGATGTCTGTACCGAATGTCTTCAGCGACGTGGACGGCCGGTACCGCGGCCGCAACGGCGAAATCCACCGCGCGGAAGGCCATAAGCAGTACACCGTGTTCTCGCTCTGGGATACGTACCGCGCCTGCCATCCGCTGTATACGCTGCTGGAACCGGCGCGGACCCGCGATTTTATCCACACATTTCTGCGCCATTACGAACAGGGCGGCCGACTGCCGGTTTGGGAACTCGCCGGCAACGAAACCGACTGTATGATCGGCAACCATTCGATCCCGGTAATCGCCGACGCCTGGATAAAAAATATCCGGGGCTACGACGGCGAACTGGCGCTTAAAGCCATGGTTCAGACCGTGTCCGCCGACCGGCTGGGGCTGAACCACTACCGCTCGCTGGGTTATATTCCCTCCGACCTGGAGTCGGAATCCGTGTCGAAAACGCTGGAATATGCCTTTGACGACTGGAGCATCGCCCAAATGGCGCGCAATATGCTGAACATGGAGGTGCACGATGCCTTTATTCGCCGCGCGCAATACTATAAAAATGTGTACGACCCCGCCACCGGTTTCTTCCGCGCCAAAAATAATGCCGCCTGGCACGACCCATTCGATCCCTTTGAGGTCAACTTCAACTATACCGAGGCCAACGCCTGGCAATACGCCTTCGCAGTACCCCAAGATCTCAGCGGATTGATGGCGCTGCACGGCGGCCCGGCGGGCTTCGCCGCCTTCCTCGACCGGCTCTTTACCGCCGAATCCGTCACCACCGGCCGACAGCAAGCCGACATCACGGGACTGATCGGGCAGTATGTCCAAGGCAACGAACCCAGCCACCACATCGCCTATCTGTATAACTACGCCGGCCAACCCTGGAAAACCCAGGAGCGCGTCCGGCAAATAATGGATAATTTGTACTCCGATAAGCCTGACGGACTGAGCGGCAATGAGGACTGCGGACAAATGTCGGCCTGGCTCGTACTCTCCGCCATGGGATTCTATCAGGCCGTGCCGGTCGGGCTCCAGTATGTAATCGGCACGCCCTGGTTCGAAGAGTGTACGCTTTTTCTGGAAAATGACAAACGCTTCACCGTGCGCGCGCCCGGCGTGTCCGCAAAAAAGAAATATATTAAAAGCGCCAAACTAAACGGCAAGCCGCTGACGCAATCGTATCTGTACCACTACCAGATCGTCAACGGCGGGGAATTGGAACTGGAAATGTCCGACAAGCCCTCCGACTGGGGCGCTGCGGAGGCCGACAGGCCGTTCAGCATGATCCAGGAAGCCTTGATCGTGCCCGCCCCTTTCGTGCACAAAGGCAAACGGGTGTTTCAAGACAGCCAGTACGTCGAGCTCGGCTGTATTGACACGTCCGCGCATATTGATTATGCATTCGCGAACGCCGAGGGCAATGCGCTTGCCTGGCAGCGCTACGAGGCGCCCATTCGCGTGGATACCAACGCGCAGCTGGTTTTTAAAGCCGTGGCGGAACGCGGGGAGAGCAGCGTGCAAACCGCCGTATTCAGCAAATTGCGCACAGACATCCGGGTGTTGCGCTACAATACCCGGTACGATCCGCAGTACACCGGGCGCGGCGAGTCGGGACCGGTAGATCAGATTCCCGGCGGGGCGGATTTTCGCTCCGGCGGCTGGCAAGGATACCAGGGCGTGGATGCGGATCTGGTCTTGGATTTGGGAAAACCCCAAACGCTGCGCAGCATCGCCGCCAATTTCATGCAGGATGAAAATTCCTGGATTTTTTACCCTACCCGTGTGGAATTTGAAATTTCAGACGACGGGCAAAGCTTCGAGCCGCTCGGCATGGTTGCGAATACCATACCCTTCACCGAAAAAGGCGCCCTGCAGCGGGAATTTACCTGGAAAGGCGAAAGTCGGCCGGTGCGTTATTTGCGCGTCGTGGGTCGCAGCCTCGGCGTTTGTCCGCCCGAGCACAAAGGCGCAGGTTATCCTTGTTGGTTGTTTTTGGATGAGATTCGGGTGGAATAGATTATTTTATGTAATTTTGCCAAATCATATACTCAAATATACGTTCAAATTCAAAACTATCAAAACTAACTTTCACACCATGCAAAGAATTCCATTATTCAAAAACGAACCGATCCTCGTATTGATCCTGGGTATCCTCACCTGTGGTTTATACCTCATCTACTGGAACATCAAGGCTGCGGAGGTGATGAATGCAGTCGCAGAGCGGCAAGTCATTTCGCAACCAATCGCCATTTTCGCCGGTTGCTGCCTGCCGATTAACTTGTACTTCTATTACCTGGCGGGCAAGGAAGGATTGCCAAAAATTTACGAAAAGACCGGCCAGGCCAGCAAAGACCAGTCGGTTTTGCTGCTGATTTTGGGTTTCCTCTTCCCGATGGTTGCCGCCATGATCGTGCAAGGCGACATCAACAAACTCTATGAGCAGTCTGCCGACGCGTAAACTGTATGGAATTGCCGGCGCGCTGTCGATGCTGGCAATTCCATATTTTATCCTGCTCGGGGATGAGCAGGATCAGATTGAGCATGCGCAGTCGCTCTGTCCATTTAAAATGGCGACCGGGTTTCCCTGTCCGGGCTGCGGTATTACCAAATCGCTGATTTTCCTGTACAAAGGCGATCTTGTCAAAAGCCTTTCCTATCATGTATTCGGGCCGCTTACGGTACTGGCTTGTGCGGTTGCCATCTTAGTGTTGATGGTGGAAATCGCCACGAAAAAGGAATATTTTAATAAAATCCTGTTCAATAAGCGTCTTGCGTACGCGCTGGCGGCGGTTTTGGCGGCGTATCATTTTACGCGCTTGGTCTTGTTTATTTCGACGAACAGCTTGGAAGATATCCTGCGGGAATCTATCTGGCGGTAGCGGGGTTTTGCAAAAAGCCCTTTAACTCTTTTCGAATAAAATAATATTTTAAACAGTTGTCTTTTTTGATTTTTTCCTGGAAAAAATCAAAAAAGACAACTGTTTACTATTCTATTTCGCCGCCGGAGGCGGCGAAATAGTCACCAAAATTTAAACATACAGCCGCCCGGAACCCCGTACCTTCGCAAAAAAGTGCCTATGCTATTCAGACTCTCTATCTTGCTACTGTTCGGATATTCGCTCCAAGCCCAGTCCACCTTACTGCAATCCGGCCCAATGGTGGGCTACGTGGACATGAAGGAGGCGCGCCTGTGGGCGCAAACAAACGCCCCCGCTTCGGTGGACTTCGAGTACTGGGATATCGAAAATCCCAACCAAAAATTTCGAACCGCCGCCGTGCAAACGCAGGCTGCCGCCGGATTCACTGCGCACTGTATCGCCGACCAGGTAGAACCGGGCCGCCGATACGAATATCGCCTCCGCATCAACGGCCAGGAAACGCCCCGACCCTATCCCACCACCTTTAAAACGCAGCAACTCTGGCAGTGGCGCACCGATCCGCCCGCCTTCACGCTCGCAATCGGCAGCTGCATGTACGTCAACGAACCGGCCTACGACCGGCCGGGCAGGTCCTACGGCAGCGATTACCAAATTCTCGGCAGCCTGGCCGCCCAACAACCCGACGTCATGCTGTGGCTGGGCGATAATACTTACCTGCGCGAGCCCGACTGGTACACCCGCAGCGGGATGCTCCACCGCTACACACACACCCGCTCGCTGCCCGAATTGCAGCCCCTCCTGGCGGCCTCCAGCAATATCGCGATCTGGGACGATCACGACTTCGGGCCTAATGACAGCGACGGCAGCTGGGTGCATAAAGATATGGCCTGGGATATTTTCCGCGCTTTCTGGGACAATCCGGTGTACGGCGTGAACGGACAAAAAGGCGTCACCGGCTTTATGCAATACGCCGATGTGGACTTTTTCCTGCTCGACGACCGCTATTTCCGCGCACCCAACGACTGCAAAAGCTGCCCGCGCACCCTCTTGGGCCAATCCCAACTTGAGTGGTTCAAAGCCGCCCTGGCCGGCAGTCGCGCGCCGTTCAAAATTGTGGCGATCGGCGGACAGTTTCTCTCCACCGCCGCGGAATACGAAACGTACATCAATCTCTTCGCCGCCGAGCGCGACAGCATCCTCGCCTTCATCGAACGGGAAAATATCAAAGGGGTGGTCTTCGTGTCCGGCGATCGCCATTTTTCCGAACTCTCCGCGCTGAAAAACAATGCCGGCAATATGGTCTATGATATGACCAGCTCCTCGCTCACCGCCGGCGTGAATACCAAAGGCGCCGATTCGCCCAATACGCTCCGCGTGCCCGGCTCGGCGATCACACAACACAATTTTACCCTCCTCCGATTTAGCGGCCCCAGAAAAGAACGGCAGATGGATATCTCGGTGCACGATACGCAGGGCGCCGTCCTCTGGAACTATACGATAAAAGGGTAACGCAATGCGCTACAATAAGAAAAGCCGCGCAGCTCGTTTGCTGCGCGGCCGTTTCCCGTATATAATCTCATGAAAAGTCTCCAAATCTGTTGGTCAAACTGCCCGTCTTCGCTCGCCGTCGCTTGCCTTCCTTCGTTTGACAATACAAAAGTGCGGCGACCCGGCTCAAGTGGAAAGTACAATAAACGCCTTTTGTTGAAATAAAATACCATTAAAACGGTATTTTATTTTATTAAAACATTGATTGTATTTTATTTAGGATAAAAATAAAAACGGATTTTGTTTAAAAAATATTTTTTTTAAACAAAGAAATATTTTTTTTCCGCTTGCGTCTGCGCCAAAAAACGATCCATTTTTTGCCAGACGAAGCGGTTTTTTTACAGGTCGTAGCAGCGCGGCGGTCAAAAAAAATCGCGCAGGATGGCGGAAAATGGGACTTTGAGGTGTCGGACGGCGAGCCGGCTACGTAGTTCCTTTTTTCAAAGCCCGAATTTATCAGCCAAATAGACCAAAACCGCCATGCTGGCCGCCCCGAGTTCGAGTTCGCGGCGATTCACGGTGTCAAATGTATCGGCCGCCGTGTGGTGGTAGTCGAAATAGCGTTGCGAATCGGGAATATACCCACTGAGCAGGCCTTTTTGGCTTTTGAGCGGGCTGATATCGGCGCCGCCGCCGCCTTTGGTGAGCGTCAGGCCGTAGGGCTCGAAGAGTTCGCGGTGGGCTTCCACGCTGGCGAAAAATTTGTCGGCTACGGCGGGGTCGCCGTCGAAGCCGAAGCCCCGGGGCGTGAATCCGCCCGCGTCGCTTTCGATGGCCAGCAGGTGAAACTCGCCTTTTTGATTTGCCTGGTCGGCGTATTCCTGGCCGCCGCGCAGTCCGTTTTCTTCATTCATAAACAGCACGCAGCGGATGGTATGGCGCGGGCGGTAGTTCATTTGACGGAGCATCCGCAGCACTTCCATGCTCTGCACACAGCCTGCGCCATCGTCGTGCGCGCCGTGACCAACGTCCCAGCTGTCGAGGTGCCCGCCTACTAATATAATATCGTTTGGTTTTTCAGATCCCCGAATTTCACCGATGACGTTGTACGACAGTACGTCCGGGTAACTGGCGCAATGCAGCTGCATGGAGACGGCCACTTTTTTCTCCTTTTTCAGCAGTTGGCTCAGGCGGTCGGCGCTGTTCGTACTGATGGCCGCAGCCGGAATGAGCGTGTAGGTCGAATCGTACCGCAGCGTGCCGGTATGCGGATAATCGTCGGCGCGCAGCCCCACAGAACGCACCAGTACGCCCACCGCGCCGTATTTCGCCGCACGGGACGCCCCGTACACCCGCTGATCCACGGCGCCGCCGTAGGCTTCGAATGTACGGATGCGGGTGGGATCCATCGGGCGGTTATAAAACACGATCTTGCCGCGCAGACCGCGCTCGCCCAGGCTTTCCAACTGCTCCCAGGACAGCACTTCCACCACCTCGGCGCTTACGTCCCCGCCGACCGAACCGCCCAGCGCCAACGCGTCCAATTTCAGTTTATGCGCCTTGACCTCTACCCGCTCTGCGGCGCCGCGCTCCCAGCGCGGCACCATCACCGGCTGCAGCCAGACGGAATCCAGTCCCAGGGTGTCTAACATGGATTTGGTGTACGACACCGCCCGCGCAGCGCCTGCGCTCCCGCTTAAGCGGTGGCCTACCTGATAACACAAATGCTCCAGCCAGGCATAGCAACGGCTGTCGCGCAAGGCCTGATCGTAAAAACTTTTTACCGCCGCCGCTTCGCCCGCCGGCGCTTGACTCCAGACGGGAATAGATAGTGTATAAAAAACAATAACAAGGGCTGCTAAACGCTGAAATAGCGGATTTTTTTTCAATAAATTTTTCATTTCTGGATAAAAATAAAATTATGTTTCAAAATAAAAAGTAAAATTATTAAAAATTTTGAATCAGAATAGCGCATTTTAAATAGGGTAAACCCTAAAAATGCGGTATTTTTTAAATAAAAGCGGCGACAAAACCAAACGGGCGCGGGATTAAAAAAAATTTAAAAAAAAGTGATCTTGTTCTTGTATTTATTACACAAAGCGTATTACCTTTGTGAAGCGAAAGAAATTACGTCTGAAATAATTTGGTTTTATTTGGTTAGGGCTGAGGTAGTGCTGTGGTGGCACTGCCTCATTTTTTTTGCAGCCGTGAAAATAGATATTCTGATTATAACTGCTTCCCGTTAAATTTGCCCGGCGCCGACCATGGTTTGTTAGCGCGTATTCGAAAAACGATTGCTCGCCAAGTTCGCTTCGTTGGTCGAGGATACCACTAAATTCATTCCTGTTTTTATGCACCACTATTGCCGGATCCTCCTTTTTGTGCTCTTGCACATTCCCGCATTGCTATTTTCCCAGGAAAGACTGACTATGTCCGACGCCATCCTGCGCGGGCGGAACCTGTCGCCCGACAACCTGTCGCAGTTGCAATGGATACCCGGAACGACCCAGTTCGCGCACGTCGCAGATGGGAAAAAATTGATCCGCGTGCAGGCTCCGTCCCTGGCGGCGGATACGCTGCCGCTACTCGACTCGCTGAATGCCGCGCTGGTCGAGCGCCAGATCCCGGCGCTCGCCCGCCTGCCAAATATCCAATGGCGCGGCGCCGATTCGATCTGGTTCCAGCACAACAACACCGTGTTTACCTACCGCTTCGGCGGCCGGCTACAGGAAAAAAATGTGCTGCCGCCGGAAGCGGAACGCACAGATATCCATGAACGGTCGTTGAACGCCGCGTTTACCGTAGGCGACGAACTCCGCGTCTGCGTGGCCGGAAAATCCGCCCTGGTCGCCAAAAGCGAAGAAAAAGGTATCGTGTATGGCACGAGCGTCCACCGCGACGAATTCGGTATCTTCAAAGGTACTTTCTGGAGCCCCTCCGGCCGCTATCTCGCGTTTTATCGCATGGACGAGCGCATGGTGACGGAATACCCCATCTATGTGCTGGACTCGATGCCCGCCCAGACCCGCAGCATCCGCTACCCCTTCGCCGGTACGGCCAGTCACCAAGTGACACTGGGGGTGTTCGACACCCAAACGGGACAAAAAATCTTCCTCCAAACCGGCGAACCCGCCGAGCAGTACCTGACGAATATCGCCTGGACGCCCGACGACCGCCACATCCTGATCGCCGTCGTCAACCGCGCGCAAAACCGCCTCTGGCTCAACCAATATGACGCCCAATCGGGCGCATTCGTGAAAACGCTGTTTGAAGAAACCGCCGAGACCTGGGTGGAACCCGAGCATCCCGCTGAATTTGTGCCCGGCGCCAATACGCAGTTTGTCTGGCAAAGCGAACGCGACGGCTACAACCACCTGTACCTGTACGACTTATCCGGAAAACTCCTCCGCCAAATCAGCGAGGGTAATACGCCGGTGGTCAATTGGATCGGCTTCAGCGCCGATGGCGCCCGCTGCTTCTACCAGTGCGCCGATTCCACGGGCATGAGCCGACACCTGTTCACCGCTACCTTAAAAGGAACCGGAAAAGCCCGGCAACTCACCCGCCAAACAGGCACGCACCAAGCCCTCTTCAGTACCGAGGGCCAGTGGATGTTGGATGTTTTTTCCGACCTGATCACGCCCCGCCGTATCCTGCTGGCGCCTGTGCAACAGCCCGACGACCGCAAAATCGTGTTCAACGCTCCGAATCCGCTCGGTTCATTCGTAACCGGCCAAACCAATATCCTGCAACTGCGCTCGGATGACGGCGTCCTGCTCAACGCCCGCATGATCCTGCCGCCCAGTTTCGATCCTAATAAAAAATATCCCGCCATCGTGTATGTCTATGGCGGTCCGCACGCGCAATTGGTCGCAAATACCTGGATGGGCGCCGGCGAATTGTGGATGCACCGCATGGCGCTGGAAGGTTTCGTGGTGTTCACGCTGGACGGTCGGGGCTCCGCCTACCGCGGACATGCCTTCGAAAGCGCGGTATTTCGCCGACTGGGCGATCTTGAAATCCAAGACCAACTCGTCGGCGTGAAACACCTGAAGGAACAATCATTTATTGACACCGCCCGGCTCGGCGTGTATGGCTGGAGTTATGGCGGCTTTATGGCCACGTCGCTTCTCACCCGTCCGGAGGCCCGCGGCGTGTTCAAGTGCGGCGTAGCCGGCGGTCCGGTCATGGACTGGCACATGTACGAAATTATGTACACCGAACGCTATATGGATACGCCCCAGGAAAATCCGGACGGCTACGCCAAAAACAGCCTGTTTAATCATATTGACAACCTGGCCGGCCGCCTCCTGCTCATCCATGGCGCCTCTGACGACGTGGTGCTGTGGCAGCACTCCCTGCGCTATGTGCGCGAATGTGTGCGGAAAGGGAAGGCGATAGACTATTTTGCGTATCCGGATCACGCGCACAATGTGCGCGGGCGCGATCGAGCGCATCTGTTTGAGAAAATTGAGCGCTTTTTTAAAGATAACTTGTAAGAGGGTGTTTCACAAGTATTTCGCCGCCGGAGGCGGCGAAATAAAATAATGTTTGGTCGCCTGTTTTTTTGATTTTTTTAGAAAAAATCAAAAAAACAGGCGACCAGACAAAATATTTTTTTGTTTAATGGGTCGTTCACGGACTAGTGATGCCCCCCCTGTAACTAAAAATCCGAGGTAATCAGCAAATCCAGGTTCGTGCTTTTTATTTGAAAGCGCTCGCCGAGGTATTCGTTGGTCAGGCAGCCTCTGTAGGTATAGACGCCGTTTCGCAGGCCGCTGTGCGCGATAATTAGAGGCAAAATACCGCCCGTTTCTGCACGCAGCAGCAGGGTAGTCAGGATATTGCTGATGGTGCAAGAGGCTGTTCGAGCTACCCGCGACGGGATATTCGGCACGCAGTAGTGGATCACGCCGTGTTTTTCAAAGGTCGGTTTGTCGTGGCTGGTCGGGTGCGAGGTCTCAAAACACCCGCCTTGGTCAATACTGACGTCGAGGATCACCGAACCGGGTTTCATCTGCGCTACGATATCTTCCGGCACGATGATCGGCGCCCGGCCGTGCGCGGAGTGGACGGCTCCGATGGCCACGTCGGCCGAGATCAGTTGTTCTTTCAGATAAACCGGATTGACGACGGAGGTGTGCAACTGGCGACCCACGTGTTTTTGCAGCCGCATGAGTTTATACACATTATTGTCGAAGATGCGCACCTCGGCGCCGAGGCTGATGGCCGTGCGCGTTGCGAATTC
>JAUMBL010000181.1:0-1545 GCA_032115775.1 Saprospiraceae bacterium | reverse complement strand
GAATGCCGGTACCTACACCTTCGTAGTACAGGGCAACGGCCCGACGCCGCGCATGCAGGTCGTGGGGAATAACGCGGATATCCCGAGCGGTTCCACGACGGTTTCTGCGGCGAACGATACGGAATATGGGGAGCGCAGCCTGAATACCAATTTGGATCGGACGTTCACGGTGCGCAATCCGGGCAGTCTGGGTGCGGCTGCGCCGCTGAGTCTGACGGGGAGTCCCCTGCGGGTAACGATCGGCGGACCGGGCGTGGCGATGTTTTCGGTTACGACCCAGCCCGGGGCGAGCGTCGGGGTGAACGGGTCGAGTATTTTCAGGGTTCGCTACCGGCCGACTGCCGCCGGCTGCCACACGGCGACGGTCACGATCCCGAGCAACGATCCGAGCCGGAACCCCTACACGTTCAACGTGCGCGGCCGGACGCCGGGCGCTTCCTGTCCGGACTACGCGCCTTTGCCCGGCGGGGAGGAGGAATACTCGGTGGCGGATGAATATGAAGTAGCCCTCAGCGACGGCGCGGAGGACATTCAGGCGATCTCCAGAGGTTTGGACGGCGAAGCGTCGGAAATGATGCTGTATCCGAACCCTGCGACGGACAGGGTCTTGCTGGAGGCGCCTGAATCGGCGGAAAGCCGGATCATCTCGTTCATCAACATCGGGGGCGTTACGGTGTATTCCTTTGAAACGACCGGCGGTTTCCACAGCCTAGACCTGACGGATTTCGCGCCGGGGGTGTATGTGGTGGTCTCTTCGGATCGGCGGATAGCGCCTAAACGCTTAATCAAGTTGTAGTAAGAAAGTACTCCCGCGGAATTCGGGGATTCCGCAGATTCTGCGAATTTCGCGAATTCTGCGGGAGTCACGAATTCTGCGGGATTTTCTATTTTTGCATTTGGTAATTACTTAGCCGGTCGCGTCTGAGACAAAAAAGGATCCATTTTTTGCCAGACGAAGCGATTTTTTGCAGGCCGTAGCAGCGCTACGGTTAAAAAAATTGCGAAGTATGGCGGAAAATGGGACTTTTGGAGCCAGACAGCGAGCCGGCTAAGTAGTTACAATTTTTAAAAAAAATATGCGCTGGCAGCGTGCTGTACTGGTTGGTGTTGCTGGCGCCCCAGCTTTTAACTGCCCAGGCGGACAGCCTTGTAGCGTTCCCGTACGTCATTCAAAAAGAAGTGCTTGCCGAAAGCGGGATCGTGGTGGCGGCGCATCCTTTAGCCGCCCGGGTGGGCGCGGAGATTTTGCGGCAGGGCGGCAACGCAGCCGACGCAGCGGCGGTATTCTGCTTCGCCAGATGCTGGGCATGCTCGAGGGGCGAATGCCGGCGGATACCGGCTTCCACAGCGCGGCGGCTGTGCATGTGATGGCCGAGGTGGCGCGTCGCGCCTTCGCCGACCGCGCGGCGCATTTGGGGGACCCTGACGCCTACCCGGTTCCGGTGGACACCCTGATGTCGAGCGCCTATCTCGCGGCGCGAATGGCTGATTTTAATCCCGACAAGGCCACGCCCAGCAAAGGCGTGGCTGCCGGCAAGATCTCCG
>JAUMBL010000180.1:0-2345 GCA_032115775.1 Saprospiraceae bacterium | reverse complement strand
TTGCCGCAAATACATCCGGATGGTGTTAGATAGTCCGTAATACAACGCATCGCAAATAAGCGCATGACCAATACTGACCTCCAACAATTGCGGACAATGGCGCTTGAAATAGTGCAGGTTGGCCAAATTGAGATCATGACCTGCATTCAATCCAATCCCCAGCCGACCAGCCTCTTCCGCAGCGCGCGCGTAGGGCGCGATCGCTCCCGCCGGATCCTGTGGAAATTGGGCGGCATACGGGCCGGTGTACAGTTCCACCCGGTCGGCGCCAACGGCCCTGGCGCCCGCAATCATGCGCGGATCGGGATCTACAAAGATGGAAACCCGAATGCCCTTTTCCTGTAAGGCTGCCGTGATTTCTCGCAAAAAACTGCCGTGGGCGACCGTATCCCAGCCGTGGTCGCTGGTGCGCTGATCCTGGCTGTCGGGCACCAGGGTGCACTGATGCGGCGGATTGGCGCAGACCAAGGCCATAAAATCCGGCTCGGGATTTCCCTCGATGTTGAATTCAGTGCGGACAACCGCGCGCAAGGCCGGAATGTCGTCGTACCGAATGTGGCGCTGATCGGGTCGCGGATGCACGGTGATGCCCTGAGCGCCGAAATCCTCGCAGTCCCGGGCCACTTGCAGCAGATCGGGCAGGTTCCCGCCGCGGGCGTTGCGAATTAAGGCGATTTTATTGATGTTGACGGAAAGACGAAACATAGAATTGCAAATTGCAGATTATATTTGCCGCAAAAGTACGACGGTATGGAACAAAACAACGGAGAACGCCGGGAGGTTTTACGGCGGGGTGCGGCGGAACCGTCCCCCGCCTTGGTGCTGCTCAGCCTGTTCGCCCTGGTGCTGATGGGCTCCGGAGTAGGCGCCGGCCTGGCAATGACCCTGATTCCGCTGCTGGGCGGCGATGTCGCTGTGCTTTCCGGCGGACTGACGGCAGACGCCCCGGCCGCCGCGCGATGGGCCATGCGGCTGGCGCTGGGAATTAACCACGCCCTCACCTTCGTGGTCGCTGGTTTCCTGACCGTATGGGTCTATTACCGCAATCCGACAGGCAACAGCGACTGGCGGGATTATCTGGGCGCCCGGCAGGCGCCGGACTGGCGCTCCCTGGGACTGGGCATCGCCCTGATACTCTGCTCGATCCCACTCGTACTTTTTCTATATACCCTGAATAAAGCGCTGCCGATTCCCGATTACCTGCGGACGATGGAATCGCAAACCAATGAAGCCATCAAGGGACTGCTGATCATGGACACCCCCTGGGAACTGATCGCTAACCTGACGATCATCGCGCTGCTGCCCGCCATTGGAGAGGAAATTGTCTTTCGTGGCGTCCTGCAACGCCAAATGCAACGGGTAATTTTTCCCGCCTGGCTCGCTATCCTAGTCTCCGCAGCCATTTTCAGCGCAATTCACCTGCAATTTGAAGGGTTTTTGTCGCGCTGGCTGCTGGGCATGCTGCTCGGATGGCTGTACTGGAAAACCGGCAATTTCTGGGTACCGGTCGCCGCGCATTTCTTCAATAATGCGTTGCAAGTAATCGGACAATATCTCTATAAAAATAAAATCTCCACGATTGACCTCGAGCAGGACGTCCAAATTCCCTGGTACGCCGCCCTGCTCTCGCTGGCGCTCGTAGGATGGATTATTTATAAAACACATATTTCAAACCAAAACAACCGCTCAGCCGATCAAAACTGAGCGCGCATAAAAAATGTTATGGAAATACTTGGCGTAGGTTCTCGCGTAAAACACCCCGCATTCGGAGACGGCGTGGTCGTCCGTTTGCACCCGGCAGCGTATGAAGTCTGCTTTATCCAATTCGGCCTGAAAATGGTCGGAAAAGAATACACCAACTGGCAAGTAGTGGAGGCAATTCCGGCAGAGGAATCCGTGACGTTCTCCGAGGCCGAACAGGCGCTGATGCGAATCCTGCGCGCTTGGGCCGGCGTCAGCCTCGAAAAAGTGCCGATGGGCGACCGCTGGCTGAAAGGGAAAATGGTGCTGCAACCAGGCGATACCGCCACACAATCAAAAGAAGTACCCATCGAAACGTTCTTTCACAAAATCGTCATGATGCGCGATCGCCTCCGGGTGCTGGAACAAAATATCAACGCGCATAAAAAACTGGACGACGAAGATAAAGTAAACCTCCAACAGTATATCACGCGCTGCTATGGCAGTATGACGACGTTCAATGTGCTGTTCCGAAATAAGGAGGACTATTTCGTCGGGGAAGGCTCGAAGGAGTAGGGGACGTTACCACGTTTACTAAACCTTGAAGGTTTACTAAACGTATCGAAAAAAATATTTTGTTTAATCGCCTGTTTTTTGATTTTTCT
>JAUMBL010000179.1:0-7228 GCA_032115775.1 Saprospiraceae bacterium | reverse complement strand
TCGAATCCGACCACGGCGATGCGGCGGGCGGTGAACCAGTTGGCCAACTGGTAATACCGGCCGCTGTGCTCCCCCTGCCCGTGCACGAGCGCAAACACCGCCTGCGGGTCGGGCGTCCGCCAGTCCAGCCCGTGCATGCGCAAGCCCTGGCTATTTTTCCATTCAAATGTTTCTGCCTGCATTTTTTGTTCTTTCGTACGGTTCAAACGTGCCGCGGTCTGCAAATTTTCTCCCCGAACTCCGCGCAATAACCGATGTTTGCAAAAAAATCAGCCATGCGCATTGTATTCATGGGCACGCCCGAATTTGCCGTGCCCTCGCTCCAAATCCTGCTCGAAAACGGCTACGAGATCCCGGCGGTGGTCACTGTGCCCGACAAGCCGGGCGGCCGCCTGGGCATGCAGCAATCGGCCGTCAAGCAATTCGCCCTCGAACGCGGCCTAAAGGTACTGCAACCGGAGAAACTCAAGGACCCCGCTTTTCTGGAAATCTTCCGCGCCCTGCAGGCGGATCTGTTGGTGGTGGTCGCTTTCCGCATGCTGCCGGAAGCCGTGTGGAGCCTGCCGCCCCGCGGCGCGGTGAATCTGCACGGCTCGCTGTTGCCGAAATACCGCGGCGCAGCGCCGATCAACTGGGCGGTGATCCAAGGGGAAAAAGAAACGGGACTCACCACGTTTTTTCTGAAAAAACAAATTGACACCGGCGATATCCTCTTCCAGGAACGCCTGCCCATCGGCCCGGAGGAAACCGCCGGCGAACTCCACGACCGCATGATGCAACTCGGCGCCGAACTGGTGCTCAAAACGGTGCGCGCCATCGAATCGGGAACCGCGCAAGCCCAGCCGCAAACGGACGCGCTCGCTACCCTGGCGCCGAAAATTTTTCCGGAAGACTGCCGGATTGATTTTAATCGCCCGGTGCAACAGGTACACAATTTCGTCCGGGGATTAAGCCCCTACCCCGGCGCCTGGACGATGCTGGACGGCAAAATACTCAAGATTCTCCGCGCCCGACCGGTCGCCGACGGCGGCGCCGAAACAACGCCGGGCCGGTTCTCCTCCGACGGCAAACACTGGCTGCGCATCTGCGCCGCCGACGGCCTGCTGGACGTGCTCGAACTGCAACTGGAAGGCAAACGCCGCATGCCGGTGCAGGATTTTTTAAACGGGTTTAAACGGGACTGGCAGGCGACGGATTGAGTGCTGCAGCCTCGGGCGCAGCAGTTATTCGTTTTTTTAAGTAAAAAAATTCCGCGTTTTTTGCCGCCCCAACCCTTGCATTCCCCACCCAAAATGCTATCTTTGTCGCTAAAGTGTACCCGGATATTGTCATAGATCGTTTCAAACGCCAGTTCGGCCACGCGCCGGAGGTAGTGGTGCGGGCGCCCGGCAGGATCAACCTGATCGGGGAACACACCGATTATAATGAAGGGCTCGTACTGCCCGCCGCCATAGATAAAGCGGTGTATTTCGCGGTATCGCCCCGGGAAGATACCCAACTGGATTTTACAGCCCTGGATCTGGACGCGCATTACCGCGGCGATCTTCGCCGACTGGAACCCAGCGAGGCGGGCTGGCCGGATTACCTGCTGGGGGCGCTGAGCGAACTGTCGCGCAAGGGCCTGCGGCCTGCGGGCATGAATGTGGCGTTTGGCGGCGACCTCCCGCCCGGCGCCGGATTGTCCTCCTCCGCCGCGCTGGAAACGGGGTTCCTGTATGCGCTGAACCACCTGTTTCACCTCGGATTGTTCAAACAGGACGTGATTAAAATCGCGCGGCAGGCAGAAAACAACTTCGTCGGCACGCAGTGCGGCATCATGGACATGTTCGCCGCCGTCATGGGCCGAAGCGATCGCGCAATCTGCCTCGACTGCCGCTCGCTGGATTTCGACTACTACCCCTTCGAAACGAACGATTATACGCTGGTGCTCTGCGATACGGGGGTGCGCCGGCGACTCGGCGACTCGGCCTACAACAAACGCCGGGCCGAATGCGAAACGGGCGTCGCGCTGCTACAGGAATATTTCCCAGGCATCGAAAGCCTGCGCGACGCGCCCCCGGAAATGATCCGGGCCGAACGGGATCTGCTGCCCGACCCCGTGTACCAACGCTGCCTGTACGTCGCCGAGGAAATCGCCCGGGTCGAAATGGCCTGTGCCGACCTGGAAACGGGCGATTGGCGCGCGCTGGGTGCGCGCCTGTACGAATCGCACGCCGGCCTCCGGGATTTGTACGCCGTCAGCTGCCCGGAACTCGATTTCCTGGTGGCGCAAACGCTGGAAATACCCGAAGTCGCCGGCGCGCGCATGATGGGCGCAGGCTTCGGCGGCTGTACCCTCAATCTGATCCAAACCGAAGCCGCCGAAATTTGTATCGAAAAACTCGGAATTGCCTACCGAAAGGCCTTCAACCGGGAACTCCAAACGCATACCGTAAAACTCTCCGAAGGAGTCGCTGTCTATGAATAATATTATCGTCACCGGCGGCGCCGGCTATATCGGAAGCCACACGGTGGCGGCATTGGCGGAAGCGGGCTTTCGCCCGGTAATCGTGGATAATTTTTCCAATTCGAACCGCCGGGTACTCGACGGACTGGCGGATATCCTCGGTTTTGCGCCCGCCTGCTACGCCGCGGATTGCTGCGACGCCGCGGTGATGCGCGACATTTTCGAGCGGGAAAAACCCGTGGGCGTCATCCATTTCGCCGCTTTCAAAGCGGTCGGGGAATCTATGGCGCAACCGCTGCGCTATTACCACAACAATTTGCTTTCGCTGCTCGTCTTGCTGGAAATTATGCAGGAAACCGGCGTCCAACGACTCATTTTCTCCTCCTCCTGCACCATCTACGGTACGCCCGACCGACTGCCGGTGTCGGAAGAAGCGCCCATCCAACCGCCGGCTTCGGTGTATGGAAATACCAAACAAATCGGCGAAGAGATCCTCCGCGACGCCTGCGCCGCCGGCCTGCCCCTGCAGGTGATCGCGCTGCGCTACTTCAACCCCATCGGCGCCCACCCGTCGGGACGAATCGGCGAACTGCCCCTCGGCACGCCGAATAACCTGGTACCCTTCGTCACGCAAACCGCCGCCGGAATCCGACCCGAACTGGTCATTTTCGGGGATGATTACGACACGCCGGACGGCACCTGCATCCGCGACTATATTCACGTCCTGGACCTCGCAGAAGCGCACGTACGCGCGCTCCAACTGCTGGAGAAAAATCCGGAAGGCGCCTGCTTTGAAGCCCTGAATGTAGGCACGGGCGTCGGCGCGTCCGTGCTGGACATCATCCGGACGTTTGAAGCCACGACCGGCGCGCCCCTCCGGTTCGCCATCGGCCCGCGCCGTCCGGGCGATGTGCCCGCCATCTTCGCCGACCCCAGCCGCGCCGAACAACGAATGGATTGGAAGGCCCGGCGCGGAATCGCCGAGGCGCTGGAGGATGCCTGGCGCTGGCAGAAAAACCTGAAAAACCAACCGTAAATGGCGTAAAAAAATCCGGACGCAAGTCATGGCGGCGGGTGATGCAAATCATTCCCCTGTTAGCCTCCAGCGCGCTACTCTTGCGCTGTAAAAACGATACGATATTTCATCACTATATAAAACGCATACCGATATGGCTGACCAAACCAAGAAATTTATCTACCTCTCCGACTTGCACTACGAACACCGCCTGTGGCGCAACGAATTGTCTTTTTACAAAGACGAACTCGTCATTTTGGAGGAGCGTTTGAAAGAAATCATCGCGAAAAACACCCAATATGAAGTCACGGCAAATGTAGATTCTTATCAAAACCGATTCGATCTGCAACGCGACCACATCAGCGATCTGAAACACCGCATCAAGAAGCACGAGCAGTTTCTGGCCGATTTTGCCGAATCGCATCCGATCGCGGTGGACCATGTGCACTTCCAGGATCATACGGGCCTCCGGGAGGATATGAATCGCTTCCGCGAGTTGTATTACGAGTTGAAAACGGAGTTCAATAAGTTTGCGGTGAAGTGGATGTAAGCGGTTGTTTGGATTTCGCAATTTGGCGGCGCCGATCAAGATGATCTCGCAAATACGGCGTACCTTGGCGGGCAAAAATTTCCCGTCATGTCCGTATTTCTTGCAGAACTGATCGGCGTCGCCCTCGTCGTCCTCCTGGGCAACGGCGTGGTGGCCGGCGTAACCCTTCGCGGCACCAAAAATGAAAACAGCGGTTGGCTGGTCATCACGGTCGGCTGGGCGCTGGCCGTCACCTTCGGCGTATTCGCCGTCGGTAAAATCAGCGGCGCGCACCTCAACCCGGCCGTCACCATCGCGCTGGCCGCCACCGGACAATTTGATTGGGCGCTCACGCCGGCTTATATCGCCGGACAAATGCTGGGCGCTATGCTCGGCGCCTCGCTGGTTTATCTCCACTACCTGCCGCACTGGGCGCGCACAGAAGACCCCGCCGCCAAACTCGGCGCGTTTTGCAACGCCCCCGCCGAACGCCATACCCTCAGCAATTTTATCAGCGAATTTATCGGTACTTTCGTACTCCTGTTCGGGCTTTCGGTCATCGGCCCGCAGCAATTCGCCGCCGGACTGAACCCAATCGTCGTCGGCTTGCTCGTGCTATCTATCGGCAATTCGCTGGGCGGCCCCACAGGCTATGCCATCAATCCCGCCCGCGATCTCGGCCCGCGCATCGCCCACGCGCTGCTCCCAATCCCGGGCAAAGGCGGATCCGACTGGGGCTACGCCTGGATTCCGGTCGTGGCGCCGATTCTGGGCGGCATTGCAGGTTGCTGGGTCGGCAGTATGATCGGAAATTGAAGATTTTGGCGGTTTTCCCCTGTATTTTTTAAAAAAACAGTCCAAAACCAGCGCAATCCGAAATTTGTTGCTTTTCGTTACGTTTACTATGCCATGAAGAAAATAACGCCCTTTTTCCTTGTTTTTTTTATTTTTCTAATCGGCGGCACGCCGGTTTTTTCCCAAAAATCCGACTGGAAAGCGGTGCGCTGCAGCGGCGTGGATCGAATCCGGCCGGTGTATAACGTGCAAATCAGCCCGGACAATAGCAAAATGGTCGCAAACGACCGCGGCGTGTATCAATTGCAAGCCTGCGACCTGAGCGAGCCGCTCGCGATGGAACCAGGCGAACGCACCGTCCTGCAATACTTCGGCGGCAATACGGGCGCGCGCTGGACGGAAGCGGGGATGCAGGCAATCGTCAAGGAACCGATTACCATCACGACAGCCTGGTATGACGCCGCCGGCGACGACCTCCTGTTGGGCACGGAGGCGCACGGATTGTACTGGTTCAAAACTAGACCTCAATTGCAACTGTCGGAGCGGCTTACCTCCGCCAACTCCAAACTGAAATCCAACCGGATTACGCATATTTTTAAAGACGGAGCAGGCCGTTACTGGATCGGCTCCGACCAAGGACTGCTGATCGGCGCGCCCGGAAAATGGCGGACCGACCTCATCGGATACGGCGTGCAGCGCACCCGGGCGCTGGGCAATGATATCTATGTGCTGGCAGACGGCGAACTGTGGCTGGTGGAAGGGGGCGATAAGTGGCGCGCTATACCGATCGAAGAAGGGGCGGTGGAAAAAGAACCCCGCGATTTCGATTTCGACGCCAACGGCGCCCTCTGGCTCTTGTCGTCCATCATCGCAAAATACGACCTGCTCACCGACGAATATACGGTATTCGACGGCGTGCAGGACTATACCAGCGAGTTCGGCACGTGCATCGCCGCCGACAAAAACGGCCATATCTGGGTGGGCACGCGCGATAAAGGGCTGTACCACCTCGGCCCTAAGGAAAGTATCGCCGTCAGCTGCACCCGTGAACAGGCGCCTTCCTGCACCGGCCCCGGAAACGACGGCGTACTGCTGGTAAAAATCAGCGGCGGAACGCCCCCTTTTACGTATGAATGGTCCAACGCAAACCTGAAAGGCGAAAACCCACGCAATGTCGCCGCCGGCAATTACAGCGTGACGGTCACGGATAGCAAAGGACTTTCCAATAGCGCAAAAATCACCCTGGACGATCCCCGCATCACGGCCTCCGCCCGCCAAACCCGCCCGGAAAGCGCCGCCGGAAAGGCAGACGGAAAGGCAGAGGTGGAAATAAGCGGCGGCTCGAACGCCTATACCTTCCGCTGGGACAACGGCGAAACAAGCGCCCAGGCAGTTAAACTCAAAGAAGGATCGCATACGGTCACGGTAACCGATAAAGGCGGCTGTACGGCCGTGGCAACGGTGAAAATAACGCAGACGCTGCCGGAGCTGAATGTCTCGATCGCCGAAAAGGCGCCGGTGCGCTGCGCCGGCCGACCGGAAGCGCTGCTCGTGGCGGAAGCGACGGGCGGGAAAGAACCCTACGCCTTCGCCTGGAGTAACCCCACGCTCCAAGGCGCACAACCGGAAGCCCCGATGCCCGCCGGAACGTACGTCGTAACGGTCTCCGATGCCGCCGGCTCTAAAGCAACCGCCACGCTGACGGTGCGGCAACCCGCCCCGCTGTCGGCAGTCGCCCTCCCCAAAGCCCCGGCAAGCACGGGCGCAGCCGACGGGAAAGCAAGCGCATCCGCACAAGGCGGCACGCCCCCGCTCAACTTCCGCTGGGATAACGGCGAAACAACTGAACTCGCCGCCAAACTGCCGGCAGGCAAACATACCGTCACGGTCACCGACGGCTACGGCTGCACCGCCGCCGCCGAAATAACGATCACGGAAGATATCCTGCCGCTGGAGGTCCGCATCAATACCCTGCAAACGATCCGCTGCAACGGCGCGAAAGAAGCCGCCCTGGAAGCGCTGGTCGGCGGCGGAAAACCGCCCTATACCTACGCCTGGAATGAGGCCGCCGCCACCGGGGAAAAACCCGTCGGACTGGGCGCCGGTACGTACCAACTCACCGTCACGGACGCGCTCAACACCCAAAAATCCGCCTCCGTCACGCTCCGCGAACCGGCAGCCCTCGCCGTTACCGCCACCGCCAAAAGTCCGGCAAGCACGGGCCGCAGCGACGGACAGTCCAACGCAAAAGCCAAAGGGGGCGCCGAACCCTATACCTTCGCCTGGGATAACGGGGAAACCGCCGCCACCGCCGTGCAACTGGCGCCCGGCGCCCGGAACCTGACCGTCACCGACGCCAACGGCTGCACCGCCACGGCCGTTGTAGAAATCACCGAAAATATCCTGCCGCTCAAACTGACGCTGGAAACCGCCGGAACCATCG
>JAUMBL010000178.1:0-21667 GCA_032115775.1 Saprospiraceae bacterium | reverse complement strand
GGAAGCCGCGCTTCGGGAAGCCGTCGAAAAACTCGCCAACCTGGCGCCGGAAAACCGCATGACCACCCAAACCCTCACCGCCAATGATATCGCCGAAGTGGTCGCCCGCTGGACCGGCATCCCCGTCGCCAAAATGTTGCGCGGCGAACGGGAGCGCCTCCTGCACCTCGAACAGGAACTGCACCAGCGCGTGGTCGGGCAGGAGGAAGCCGTGGCTGCTGTCTCCGACGCCATCCGCCGCAACCGCGCCGGCTTTAGCGACCCGGATAAACCGATCGGATCGTTTATCTTCTGCGGCCCCACCGGCGTCGGGAAAACGGAACTGGCCAAGGCGCTCGCCGAAGTGCTGTTCGACGACGAACGCGCCGTCACCCGGATTGATATGTCGGAATACCATGAAAAACACGCCGTAAGCCGGCTCGTGGGCGCCCCCCCAGGCTATATCGGATACGATGAAGGCGGCCAACTCACCGAAGCCGTCCGCCGCAGACCCTACAGCATCGTACTGCTCGATGAAATCGAAAAAGCGCACCCCGATGTTTTTAACATCCTCCTGCAGGTGCTCGACGACGGCAGGCTCACCGATAACAAGGGCAGAACCGCCAATTTCAAAAATACCATCATCATTATGACCAGTAACCTCGCCGGCGACCAAATCCGGGAAACGCTCGAGGACTATGCCGATCTCCCGGAATACGAACAACACCAACTGTTCGAAACGGCTAAAATATCGGTGCTGGACGCCCTGAAAATGAATATGAGACCGGAATTCCTCAACCGAATTGACGAAGTGGTGGTCTTCCACCCGCTGCAAAAAAATCAATTGGGCCAAATCCTCCATATCCTGCTCCAGGATCTCCGGGAAATGCTCAACCGACAGGAACTCCAACTCGAACTCACACCGGCAGCAGAAAAAATGATCCTGGAACGCGGCTTCGATCCGCAATACGGCGCCCGCCCGCTCAAACGCGCGCTGCAACGCGAACTCACCAATGAAATGGCCAAACACGTGCTCGCCGGCAACTACCTGAAAGGCGATACGGTACTAATTGACGCTGATGGCGCAGGCCTGGTGTTCGGACGAAAAACGGTGGTTGACGGGAAAACGGCGGTTGCGAAAATGCTCGCACTCGACTGAACTCGAAAAGTGCGCCGCTTTTTCCCGTATTCGCGCTATCTTTAGCCCGAAAAAATACCCGCGCTCCGCGCGCTAAGCCGCTATGCCTGCACCAGATTTTTCCGCCATCCCCTTCGATCCGAACCTTCGCGCGCCAAACACGCCGTCGGCGCCCGCTGTACCCCGATTGCGCTATGCCGCCGGGATCCCCCCCTTCCTCGGCGGCCCGTACAGTAGTATGTACGTAAGCCAACCCTGGACGATCCGGCAATACGCCGGCTTCTCCACCGCCGAGGAAAGCAACGCGTTCTACCGGCGCAACCTGGCCGCTGGCCAAAAAGGCCTGTCCGTCGCCTTCGACCTGGCTACCCACCGCGGCTATGATTCGGATCATCCGCGCGTGCAGGGCGACGTCGGCAAAGCCGGCGTGGCCATTGATACGGTGGAGGATATGAAATTGCTGTTCGATCAAATACCGCTGGATCAAATGTCGGTGTCCATGACCATGAACGGCGCCGTCATTCCAATCATGGCATTTTATATCATCGCCGCAGAAGAACAAGGCGTCCTGCCCGATCAACTCAGCGGTACGATCCAAAATGACATCCTGAAGGAGTTCATGGTGCGTAATACCTATATCTATCCGCCCGGCCCTTCCATGCGCATCATCGGAGATATTTTTGCCTATTGCGCCAAAAATATGCCCAAATTCAACTCGATTTCAATTTCCGGATACCACATGCACGAGGCCGGCGCGCCGGCAGAACTGGAGCTCGCCTACACGCTGGCCGACGGCTTGGAGTATATCCGAACCGGACTGAAAGCCGGCCTCCATATAGACGATTTTGCGCCCCGACTCTCCTTTTTCTGGGGCATCGGCATGAACCATTTCCGGGAAATCGCCAAAATGCGCGCCGCCCGCCTACTCTGGTCGAAACTGGTGCGCCAATTCAATCCCACCAGCCCCAAAAGCCTCGCGCTGCGCACGCACTGCCAAACTTCCGGCTGGAGCCTCACCGAACAGGATCCTTTCAATAACGTCGCCCGCACCTGCATCGAGGCGCTGGCTGCCGTACTGGGCGGCACGCAAAGCTTGCATACCAACTCGCTGGACGAAGCCATCGCGCTGCCCACCGATTTTTCCGCCAAAATTGCCCGCGATACCCAGCTGTTTATCCAAAAAGAATCGGAAGTCTGCCGTGCCGCCGATCCCTGGGCCGGATCGTATTTCGTGGAAAATCTCACCCGCGAACTCGTCGAAAAAGCCTGGGCGCTGATTCAGGAGGTGGAGGAACGCGGCGGTATGGCCAAGGCCATTGAAGAGGGCCTGCCCAAACTCCGCATCGAAGAGGCCGCCGCCCGCAAACAAGCCCGGATTGATTCCGGCTTGGAGCGCATCGTGGGCGTCAATATCTTCCAGGTACCGCAGGAAATTGCGTTCGATATCCTCGAAGTGGATAATCAGGCGGTGCGGGACGCCCAAATCCGCCGCCTCCAAGAAGTGAAAAATAGCCGCGACAACGTCGCCGTACAACAAGCCCTGTCGGCCCTGCGCGAATCCGCCCAAAATGGAACAGGCAACCTGCTCGAACACGCCGTGCAGGCCGCGCGCGTACGCGCAACGTTGGGAGAAATTTCCCAGGCATTGGAAGACGCTTACGGCCGATATGCAGCCAACACCCGCACGCTCTCCGGCGTATTTGCAAAGGAAATGGAACATAATCCAGATTTCGAAACCGCCCGCGCCAAAGCCGATGCCTTCGCAGAACAGGAGGGCCGGCGACCGCGGATTATGGTCGCTAAACTGGGCCAAGACGGTCACGACCGGGGCGCAAAAATTATTGCCACCGCTTTTGCCGACCTCGGATTCGACGTGGACATTGGCCCGCTGTTCCAAACCCCAGCCGAAGCCGCCCGCCAAGCCGCCGAAAACGACGTGCACATTCTCGGGATTTCCAGCCTCGCCGCCGGACACAAAACGCTCGCGCCTCAAGTGATCGCCGAACTAAAAAAACTTGGCAGGGCAGATATCCTGGTGGTCGTCGGCGGAGTGATCCCGCCGCAGGACTACGAGTTCCTGACGAACGCAGGGGTCGCGGCCGTATTCGGCCCGGGCACCGTAGTGGCGAAAGCCGCCGGGGAATTACTTGATATTTTGAGGTCGCCGCGACCATAAAAACGCGGGGGATTTTTTGCCATCGGCAAAAAATCCCCCGCCCATATTGCACTGAAAGAAATTTTCGATACTACATAGTCCCCGCCACTGCGTTCGCCGGCCGTTTCGTCGCCTGATATTGAATCGTTACTTTCTGAATCAGCGCGGGATCGTCCACATGCAGATTTTCACCCAAAATGAAGGTATAAACCCCGCTGCGCGTAAATACTTTCTGGTTCTCCGTAACCCCGTAGGTGTACGGATCTGCCCGCAAGGTCTGAGGATCAATCGTGATCTGTTTTTTTCCAACAAAATCTTCCCCGCTGATGAGCGGCTGCAAGCCCTCGCTCGCATAAGCCTTCGGGAAAATTACGTAGTAAAAGTGGCCGCCCGGATCGGTTACACCCAGGTACTGTGCGTGCGGCGTCTTGAAATTCAGGGTGAAAGATTCGCCGAGATAGACCGTCGTCGAGCCGACCCACATGCCGGCAGAAGACTTGCCCGTCGGAAGCGGCTCCACCGAGGTTTCCTGAACCGGCGGCTCCGGGATGACTGCCTCAACCGGCGCGCCGTCGTAGCGGTTCGAGTGCGTAGCATGGGTGTAAAAAGCGCCGGCGGCGGATAACAACACTATCGAGATAAGAAAAGACGATTTCATAACAATCGGTTTTGATTACAAAACTATCGTGTCAAAATATCGTGCCAACTTTGCAGCCGACTGTCTTTTTTTTTAAAAATATGGATAAAAAAAACTTTTTTCGATCCCGGCTCATGTCGTGGCTACACGAAATAAATCGCCCTTTGCCCTGGAAAGGAGAACAGGATCCGTATAAAATTTGGCTATCTGAAATCATTTTACAACAAACACGCGTAGAGCAGGGGACGCCGTATTATCTGAAATTTATTGAACGCTTTCCTCGCGTCGGCGATCTGGCGCGGGCACAGGAAGCCGAAGTGCTCAAACTCTGGGAGGGTCTGGGGTACTACACCCGCGCCCGAAATCTTCACGCCGCCGCACAATATATAGATCAGACACTGGGCGGCCGATTCCCGGATGCCTACGCAGACATTCGGAATCTGAAGGGCGTCGGCGATTATACCGCGGCAGCCATCGCCTCTTTCGCCTTCGGCCTGCCGTATGCCGTGGTGGACGGCAATGTGTTCCGCGTACTGGCTCGTTTTTTCGGATTGGATATGCCCACGGACACCACGGCGGGCAAGAGCGCCTTCCGCGCGTTGGCGCAAGAACTCCTCGACCCGAACCTGCCCGGTTCCTACAACCAGGCTATCATGGATTTCGGCGCGTTGCAGTGCACGCCCGCAAAACCGCAGTGTGCAAGCTGTCCGCTGGCCGATCATTGCAGCGCCAAAGCAGAAAATACCGTCCTGCAGCTGCCGGTAAAAAGCAAAGCGCGCGCCAAACGAGAACGCCTGCTGCTCTACGGCGTATTTGACCTGCCGGATGCCGGCGTTCTCATCCGCCGGCGCACCGGAAAGGATATCTGGCGCAATCTCTACGAATTCCCGGGCATCGAAATTGCGCCGCAATCCGAATCCGGATCAGACGCCGGTTCCTGGGCCGCCCTGTTGTGGAACGGAAATCCCCCGCGGGGCGTTGTACCGAAATCCGTATCCAAAACCTACAAACAAGTGCTGACCCACCAAATCGTACACGCCGTTTTTATCCGGTTCCAGGTAGAAAAAAAAGCCGAAAAAACGCTCTTTGAATCAAATTTAGGCCAAAATTGCATCGAAATCCCACAAGTTAAATTAAAAAAAATATATCCGGTTCCGCGGATTATTGACTGGTACTGGCAGGAAAAAGACGTATCTTTATCTTTGTTTTAACGCCTATTTTGAATTACCGCGAAATACAACCTTCATTCAAACTTTTCACCAAAATCTTTTTCACCATGGTAAACAAAGTAACCCTGATCGGCCGTTTAGGCCAGGATCCCGAAATCCGCCACCTCGAAAACGGGGCCGTCGTCGCCAGATTCTCCTTGGCGACCAATGAATATTACAGAGACAAAGAAGGGAATCCGCAGGAAACCACCGAATGGCACAATGTGGTCATCTGGCGGGAACAAGCAGAACGCGCCGAAAAAACGCTCAAAAAAGGCATGCTCTGCTACGTCGAAGGCAAAATTTCTTACCGGAAATACACCGGACAAGACGGCGTGGAACGCAACATAACCGATATCGTAGCGAATTCTTTCCGCCTCTTAGAACGTCGGGAAGGCAGCGCCGATAGCCGCTTCCCCACCGGCGAACCGCAAGTCTTCGCCGGCCGAACGCAGTCGGGCGCTTCCACCACGACGCCGGATACCGAACCGGTGTCGTCGAACGCGGAGGGCAGCGATGGACTGCCGTTTTAATGATTAAGTAGTTACATTCTAAAGCGGGTTCAGGGTGCGCTCGCCGAGCAGACAATCGCGCATTGCGCGGTTTTTAACTCGGCGAGCGTATTCGAAAACGCGCTAATTTGTTGCATATCAACTGGTTGATTTAATTTATGCTCTGGCTATTGTCGGGCCTCGCGCTCTATTTTCTGGTACTCCTCGCCGAACGCGCCCTGGTGGATGTGTCGCCGCACGATATAGAACACCTCAAGACGGTACCCAAAGCCTCGGCGGTGCGGGCGGTGCGGCTCGCGCGCGATCCGCGGCCAGCCCTCGGCGCCTTCCTGCTGGCGCGCGTCTGGCTGAAAATTTTCCTCGTCTGTTGGGGGGGGTATCAACTCCTCCAACCGGGCTGGTGGTATGAAAACCCGCTTTTTCAAGCGTTGGGCGGATCGCAGACGCTCCCGACCAAAATCGTGCTGGTACTCGCGCCGGCTCTGGCCGCTGCGCTGTGTTTTCTGCTGGCGCGCAAATTGTCGGAGGCCAAATGGCTGCGCCGACACGCAGCGCGGATGTTGCAAGCGCTCAGCGGATTCAGCTTCGCGTGGCTCTTTTTGTTCGGCCTGTTCATCCGCCGACTCAAATCGCAGGCGACCGAAACAACCCGCCGGCCCGAAACGGCGCCGGACGGGCGCCCCGGGTTCGTCGCGTCCGAAGAACGCGACCTGGATTTGCTGAAAAGTATCGTGAAATTCAACGACGTCACCGTAAAACAAGTGATGCAACCCCGATCCCGGGTCGTGGCGCTCAATTTTCGAACCGATTTCCACGATGTGCTCCGAACCGTGCGGGATTCCGGTTTTTCCCGGATTCCCGTGTACGATGAAGACCTGGATAATGTCACGGGTATTCTTTTTGTAAAAGACCTGCTGGAACATCTGGAACAACCGGCCGACTACGAATGGCAGGGACTGATCCGAATGAATGCGCTCCTCGTGCCGGAATCGAAACGAATCAGCGAACTGCTGCGCGAGTTTAAATCCGGTAAAATGCACCTCGCCATCGCCGTGGACGAATACGGCGGCAGCTCCGGTATCGTCACGATGGAGGATATCCTGGAGGAAATTACCGGGGAAATTCGGGACGAATTCGACGAGGAAAACGAAGAAGCGCCCTTCAGAAAACTCGATGACTTTACCTTCCTGTTCGAAGGACAGGTACAACTCAACGACGTATGCCGCATCACCGGCCTTGCGCCCGATGCATTTGAAGACGCCCGCGGAAATGCCGACACGCTCGCCGGATTGGTGCTTGAAATCAAAGGTGATATTCCGAAAACAGGCGCTGAACTGGCCTGGAATAATTTTGTTTTCACCGTGATGCTCGCCGATAATCGGCGGATCAAACAAATCAAATTGTCGCTTCCGCGTTAAGCAGTGCGCCGACGTTTGAAAAAAAATGCGTCAAAACGGAGATACATCGCTGATTCCGGTTTAGTTTTGCCCAACGGCATGGATGAACTGATTTTTAAAGGAATGTTTTTAGGCCTGACGCTTAGCTTTATGGTCGGGCCGTTGCTGTTTGCAATCCTGCAAGCCGGTATCGAGCGCGGCTTCCGGGCAGGTTTGGCGCTGGCTGCCGGGATTTGGGTCAGCGACTTAGGTTTTATATTCATCGCGTATCGCAGCCTGGGCGCCATAGACGCGATTATTCGAGCCCCCAACTTCAAACTGCTGTCCGGTCTGATCGGCGGATGCGTGCTGGTCGTCTTCGGCGCTACCAGCCTGATGAAAAAACCGGCGCCATTGGTGGAAAAAGAAACAACCGCCGACCGCATGCTGGATCGTCTGGACGGACAGGAACCGGCCGGCGTGGATCATAACTGGAAGCGCTGGGGCTATATCGGTTATACTATTCGCGGGTTTTTGCTCAATTCGATCAACCCATTTACCATTTTTTTCTGGTTGGGTATCTCCAGTGCCGTGGTGATCCCTCATGGTTGGAATGCAGCAGAATCGCTGCGCTTTTTTAGCGGTCTGTTCTTCGCACTGGTTTCTACCGATGTACTGAAAGCATACGCATCCAAACGTATCCGGGAATTTTTAACCCCCGGGCACATCCTCTGGGTGCATCGCGCTATCGGCGCCGGACTCATCCTCTTCGGTATCGGGTTGGCCATCCGCGCAATGTAGTACCTTTGCCAAATCGAAATTCCGGTCAGGATTAGCAAAAACCCGTATATTTTATCGGATAATCCTGAAAACCCGGAAATTTGTGTGTTATCATATTGTCAAAAACTACGCAACAAAAAACGCTAACTACACGGCTGGTTGAAATCGAACCAATAAGCGCCCGTTTTTGCCCCACCTACGGCAAAAATGTCGCCCGTTGGAACGCAAACGCAATCAGCAAAGCTGTTACCAAACATTTAAACATGACTCGTCTGATTATTGCATCGCTGTTCGTCCTGGCTGCATCACTTTTTGCCCACGGCCAACAACCCACCGCTTCCTGCTGGAAACCGGCAAACGGCTACACGCCCACGGCCGCCGAGGCGCCGCAGCGTTTTGCTGCCTTTTCTTTAAATGCCTCCGCATTCGCCGCCGCCCTACAGGCTGCTCCGCTGGAATACACCGAGGAGGCACAGCGTATTCCCGTGGAACTGGCCATCCCCGCAGCAAATGGCGCCCTGCGCTATTTCCGTATGGTGGAATCTCCGGTGCTGGCGCCGGAACTCGCCGCTAAGTATCCCGCCATCCGTACCTACGCCGGCACGAGCGCCGACGGCTGGGCCCTGCGCCTCAGCGCCGGCTACAACGGCTTCCACGGCTTCGCTTGGTCGCCCGAAGGCGTACAGGAAATCCTCGCCCCGGCAGAAAAAACCGCGGGCGATTTGTACCTCGCCTATCGGAAATCGGATTTGCCGCCGGGCGCCTTCGAGGCCGCGCACTGCGGCACGCCGGACGAAGCGGAAACGCTGCTCCACACTTTTTCTGAACAAATTGCCGGCGCTGCCCAAGCGCGCAGCACCACCCCGGTAACACTCAAGCGGTTCCGACTGGCGGTAGCCACGACCGGCGAATACGCGCAGTTTCACGGCGGCACGAAACCCCTGGTACTGAGCGCCATCACCGTGGCCGTAAACTATGTCAACAGCGTCATGGAACGCGACTTCGGCGTCCGCATGGACCTGATCGCAAATAACGATACGCTGATTTATCTGGATAAAGATACGGATCCGTTTACCGGCAACCTGGACTCCTGGATCGGCCAAAACCACACGATCGTAAACCAGATCATCGGCTCGGCAAATTATGATATCGGCCATGTACTCGCCGTCATCGTACCAGGCTCGCCTATTGCCGGCCTCGCCGGCGGCCGTGTCTGCTCCAGCTTCGGCAAAGGCCGGGGGGGCTCCTCCCTAGGCCAACCCGTCGGCGTGGGATTCTATGATATCATCGCGCACGAAATGTGCCACCAACTTTCGGGCAGCCACACCTGGAACCAATGCACCGACGATATCGCCAACCAACTCGCACCCGGCACCGCGTACGAACCCGGAAGCGGCTCCACAATCATGAGCTACGCAGGTTCCTGCGGCCCCAATAATGTGGTCAATAACAACGACTCCTACTTCCACGCCGCCTCGATCCGACAGGTAAACATATTTGTCTATGACGGCGACGGACAAACCTGCGGCAGCCTGGATACTACGATTAACAACCAGCCGGAAGTCTCCATTCCGCTCCAAAACGGCTTCCGAATCCCGATCAGCACGCCGTTCCGACTGACGGCAGAAGGCTCCGACCCCGACGGAGATCCGATCTCTTATTGCTGGGAACAATGGGATCTCGGCCCCTCCTTACCGTTGGGTAGCTCGACGCTAACGATACCGATTTTCCGCTCCCGACCGCCGACTACCAACCCGACCCGCATTTTTCCGCAACTCAGCACAATTGTCTCTAATCAGTCGAGCAACACGGAAATCCTGCCCAACTACACCCGCCAACTCAATTTCCGTTGTACCGTGCGCGATAACCGACCTGAATTCGGCGGACAGGCCTGGGCAAATGTCCAGTTCTTTACCACGGATCAAGCCGGCCCGTTCCGCGTCAGCTACCCGAACTCCAGCGGTTTGACCTGGCGCACAGGTGAATTCCAAACCATCACCTGGGACGTGGCCAATACGGACGCCGCACCGGTAAATTGCAAAACAGTCAATATTCGGATGAGTACCAACGGCGGCCAATCGTTTCCCATCACCCTGGCCACCGGCGTACCTAATATAGGCCGCGCCTGTGTGCAAGTACCCAACGTAACCAGTACGCAGGTTCGCATCTGGATCGAAGCAGCCGATAATATTTTCTTCGATATCTCTAATTTCAACCTGGGTATCGTGCCGGCCAGCACGCAGGCCTTCTCGCTTTGCCCAGGCACCCTGGACGCCCGGGTGTGCCTGCCGGAAACCTTCACGGTGCCGATCAGTACGGTTGGCCTCGCCGGTTTTGATACCCTGATCCAATTGAGCGTGAGCGGCCTCCCCGCCGGCGCCACAGCATCCTTTAGTCAAAATCCCGTAACGCCCGGACAAGAATCCGTCCTGTCCGTCGCCTTCCCAAGCAGCGCTGCAGAGGGGCAATTCACCCTCAATATCCAGGGGAACGCCGGCGTCGGTACGGTTTCCGCGCAGACAAGCATCACCCTCGTTTCCAACAATTTTAGCGCCCTGGCGCTCACCGCCCCCGCAAACGGCGCAGAAGGCGTCTCCCAATCGCCCACGCTGCGCTGGAACGGATCGCCGGATGCCAACCGCTATGAAATCCAAATCGCCACCAACCCCTCCTTCGAATCGGCCGTCACGGTATTCTCCAATACCAACGTGCTCGCAGATAGCCTGCAGGCTAGCGCACTGGAAAAAGGGGTAGTCTATTATTGGCGTATCCGACCGGTAAACGAATGCGGCTCGGGCGCCTGGACTGCCCCCTTCGTGTTCGGCACCGCCGTGCAAAGCTGTCTCACGTTCAACGCCGGCGATTTGCCTAAAACGATTTCCGGAAACGGAACGCCGACCGTAGAATCTAAAATTACCGTGGCCGCCGCCGGCGCTGTCAGCGATGTGAATATTAAAAGCATCACCGGCAACCATACCTTCTTCAAAGACCTGGAAGCCCGCCTCGTAAGCCCAGGCGGCCAAACCGTGCTGCTCTTCAATAATATCTGCCCGCAAGTCGCTACGTTCAATATCGGATTCGACGATGCCGCAGCGTCCACCCTTACCTGCCCACCGCCTAATAACGGTGCGCAATTCAAGCCCTTCGAATCGCTGAGTGCGCTCAACGGCCAGAATGCTGCCGGCGAATGGACGCTGCGGGTGAAAGACAATGTCATCAGCTCCGGCGGCAGCCTGACCGGCTTCCAACTCGAACTGTGCTTCAACAGCGCCTTGAACACACCCTATATCGTGAATAACAACGCGCTCACGCTGCCTGGCGGTACCAACGCAGCAATCACTTCCGACCTGCTGCTCACCCAGGACGCAGACAATACGGCAGACCAACTGGTCTATACTATCGTGACGCTCCCGCAATTCGGCCGACTGGAAAAGAATGGAAACGGCGGCGTCAACGTGGGCGATCAGTTCACACAAACAGAACTCAACAATGGCGCTATGCGCTTTTTCGACTACGGCAACAACGCCGGAACGGATAGCTTCCGATTCGTCGTTACCGACGGCGCCGGCGGCTTTGTTACCGGCGCCTTTCAGTTCAAACCCGCCGTCAGCAGCGTGTACCAACCCGATAAGCGCCCGGTATTCGAATTGTCACCCAATCCAGCCGGCGAATATGTCCGCCTCTTCTTCCCGCAATCGCTCCCAAGCGATGCGCAAATCCGCCTCTTCAGTATGGCCGGTCGGCAAGTCCGCAACCTGACGATCGGCGCCGGCAATACTGCCTGCACGATTCCCGTCCAAGAACTGCCGCAAGGGATGTATATCATCCAGGTGGAAACCATCCAGGGGCAATTTACCCGGAAGGTGGTAAAACAGTAGGCAATCTCCGAAATTTTCCGCCGGGATAATAACGTGGTTCGTTTTTGCCCCGGCGGAAAATCGTTTAAAATGACCGGCCGATCATAACCAATGCAGCCGGCTGAAAAAAAGAAAACGCTTTTTGTAAAAAACCGTTTTTTTGCAGTATATAGTTACGAAAAAAGTAATCGCGCAATCGGGCGTCAGGATGCGCAAAGCGCCGCCTGTACAGTTGAAACTGACTAAATTTATGAAACACCTGCTCCTACTCCCCTTCCTGCTCCTGGCCGCATGGCTGCCGGCACAACGATTTTTTCAACCGGTCGCGGAATCGGATATCCAACTTCCGGAATCGGCTGAAAGAAAAATGATCCCCTACCAGTACCGGACGTACCGGCTGGACGTCGCCGGCCTCTCAGCTTTTCTGAGCCAAATCCCGGTAGAATTCACCCCGGAGGCGCAGGCAAAAACAGCCATCGTGGAATTCCCCTCCGCCGGCGGCGCGATGGAACGCTTCGCCGTCTGGAAAGTCATGGCCGTAGAACCCATCGTCTATGATCAACAACCCGAACTGCGCACCTTCGGCGGCATTTCACTGGATGACCCCGGAAAAACAATCCGCGGCAGCGTAACGGTGCGCGGCTTCCAACTTATGGTCATGAAACCGGATATGGAAATCGCGTACATTGATCCGTACGCTGCCGGACAAACCGCCTATTACATGGCTTACGACCGCCGGGACTACCCGGATGCCTTGCGCTCTAAAGCGCCCGGCGCTTGGATACCCTCGGATGATGCCGCCGAAACAGCGGATTTTCCCTATGTGCCCGCCGCCGAACAACGCGATTTACTGCCGGAACCGGTGAATCTGCGCGTATTCCGGATCGGCGTCGCCTCTACCGGCGAATTTTCCCAGGATCAGGGCGGTACACTCGACCTCGCCTGGGCTGCCGTCATAGAAAAAACAAACCGCGTCAGCGCAATCTTCGAACGCGATATCGCCCTGCGCCTGCAACTCGTGGCCTCCAGTAAAGCCGCTACCTTTCTCAATCCGTCCACGGATCCTTTTGTGGGAACTACCGTGGATGCCTGGATGACGCAGGCGCCTACCGTGCTGGCGCAGTTTGTTGGCGAAACCAACTACGACGTCGGCCACGTCTATGCCCGCTATCTTGGCGGCGCAGCAATCGGCGTCGCCGGGGGCATCGCCTGTATCGGCAGCAAAGGAAGGGGATGCTCTGCCGGATACGGCGACTATGGCGACGGGTTTATCAGCGTAATCGGCCAGGAAATCGGCCACCAATTCAGCGCAGGCCATACCTGGAACCGCTGTAGCGGTGGCGGCGGCCGAGACGGCGGCGAAGCCTACGAACCCGGCAGCGGTACCACCATCATGTCGTACGCCGGGGCCTGCGGATCTGATAACGTGCAAGGCTATACCGATCTCTATTACCACTCCGGCTCCATCGAAAAGATTCGCTTCTACTATACACTCGGTACCGGTACCTGCGCCGCCTCCACGCCGACCGGCAACCACCACCCGGACGTCACCTTGCCTTATCAGGATAATTTCTTCATTCCCATCGGCACGCCTTTCGAACTCCACGGTAGCGCCACCGACGCAGACGGCGATACGCTGTCTTATGTCTGGGAACAAGTGGATCTCGGCCCGGAGTGCCCGCTCGACGCACCGCTCAGCTCCGCACCGCTGTTCCGAACCCGCCCGCCCGGACCCAATACCAACCGCTATTTCCCGCGCCTGAGTACGGTGCTGAGCAACGGCTTCGACCTAACCGAGCAACTCCCGACTACCAGCCGCGACCTGACTTTCCGGCTCGCAGCCCGGGACAATAAGCCCGGCGCAGGTGGCGTAGGCTGGGCAGATGTGGCCTTCCGCGCAACTGCAGACGCGGGCCCCTTCCTGGTGCTCTCTCCGAATACAGCCAATGTATCCTGGAAAGTAGGCGAATATGTAAATATCACCTGGGACGTTGCGCATACCAATCAAGCGCCGGTCAACTGCAAAAAAGTGAATATCCGCCTCAGCACCGACGGCGGACAAACGTACCCGGTCATGCTGGCCGAAAATGTGGAAAATGACGGCAGCCAACTCGTCCAGGTTCCGGATAACCTGAGTAACTCGGCTCGGGTGCGAATAGACGCCGCAGATAATGTGTTTTTCGACGTGTCCAACGCGAATTTTAAAATCATACAACCCGCCACGCCGCAGCTCTCACTCGGCCTCTCCAACGACGGCGGCAGTATTTGCCTGCCGAATGTGTTCCAATCCACCGTCCTCAGCGCCGGACTACTCGGCTTCAACCAGGCCGTCACGCTGGAACTGGTCGGCGACCTGCCACCCGGGGCTACGGCCGAACTGAACCCGACGGTCGTCCAACCCGGACAAACCGCCCAACTCAACGTCAATCTCGAAAACGTACAGACAGGCGGCGATTTCTCGTTCTCGGTCCGGACGACCGCCGGCGGAAATACCCTGACGCTCCCCATTACCCTGCACCTTACGCGCAACGATTTCTCCCAGCTGGCGCTGCTCGCCCCGGCCGATGGAACTACCGGACTGCTGCAAAATAATCAACTGGTGCTGCGCTGGAATAAGGCGGAGGACGCCACTGCCTACGACCTGCAATTCGGCAAACACCCCACCTTCAGTCCCGGCTCGATCCTGGCCACTAAAACCGGCACAAGCGCCGATTCTTTCCTCGTGCCAATCGCCTTGGAAACAAACCAAATCTATTACTGGCGCCTCCGACCCGTCAATGTCTGCGGCCCGCATTCCTGGCTCGATACCTATACGGTCGCAACAGAAACGGAAAGCTGCACGATCTGGTCGGCCAATGACCTGCCCAGGTTTATCTCCGCTACCGGAACGCCCACCATCGAATCTAAAATTACGGTAAACGGCGGCGGCGCCATTAGCGATATCAACGTCAAAACGCTCGACGGCTACCACGAATTTTTTAAAGACCTGGACGTCCGCCTCATCAGTCCGCAAGGAACCGAACAACAACTCTTCGCTGCAAAATGCGGAAACTTCAACGGATCGTTCAATTTTACCCTCGACGACGAAGCGCTCTACGCTTTTCCCTGCCCGCCGGCAAATAACGGAAATGCCTACAGACCCGTCAATCCCCTGAGTGTCTTTGACGGCCAAAACCCCGTCGGCGTCTGGACGCTGCGCGTAAAAGATACCGAGTATAGCTCTGGCGGCGCCATGGAGGCCTTCCAGATTGAATTTTGCTCCCCGATTGCAGCAAATCCGCCTTTCCTGGTGCGCAATGAAATCATGACGCTCGCCCCAGGCGTAAACCAGACGGTGAGCGCCGATTTGCTGCTGGCAAACGATGTGGATAATACCGCCTCGGAACTCATTTTTACACTCGTGAACACGCCTAAACACGGCCGCTTGGAAAAATACGGCGTCGAATTGAACCCAGGAAATACCTTTTCCCAGGCAGACCTAAATGCTAACGGGATTCAGTATTTTAACTACGGTTTCCCCAATGGCGAAAAGGATTATTTCCGCTTTACCCTCACAGATGGCGACGGCGGCTTCCTGGGCACCCCGAAATTTGTGATGCAAACCTCCGAAGTGCTGTCGGCAAACGACCCGACCGCCTCCACCCTCCGCCTGTACCCAAATCCGACTGCCGTCGCCGTGTGGCTGCGCCTCTCAACGCCCCCGGCACAAGGCCGCATTGCCGTATTTGATCCCGCAGGCCGAATCCTCCGCAGCCTCGAATGGCCCGCCGGCGCCGAACAGGCGCGGGTGGACGTATCGGATTTGCCCCGCGGTTGGTATCTGGTGCAGGTGCAAACAAATCAAGGGGTGGCAACGCAAAAATTGGTGCGACAATAAATTTTGGACTATGTCAAAAACGATTCTGCTCGCCGGAGGAACCGGACTCATCGGTAAACGCCTACAGGTGTTGCTGCGCAAAAAAGGCTATACGGTGCGCCTGCTGACCCGCAAGCCTAAAAACAAGGGGGAGTACAGTTGGGATCCGCTGCAAAATAAAATAGACGATGAAGCCCTGCAAGGGGTGGACGCTATCGTCAACCTGGCAGGGGAGGGAATCGCCGACGGACGTTGGACGGCAGAACGCAAACGCCTGCTCGTCCGCAGCCGGGTAGAAAGCGCGCGCGTGCTCCGCGATGCCCTGCAGCGCATCGGCGCCTACCCGGAAGTGTACGTCTCCGCCTCCGCGCAAGGACTGTACGGCGATACCGGCGAAGAAATCGTGTATGAAGATTATCCGCCCGGGCGACAAGGTTTTATGCCGGAATGTTGCGTCGCCTGGGAAACCGCCGCTGAAATGGTAGCCGCGCTGGGCATTCGGACGGTGGTGCTGCGCATCGGCATCGTACTGGCCCGCGAAGGCGGCGCGCTGGCGGAAATCATCAAGCCGCTGCGCCTCGGCGCCGGCGGATACTTTGCCGACGGGAAAGCCTGGTGGTCGTGGATCCACCGCGACGACCTCTGCGCCATGTGCATCTGGGCAATCGAAAATCCGCAGGCGGCCGGCGCGTATAATGCCGTAGCGCCGCATCCCGCGCGAAACCGCGAACTCGTACAGGCAACCGCCAAGGCGATGAAACAACCCGCCCTCTTCGCACCCGCACCGGCTTTCGTACTGAAACTCGCCCTCGGCGAAATGGCCGCCGTCATCCTCAACAGCAACCGACTGTCCGCTGAAAAAATCTTGGCCGCCGGATTCCATTTTGCGTACCCCCAACTGGAGCAGGCGTTGGAAGAAATTTTTAAATCGAAAACTGTGGAAATACGGTAAATGAAAACAAGTCGCAATTGCCAACTATCGCTTATTTTAGCGCAATTTTTACCCAGCGCATGTCTGACTAAAAAATCCCGGATATGCGCGAACTGCGCTACTTATGGCAAAATCCGCTAAGCTTGATAAAAAAACCAAAAAATCAAAATCGGCCAAAAAATCAAAACCGCCGCGCGTGTCTTATCACCGCCGTCCGGAAGATTTGCAGCTCGATCTTTGGCAAATGGGGCTCCGAAAACAATTCGGGGAAGAAAACGAATTCCACGTCGCAAATACCGGTACCGATCCGATTTTCTCGGAATTTATCGTCTGGAATCCCGCTACGCAAAACAGCTATACGGTGACCTTGCGCGTAGATTATCCCAAAAAAGGCTTGCCCAAACCCAATACGCTTACGCAGATAGGTAATTGCTGCAATTGCCCGGATTTTAAAACAAACCGACTGGGGCTTTGCAAACATATCAGCGCCGCGCTCTATCTCGTACGCAAAAAAAGAGGCGCCAAAAAAATGCTCGCGGCAGGCTTCCGACCGCCGCTGTCGGAAATATACGTGGATTACCGCAACGAACCTCAAATCAGGCTCTATATCGGCGCCGAACAGGAATCCAAACTGCTCAAATGGGCCGGAAAATGGTTTGATCCGGACGGTTTTCTGCCGAAAAATCACGCGGAATACTTCGAACAGATTTTGGAAGAAGCGCGCAAAATCGAACCCCAACTCCGATGTCAGGACGATGCGCTCGACCTGGTCACGCGCCTGCGCGAAAACAACCGCAGAAAATCTATCCTCGCCGGTACCCTGCCGAAAGGCCCGGATAGCCCCGATCTGGACAACCTGCTCAAGGTACGGCTGTTTCCGTATCAAAAACGCGGCGTGTGGTTCGCAGCAACGGCCGGCCGCTGCCTGATCGCCGACGAAATGGGTCTCGGAAAAACCATCCAGGCCATCGGCGCTGCAGAACTCCTGCGAAAACACCTGGGCCTCCAACGCGTGCTGATCGTATGCCCCACCTCGCTGAAATATCAGTGGAAATCGGAGATCGAAAAATTCACCGACGCCCAAGTCCTGGTCGTGGAAGGCATGCAACCCAAAAGAATCAAACAGTACGAACAGGGTGAATCGGTCTATTATATCGTTAGCTATAATACCATTTTGTACGACGCTGAACTGCTCGAAATATTGGACGCCGAACTGCTTATAGCCGACGAAGCGCAACGCATCAAAAATTTTCGCACCAAGGTGTCCGTCCAATTGAAAAAAGTACGGATGCCCTACTGCTTCGTCCTGACCGGCACGCCGCTCGAAAATAAACTGGAAGACCTCTACGCCCTGATGCAGTTTGTAGATCAGTATAAATTGCCACCCCTGTACCGCTTCCTCGACCGATACCAGATATTGGGCGATAACGGACAGGTAGTCGGCTACAAAAATCTGAAAGAAATCGGCGAAATACTCTCGGATTGCATGATCCGACGGGTAAAAAAGGAGGTGCTGCGCGATCTGCCGCTGCGCATGGACAAAATTTTGTTTGTGCCCATGACCAAACAACAGTCGGAAATCCACCACGAACTGGCAGACACCGTCGCGCGGCTGGTTGCTAAATGGCGCAAACAGCACTTCCTGAGCGAAACGGATCGGCGCATGCTCATCCTCTCCCTTTCGCAAATGCGCATGGTAGCAGACAGTACCTTTATACTGGATCAACAAACGCGCTTCGACACAAAGATCGCCGAACTGATGTATATCTTCGAAGAGGCGCTGGCCGATCCCGAACAAAAAGTCGTGGTGTTCAGCCAATGGGAACGCATGACGCGACTGGTCGCGCAGGAGCTCGACGATCGCAAGATCGGCTACGCCTATCTGCACGGCGGCGTACACAGCACCGCGCGCGCCGAATTGTTCGAGCGCTTCCGCGAAGACGCACAGTGCCGGATATTCCTGTCCACTGACGCCGGCGGCGTCGGCCTCAACCTGCAATCGGCTTCCTTGCTCATCAACCTGGACGTCCCTTGGAATCCCGCGCTCCTCGAACAGCGCGTCGGCCGTATCCACCGCATGGGACAACGTAAAAATGTGCGCATCATCAATATGGTGTCCTCGGGCAGTATCGAAGAACGGATGCTGGATATTTTGCAGTTTAAAAGCTCCATGGCTCAGGGCGTACTCGATCCCGACGGCGATGACACGATCTTCATGTCGGAATCCAAGTTTAAAAAATTCATGGAAAATGTGGAGTCGCTCACCGGCGATGGCTGGCAGTCACCGCCGACGGAAACGCCCGATCCCGCTACGCTCGACGGCGCCGAAGACCTGAATCCGGCGCCCGAAAAACCCCTGCCGGCGCCCGCCGAGCGCGCCGCGCCGCCGCCGAGTGCCACCGCGAAGCCCGCGCCCGATAGGGCGACGCAAAGCCCCAGTGCGCCAAACCGCCTCCCTGCTGCCACGCCAAATACCCCGCAGGAATTGATCGAATCCGGCGTGTCGTTTTTCTCCGGACTGACACAAACACTCAGCAGTCCGGAAAAAACCCAGGCGCTTGTCCAGTCTATCCTCGAAAAGGATGAAGAAACCGGCCAAACATACCTCAAAATACCGGTCGAAAATGCCGCCGTAGTCGAAAATGCCGTAAAATTGCTCAGCGGACTGCTGGCCGGCCTGGGACGGTAAATATAAACAATCGTAAGGATTCTACTGCGACCGGCTAAGTTGTTACCTTGAAAACAAAAAGCCGCGAATACCGGATTATATCTCCGGTATTCGCGGCTTTCTATGCTGAGAAATCCGAACCAGCAAGCCGATGTGTTACGCCACCCGGTTCCACCACGTCTTCATCTTCCAGCCCAGCAGGTACATCACCGGCAGGATGATGAGGGTTAGGAAGGTTGCAAAGCTCAGACCGAACACGATCGTCCAGGACAAGGGGCCCCAGAAAGCAACGGAATCGCCGCCGAAAAATATTTTCGGATCGCCGTGCGCGAACAGGGACGCGAAGTCAATGTTAAACCCGACGGCCAGCGGTACGAGGCCGAGGATAGTAGCGGTGGCGGTGAGCAGTACCGGCGTCATGCGGATACGCCCGGCCTCGATAATGGCTTCGCGTACCGGCTTCCCTTGCGATCGCAAGAGATCGGTAAACTCCACCAGCAGGATGCCGTTTCGCACCACGATGCCGGCCAAGGCAACAATGCCGATTCCCATCATCACGATGGAAAAATCCATATTGAAAATCGCTAGGCCGAGCAATACGCCGACTACAGAAAAAATCACCTCGGTGAGGATAATCAAGGTTTTTCCGACCGAGTTGAACTGCGTGATCAGGATCAGCAGGATGATGAGCAGGGAGATCATCATCGAGCGACCGAGGAATGCGGCCGCTTCGGCCTGCTCTTCCTGTTCGCCCCCAAAACCGATGTTAATTCCTTCCGTGACGGGGCTTTTGAAATCGGCCATGGCGGATTGCACCTGCGCAACCACCTCGTTGGGGTTGTAATCGCCTAGTACGTTCGAGGCAATGGTGACGATGCGCTCCTGATTTTTGCGACGGATACCGCCGTAGGTATTCGAGTAGTCAATTTCTGCAAACGCAGCCATCGGCACGGAGCGCAGGGCGCCGCCCATATTCATATCGCGGAAGGTAATATTCAGATTTTCCACCGAATTGATATTCTCGCGCTGTTCTTTTTGCAGGCGCAGCATGATGGGGATTTCGTCGTTGCCGTCGCGGAATTTGCTGATCTCCTTGCCGAGGATGGCCGTTCGGAATTCCGAGCCGATTTGTACGGTGGAGATGCCTTCGCGGTTAGCGCGGTCGCGATCCACGCGGACATTAATTTCCGGTTTGGACACCACCATGTCGCTGCGCAATTCTTCCACCCCGGGGATCGCCTTGGCGTCGAGGTGGCGTTTTACGGCCGAGGAGACCTTGATCAGATCGTCGAAATTTTCGCCGCGCACCTCAATCGAAATCGGTTTGGCGGTGGGCGGGCCGTTTTGTTCCTGATCCACAACGATTTCGCCGCCGGGGATCAGGCCTTTGACGGCTTCCCGGATTTTTTCCTTATAGGCGGCGGTACTTTCGCCGTTTCGCTTGGCAAATTCAACGAACGCGATGCCGATTTTCCCTTTGTTAGAGGTAGCCGCCCGATCAAACTGATCTTCCGAAGCGCCAAGCGCCACATTGGCAATCACAGATTCTACAATTGGGTTGTCCGAACCAAGCGTTTGCACCACCCTGCGCTCGAGCACGCGGGTGAGCGAGTCGGTCACATCCACGTCGGTGCCGACGGGCATCGTGAGATAAACATAGATAAAGTTGGGATCAGATTGCGGGAAAAAGACCACTTTCGGGCTTCGGCTGGCCGTCAGGCCGAAAGAAATCAAAAAAAGCAACCCCATGGCACTCATCATTATCCAGGGCCGATCCAAAGCAAAACTCAAAAAGCGGGCGTATGTATTCTGAAACGACGGCCAGGCTTTTTCCTGGAAATAAACGACGCCACGCTCCAGCACATACGCATAAAGCAGCACCAGCGCAATAAGCGTAAGGCAAAAATTGCCCATAGCAACCGATCCGCTGACATAGAAAAACAGCGTAGCCAGTCCGAATAAAGCCCAGCCGGCAATCCGGCGGCGACGCGCCTTGGTTTGATCCACGGCGGCGGCCTCTTCGCCTTCTTTTTTCATAAACGCGACGGCAAAAACCGGGTTGATGATGTAGGCAACCACCAGCGAAGCTGTCAGGGTAATAATCAGTGTGACGGGCATGTAGTGCATAAACTTACCGATCACCCCACTCCAGAACGCCAGGGGAAAGAAAGGTGCCAAGGTAGTAGCCGTACCCGCCAGCACCGGCAGGAACACCTCCCCGGCCGCTTTTTTAGCTGCCGGCACAATATGGTGGTCCTCATCGTGGTATATTCGGTGGGTATTTTCGATGACCACGATGGCGTCATCCACCACGATACCCAGCCCAAGGAGGAAGGCGAACAGCACGATCATGTTCAGCGTAAATCCGATACCCGGCAGGATCATAAACGCGATGGCCATCGAGAGCGGTACGGAAAGCGCCACGAACAGGGCGTTGGTCGCCCCCATGAAGAACATGAGGATGAGCGTTACCAGGATGAACCCGATGATAATGGTGTTGATCAGGTCGTGGAGCGTAACGCGCGTATTCCGGCTTTGATCGCCGGTAATCACCACCTCGAGATTGGGCG
>JAUMBL010000177.1:0-14775 GCA_032115775.1 Saprospiraceae bacterium | reverse complement strand
TGATCGGCGGCGTTGATCCATTCGTTGTTGATGAAAGCCTGGTTTCGGAGTAGCGAGGCGTCTTTCAGCATGTGCAGCTTGTATTTTATTTAGGGCAAAGATAGCGATTTGGGGATTGGCGGGGGGGATATTTTTTGAGATGTCAACGTTTTTGGTATAGATCAAAACAGCATCCCCTGCCCCATTTCCGGCAGTAGCCGAAAGCTTTTCCGATGGTGGGGCGAGGCGCCGTATTCGCGGATTGCGTTGCGGTGGGCGGCCGTGGGATATCCTTTGTTGACGCGCCAGCCGTATTGTGGAAAATCTCGATCCAGTTGTTCCATGTACGCGTCCCGGTGGGTTTTCGCCAGAATTGAAGCGGCGGCGATGGCGGCATATTTTCCATCGCCTTTTACGATACAGGCGTGCGGCGTTTGTCGGAATGCGTGAAACCGGTTTCCGTCCACGAGGATAAAATCCGGCGCGGGCAGCAGTCCTGCCAGCGCCAGGTGCATCGCCCGGATAGAAGCCTGCAGGATATTGATTTGATCAATCGTTTCCGGATCCAGGGCGGCTACGTGCCAGGCCGGGGCGGTTTTTTCGATGATTACCCGGAGTTCATTCCGTTGGCGTTCGTTGAGTTGCTTGGAGTCGTTTAGCAGCGGATGGTAAAAATCCGGCGGCAAAATAACGGCGGCGGCAAAAACCGGTCCGGCCAGGCACCCGCGTCCGGCTTCATCGCATCCGGCCTCCAGCCGGTCTTTTTCGAAATAAGGTAGGAGCCCCATCGGGTCAAAGATACGCAAGCAGTATCTTTGCACGCAAACAAAAGCGCACAAACGGTTATGGTTCGCCTTCACGACAAGCATTTCGTCCCGCTGATCGGACAGGAAAAAATTCAGCAGCGCGTCCGGGAATTGGGTGTCGAGCTCAACGCGCGTTTCGCGGGCAAAAACCCGCTTTTTATCGGCATTTTGAACGGCGCGTTTATTTTTGCGGCAGATCTGGTGCGCACCTTTGAGGGCGCCTGTGAAATCAGTTTTGTCAAATTGTCGTCTTACAGCGGCCTTCGGTCAGCCGGCGACGTCCGGCAGGTGCTTGGTCTGGAAACGCGCGTCGAGGGCCGCCACGTCGTGCTGATCGAGGATATTCTGGATACGGGTCGGACGCTGCATTTTTTGGCGAACGATCTGTTGGCGCAAGATCCGGCCGGCGTGAGTATCGCCGCGTTTTTGCGCAAACCCACCGCCGCGCAATTTCCGGTGCAAGCGGATTTGGTCGGATTTGACATTGAAGACCGGTTTGTCGTCGGGTACGGACTGGATTACGACGGGCTCGGCCGGAATTTGCCGGCCATTTACGTACTCGAGGAGCGTGGTTGAATTTACCGGGCGAATAGCTAATAATTTGTGAAAAAAACCGCCTTTTAGGCCCTGTGGGCGAGCCCGTCTCCCCGACGCACAATAAATCGGCCCTGGAAGGGTTAATAATGAAAGCGCGTATTTTTATGATGAAATCCATTTGTATTGCAGCGGCGCTCCTGCCGCTTGCACTGACCCTCTCCGCACAATGCGTGGCCGGCGACTGCGTGAACGGGCAGGGCACCTATCTCTATCCGTCGGGTGCCAAGTATATCGGTTCGTTTAAAGACGGCGAAATTGACGGCGTCGGCGTGTGTTACTACACCGACGGCTCGAAGTACAGCGGCCAGTGGAAAAAGCGTTTTCCGGAAGGAAAAGGGACAAAAACCTATTCCGACGGCACCAAGCGTACCGGCCAGTGGAAAAAAGGGAAACCGGTGGACGACAGGGGCAATGTGCTCGAGGAGTACATCGCCGGCAAAAAAGAAGAACGGCACGACGACGGCACGGATATTCAATCGGGCTGCCTGAGCGGCGATTGCAAAAACGGTACCGGGATCTTTGCGTACCCTGACGGCAGCAAGTACGAAGGTTCGTTTTTGGACGGGAAATTCCACGGGCAGGGCGTGTTTCATTTTGCCGGCGGCGACCGCTATGAAGGCATGTTTCGCGACAACCTGCCCAACGGCCAGGGCGTCCGGTATCGCGCCGACGGCTCGAATGAAAACGGCGCCTGGCGCGACGGCGAATTCGTCGGTTTCAGCCTCATCGAAAGCGGCCAGGCGGGCTGTATCGTCGGCGATTGCGAAAACGGAAAGGGTACCTTTATATTTAAAGACGGCGCTGCGAAATACGAAGGTGCGTTCCTAAACGGCCTGCCGCATGGTTTCGGCTATTGTTTGTACTCGAACGGCGACCGCTACCGCGGTGAGTGGCTCGAAGGCGAATACGGCGGCAAAGGTACGCTTTATCTGCACGACCAAACGGTCGTGAACGGCTACTGGCGCAAAGGCGAATACGTTGGCAAAGACGCGCCGAAACCCGATACGCAGGCGGCCGTTGTCGTGGCCGATACGGCGCCGGATAAGCCTGCGCCCATGCCGGAAAACCCGGCAGCTGCCGACACGGCTCCGAAAATATACGCTGTGGTGGTCGGCGTCGCGTCCTACGACCACATGCCCGTGCTGCGCTACACCGACGACGATGCCTACCGGTTTTACGCCTTCCTGAAAAGTCCCGAGGGCGGCGCATTGCCAGATGAGCAGCTGCGGATCGTAATAGACGAGGACGCGACCCGGGAGCATATTCTGGAGGCGATTCGCGAGGTGTTTGCGATGGCCGGCGAACAGGATTTGGTTGTTTTTTATTTTTCCGGTCACGGCCTGAACGGCTCCTTCCTGCCGATAGACTTTGATGGGTTTAACAACAAAATCGCGCACGACGAAATCGCGTCGGAGTTTAACCGCTCCAAAGCCAAATACAAACTCTGCCTGGCCGACGCCTGCCACTCCGGCAGCATCCTCGCGATGCGTTCCGGCGAAGGCGAAACGACCCTGAACCAGTACTACCAGGTGTTGTCCCGCGCCGTTTCCGGCACCGCCCTCATCATGTCCTCCAAAGCCGAGGAAACCTCCCTCGAGTCTTCCGGCCTTCGCCAGGGCGTGTTCAGCCACTTTCTGATTCGCGGACTGAAAGGCGAGGCGGATAAAAACAGCGATAAGGTCGTCACGATCCAGGAACTTTTCGATTTCGTCTTCGGCAATGTGCGCGATTACACCGGCAACCGCCAAAGTCCGGTGCTCAAAGGTACCTACGATCCGATGATGCCGGTGGCGGTACTGCGGTAAAAAAATTTTAAATAGAAAAATAAACAAAAAACCATAAATAAAAAACACAATAAAATGAAAATCAGATTTTTGTAAAAGCAAAACAAAAAAATTAATTAAAACAAATACCTTTTTTTGTCCTTTACCCGTGCACCAGGGCGCCGCACTTTTGTATTGTCAAAGCGAAGAACGGAAGGCGACAGGCGGTGGACGCGGGGTTTTGACAAACAGGTTTGGAGACTTTTCATGAGATTATATACGGGAAACGGCCGCGCAGCAAACGAGCTGCGCGGCTTTTTCTTTTTGTGGGTGTTTTGTAAAAAAATTGTGTTATAAAAACATTTTTAACACAAAATGTATATCTTTGTCCCTGATTATGGTTGCGTACGACGAATTTGGATTTCTGGTTGCGCCGGAGCCTGCTCAAACGCCCGAGGCGCGTCTTACCATTCGGGAGGCATTTCCCGAGGCGGGCGTCTGCTATTTGGGCGGTATGAGCGACGGGTGGGAGTACCGCACGGTATTTGCGGGCAGCAATTTGGGGTACAGTTACGCGATGGTCAGGCAGTTTTTGCAGGAGGAGGGCTACGGGGATATCCCGCTGCCGGAGACGCCGGCCGATTTGAGCCTGTTCCGGCGGTCGAAGCGTCGGCAATTGCGTTTTTTTGACGAATCGGGCTACCTACACAATCCGGTGAAAATTTTGTTTCCGCAGGACGCCAGGCAGCGCAGCACGCTTATTTTGTGTATTTACAACGAGCAGGCGCCGGATCATTTGTTGCGGTTTCACGGCGTAAAGTAGCAGCGCGTACGGGCAGAAAAAAGTGCCGGGCGCGTCTTTTCGCGACCGGCGGATAAAAACAAACGGGTGTAGGGTGATTTTTGGAGGCGTTACAGGGTAAAGAAGTTTGGTCGGCCGGCATTGTCCACTGCGATCTGTCGTTCAAAACAGAAGCGCTGTTGATTGCCACTTCGGTTACTAAAAGAACTGCTGCAGCGCGGAGAGAAAATCCTCCCGTCGGTTGGACGCGACGGTCAGGGTAACGCCCGTTTTGAGCGTCACTTGTCCGCCTTTTCCGCGCGTATATTTGACGATATGCCGCATATGAACGGCATGCGATCGGTGGATGCGCACAAAATCGCCGGTGGGCAGCATGCGTTCCACTTCGCCGAGCGTTTTGCACACGAGGAGCTGCCGGCTGTCGGTGAAATGCAGCATGGTATAGTTCCCATCGGCTTCCAGGTACGCGATGTGTTTTATTTTCTCGAAGCAAAATCCCTCCAGGGTAGGAAACATAATTTTGCCTGCTTTGCCCGCTTGGGCGGCTTGCCCTTGTACGGGGATTGGCCGGGCTGTTTCAGGCGCTGCGAGGCGGAATTCACAGGGGGCAGGTTGTGGAAGTGCGTGTATCATGGGCGGGAAGTGTATATTGAAATTGAATGAGGCGACAAAATTACCGGCTGCTGCCGGTGCGCGCAACCCCAATTGGCGGTATAAGTCAGGTTTCTGCTGCATAAACGCTATTTGGTTAAATGGTAACAACTTAGCCAGCTCGCTGTCTGGCCCAAAAAGTCCCATTTTCCGCCATACTTCGCAATTTTTTTTGACCGTAGCGCTGCTACGGCCTGCAAAAAATCGCTTCGTCTGGCAAAAAATGGATCCTTTTTTGCCTCAGACGCGACCGGCTAAGTAGTTACGTTAAATGATAAAAAACCGACACTTTTGTTCGGTTTCGGTTGTATATTGCGCTCCATGGCCAAAACGCCCTCCGATAAATTGTACCGGCTGATCCGCGCCCTGACGCCTGCGGAAAAGCGTTATTTTCGCTTGCGGATGCGGGCGGAGAGCAGGTATTTGCAGCTTTTTGAGGTGATGGCGGGCAGTCCGGTGTTTGACGAAGTCGCTTTTATTGCGGCGGTTTACGGCGGAGAGCGGCTGGAGAGCCAGAAATATTCGGAGTTGAAGGCGTATTTATACGACCTGATTTTGCGTAGTTTGCAGGACTACGACGAGCGGCAGTCGGCGGACGATCGTCTGAACCGGCTGTTGCGCAACTTGGAGGTATTGTTTCGTCGGGGGTATTACGACGATTGCGCGGAACAGATTGCTAAGGCTGCGCGCCTGGCGCGGCAATACGAGCGTTTTCCGCAGGTACTAGATTTGATTCGCTGGGAAAAACAGCTCGCTTACGCCCGGATGGATACCGATTTTCTACATCGGGAACTGAATCGTTTGGAACAGGAGGAGGTAGAGACGTTGCGCCGGCTTGAGCAGGTTGCCGCTTTTCGGCGCGCTTTTTTTGGGATGTACGCCGCCGTGAAAATTCAGGCGGGCGGGCGAGACGAGGATCGGAGGGCTCGCTTGGGCGCGTTATTGCGGCCGGAATTGTTTGATTCGCCCGACCAGGCGCTTTCGCACACGGCCGCCGTACTGTATTACCGGACGGTCAATCTGTACCACTATGCTACGGGGCGGTACGAAGAATTTTACCGCACAGGGTCAGAATTGCTGGCATTGATGGAGTCCAGGCCGGATTTTTTAAAGGTCACCCTCTCCGATTACATTGCTGCGCTGAGCAATTTTATTCTCTCTTGCGGGTTATTGGGGCGGTACGACGCGGTGCGCACGGCCTTGGCGAAGCTCCGGCAGTTGCGGCCGAACACCGAAGACGACCGCCGAAAAATACATCGGCAGTACTACGCCAATTATTTTGCGTTGTGTATTTACACCGGCGATTTTGAGGCCGGATGGGCGGAGATGGCCCGTTGTTTGCAGGAGTCCGCCCGTTTTGATCCGGATGATTACGAGCGCGCCAGTTTTTTCTTTCAGTTTTCCTGTATTTGTTTTGGGCGCGGCGACTTTGAGGGCGCCTTGCAGTATTTGAACCAGTGGTTGAATCAGCCGCGCACGGTGGAGCGCGAGGATTTGCAGAGCCTTGCGCGCATTTTGTCCTTGTTGTTTCATTTTGAATTGGGCAACAAGTTGTTGATGGAGTCGCTGCTTCGTTCGGCCGCCCGGTTTATGCAGAGGAAAAACCGCTTGTTTGATTTGGAGCGGCGTTTTATCCAGTTGTTTAGCGCGCTGATGCGCGCGCCGACCGCCCGTGCGCAGCTGATTGCTTTTCAGCGTATTCACACCGACTGGCCGACGCTTACCGAGCTGCCCGGCGCTGCGGTGCTGCTGCAAACGTTTGATTTGGACGCCTGGTTGGAGTCGAAAATACAGGGCGTACCGTTCGGCGAAATCGTTCGGCGCAAATTCGAATCGGCGGATCCGCGCCGGGCTACGTCATCTTGATCGGCGCGTTGGGCGTCGGCGTATCCAGCGCGCGCTCCACTTCCACCCGCGTATCCACGGACGTCCAGCGCGAGCGATATACGTATTGCCGGCCGCGGATGACATAGCCGCCTTTCACGGCGCCGAGTTGATTTTCATCCAAGGTGGTAGCGAAGCTTTCTACCTTGATGGTGTCGAGTGTGTACTTTTCTTTTGCCATTTTACAGAAATTGATTTGTAAATGATCGGTGGTGCAGGACGATAAAACGAAGTAACTACTCAGACGCGACCGAACTGAGTAATTACCGACCGATACAAATATACAATTTGCGGTGAAAGTGCGGTTGGACTTTTTTAAAAAAAAGTCAGGATTCAGAGGATTGAAAACACCAGTTCGGGTTCGTACCCAGCCCGGATCAGATAGGCTGCCGTTTTTTGTCGAGCTTGGGGGTCTCCGGCGAGTTGCGTTTGTTTTTGTTCGGCGAGTTGTTTCAGGGTTTGGCGGTATGCCTGTTCTTCGATCGCGGATTCGAGTGCGTGTTCCACCACGTGATCCGGCAGTCGGTGTTGGTACAGCGCTTGTCGGATGCGGTTGCGTCCCCAGCGATTGATTCGGAATTTTCCGCCGACGAAGAGTTGTGCGAAGCGCGCCTCGTCGAAATAGCCGTCCGTTTGCAGCACCGAATAAATTTGTTCTGCGATGTCGCCCCGGGCGCCCAGGGCGTGGAGTTTATCGCGCACTTCTTGCGGACTGCGTTCGCGGAACGCGCAAAAATGTTCTGCCCGCTGCAGTATCTCGTCGGGGGTGAGGTCAGGTTTTGCGGTAGCGGGCGGGCGTCGGAAAGGCACGGAAAAATGAGTTTGGAGCGATTGCGCCGGGGCTGGTGCGCCGGCGATGTTGCGGGCAAAAGTACGATATTTCGGCTTGCGGAAAAAATCCGGGCATTAGGCGTGCGGTTTCAAAAATACTGCTTAAATTCACTCCATAAACCAATTGTTATGCCCTTACCGTACCGTTCCGGAAATCGCATCGAATTGATTCGCGGCGGCGCTGATTTTTTTGAAGCACTGTACGCCCTGATTGAATGTGCCGAGATGAGCCTGCACATTCAGGTGTACACTTTAGAGCAGGACGAGACAGGTTTTGGCGTGATGGAGCGGTTGAAGGCGGCTGCGCGGCGGGGCGTTCAGGTGTACGTGGTCTTGGACGCCTTTGGTTCCCAGGCGTTATCGGAAGCCGTTTTGCAGGAATTGCGCGCGGAGGGGGTTTGGATTCGCAAGTATTCGCCGATTTTTCGGGGGATTCGTTTTCGGATTGGGCAGCGTTTGCACCACAAGGTGATGGTGGCCGATCAGCAGTTGGCGTTGACGGGCGGCATCAACCTGGCCGATAAATATCGCGGCGTGGGGGAGGCGGCATGGCTGGATTACGCGGTGCAGCTTCGCGGGCCGCTTTGTCAGGATATGTTGCGTTACTGCATGCGTTTTTGGTCTTCGGCGCAGCGTTTGCGGATGCCGGTGTTTTCCCCAGCCGACAGGGCGGGCGAGGCGGCGGCGCGGATTACGCGCAACGATCTGCGGATGAGGATGCAGGAAATTACCGAAACTTATCGGCGCGCCATTGGCGGCGCTGCGTGCGAGGTCTTGTTGTTGTCGCCGTACTTCATTCCGGGCTTGCGATTGCGGAAGGCGCTGGCTGCGGCGCGCAAGCGGGGCGTTCGGGTGACGTTGATCGTGCCCGGGATTTCCGACGTGCCGATGATTCAGCGCGCCATGGAATATTTATACGATTGGCTATTGGAGATCGGCGTAGAGGTGTGGGAGTGGAATCAGAGTATATTACATGGGAAGGTGTTGGTGGTTGACGGGCAGTGGGTGAGTATCGGTTCCTACAATCCGAACGCCCTGAGCGATTATTTCAGTTTGGAATTGAATGTGGATATCCGCGATCCTCGCTTTGCAGGACGGATGCAGGCAGAATTGACCGAGCTGATTTTGCCGCAGTGCACGGCGCTGACTGTGGTGAAAATCCGCAGCCGGTTTACGTGGATGCGGCGGGTGGCGCAGTCTGTTTCCTATTACCTGCTTTGGGCGGCTTGTCGGTTGGCGATTCCGGACGTGCGGTTGTTGAGGGAGTGAGGATATTAGGGTTTATTGTAACTGGTTAGTCAGAGACCGAAGGGTTGATAATATTCCAAATATCCGTTCCGCGAGCTAGAATAATGTCACCCCTTCGGGGTTTTAGCGGCAAGCCACGAACCGAGCTAGCATCATGTCACCCCTTCGGGGTTTTAGTGGCAAACCACGAACCGAGCTAGCATCATGTCACCCCTTCGGGGTTTTATCGGCAAACCACGAACTGAGCTAGAATAATGTCACCCCTTCGGGGTTTTAGTGGCAAACCACGAACTGAGCTAGCATCATGTCACCCCTTCGGGGTTTTAGCGGCAAATCACGAACGTAGCTAGCATCATGTCACCCCTTCGGGGTTTGGCTGACCAGTTGCGGTTCAGTACACAACGCCTTGGGTTGCGGCGTCACAGCCCGCCGTTACTGGTACTCCAGGTACAACGACGCTTCTCCGTTGCGAACCGCTGCCTGTACGACCTGGCCGGTGAAGTCTGTTACCCCCAGGGAGGCTTCATACTGCACCAGCACCTTTTTGCCGTACCGGTCGATCCGGCTCCCGTCGAACAATTTTTGCGACCAGACATAATCCTCCACGGAAATCACTTTTACTTGTCCGGAAGGCGAGGGGGCGTCGGAAGACAAGGATATCCGCCCCAAAAAGCCGTTTGGTCGAACCATTCCCATGTCCGCGTGCCCGGGCGCGCCGGTCATCTGAAAGACCTTGCCCGGCGTCAGCAAACTTTCCAGTTCGGCACGAGTCCATGCTGCGGTTTCGCTGGGTTGAACAAATGAAGGCGCTTTGAAGCGCATGAACAGCAACTCGTTGGTGTTGGATATACCGAAGAAATTGCAGCGGATAGTTTTAAATCCATTGACGATCTCTGCCTGGCTTCTGCAGCGATATACGTTGGAAAAAGGCGGCTCTGCTTGCCGTCCGACGGTGTAGTCAAAGTTCACGATCGCCGTATCCTGCCAGACGCCCTGGGCGTAAAAATCCCGGGTAAACAATCTTTCCTCGGGCAAGTCTTCGGCGTCGCGTTTGCAGGCGGCTAAGGAGAAAAGCAGCAGCAGGGCCATTAATATCTTTTGCATAAAGCGCTTATTCAGAATTTAGTCCGGAGCGTGCATTGCAGTCCGGAATTGAGGGTGAATTCGTCGGATTTGAAGAAATTGTCGGCGGTAAGGTCCACCAGGCCTTGGTTGTAGCGCAGATCCAGGCTCAGCCGGCGCGACAGCGCGTACGACCAGCCGATGACCAATCCGAGGTCGTACCGGTAAAACCCCTGTCTTACCCTGATATCCCGCGGCCATTCCGGCGGCGGCGCGCCGTTTCCTTCAAGGCTCCAGCGGTTATCGGCTTGGTATCCGTGCAGTCGGTTCAGCGAGGGGCGGATACCGGCCAACCAGGCATGGCGGCTCTTAGGCCCGCTGTGCCGGCGAAATAAGACCGGCATTTCCATGAAAAAAGCAGACCTAATGTTTATTTCGCCCCGGCCGACGCCGATACCGGAGGGTTGCACCAGCGTGTCGGCATATACGACGCCCAGGCGGTAGCCGGACACGACGCGTCCATGCAGCTCCACCTGCAGGGCGCTGCGTTTGCCCAGTTTCTGCTGCCAGTAACAGCCCAGTACGGGGCCTGGCGCCATGCGGAACGGATTGTGCTGGACGATATTGGATTGGACGCCCACAATCGAGCCGAAGCCGCTGCGGTGGAAATCCAGGGCAGCGGAATCGGGCGGCAGCGGCGCCGCGGCTAAGAAGGTGGCGAGGCATAGTGATAGAAGCATAATGCGTGCGGAATTGCGTGAGCGGCGTTTTTCTGTCTATAACCTAATTCTAATTCCCAGTCCGAAATTAATGATGGCCAGTTCGCCGGGGCGGTCGTTGAGGCTGCTGACGAAATTGCCGGGAAATGCATCATGAACCGGCTCTGGGAAGGGCAGGCCTTCTTCGGTTTTTAACTTCCGGGTGACGCCGTCGTCGGTATTGGCAAAGTAAGTCAGGAAACTTTCCACGGCGACGCGGTCGGTGAGCCAGCGCGTGAGGCGTCCGCCCAGCTCGAACGTGGGGAGCAAATTGCTGCGGTAGGTTCGGGTTTGGAACGGCAGGCTGTTGTTGGTGATATCCTGACGGATGCGGTTGAGCATCAGTCCGGCTTTGCCGGAAATACTGAACTCTCGGCCTTTGCGCATGGGCAGGTTGAAACGCGGCCCGACGGTGAGGGCGACGTTGCGCACCTGCTGAAAGCTGCCGAAATCGTAGCCGTTTCCATAATCATAGCCCGATATTACACCTTCCATGTTGATATAACGGAGGGCTGCCTCGGCCGACCAGTGCCGGGTGAATCGGTATTCACCGTTGGCGCCGAGGGTGTAAAAACCGTAGGAATCGTAGCAGCAGGTTTGAATTGCCAGGCCGGAACCGATTTCCGGTCCTAGGGTAAAGCGGGAAAACGTACCGGGCGATTGGGCCTGGATACCGGCCAGGCATAGCACGGCCAGGAATGCTGTTAGGCGTGTTTTGTGCATGGTTCCAATCTACTTATTTCAAAAAGAGGTTCCACTGACAACGAAGGCGCAGTCCGACCCCGCTACTAAGTGGATCGCCGTCGAGCGTATAATTCGGCAGGATATACTGAATACCCATCTCAAACAAGAATGATCTGTGGGTGCGGCCCTGTTTGAAACTTTCGTGCGCCCAGGAGAGCGAGGGGATGGTGGTGTTGTAGTCCCCTACGATCTGGTTCACCCTGACCGCAATGCCGTTGGACTTGATTTTGTTGTGTTTCTTTTTGGTTTTGAGAAATTTATTGCCGAAATAGGTATATCCTGCGCCAAACATCGGTACAGTCACCAGATCAGGTTCATCTTCCACATCAAACTCAAACACAATCCCGGTTGCATACGCGCCCAGTTCAAAAACATGGCGATTGTTGTACAATCTGACAGGGACGCCCAGTCCGTCTATAATAGATATCCCGACGCTGACTTTAGCGCCGTACTCGCTAAAGTCCATCGGGGGGACGGAGGTGGAGTCTCTCTGTGCAAAACCTTGCTGCAGCAGGAAAAGAATAGGCAGGAAAAGCAGTGTGTTTTTAATGATTCGTGTCATTATGTAGTGTGTATTTAAGTGCATGATTTGGATGACGTACCGGCGCCTGCTCGTACCTCGCCGATAAGGGGCGCTAACGTTTACGAATAAACGTCAGCGGTTTGACCTCTCGAAAATTCAGCGCGCTGCCGTTTTTTTCTCGGCAGCGTCCCCATACGACTTGCGCCTGGATGGTATCCGGGCCGTGGAATTTGCCGTAAATATCGGCGGAGCAACGCATGTTGCTGCTAATCCAGCAGTCGCTGGTATTTTCGTTTGGCATCTGGGCATTGTAAATTACGATGCTGTCGCCATCCGGCAGATCATAGTAATTGAATGCGGCCGTACCGGATGAATAAACAGTGCCTCTGCCGGTGATCCAGTAAGTAGATTGGGGGAGTTGCACCCCCCCTGCGGGGTCGGTTTCCGGTGTAATACGCCACAGGTACAAGCCGGTTACGTCCATGCAATAGCAATCCAGGCTGGCCGCGACAAATAAGTTGTCGCGTTTCGGCAGGCACCAGCTGCCCATATCGTGTTTATCGTCCGGACAGCCGCAGTCGCTGTCGATACATTCCGTATTATTCGGGCAGGCAGGGCAATCCGCGGCGACATTGCCGTATGGTTCCGTACAGGCGCCTGACCACTGTAGGATTACAGCCATGGATACGTAAAGGAAAAACTTTTTCATGGGTAGTTTTTAAAATTGATAGTAGCGAAAGAACAGCACGGCTTCGCCGTCGCGCAGCCTCCAGTCGCCGCTGTCGCCGTTGGAAAGCCGGCAGGAAAATTGGAAACGCACTTTTTTGCCGAAGTAGGGCGTGCCGAGTTCCGGGATACCGTAATCGGACACCTCCAATACCCGGAGGTAACTGTCGGAATTATCCGATGTAAGCGTATTGAACATCCAGGCGCCGTTGAGATAGTCCGCGATGCCGATAACGGCATCGCCGGGCGCCCCTCCGTAGCGGAACTCCTTACCGGGAAAGAATACCTCCTCTAAATCCTCTTTTTGCCACTCCGGCGGCGTAAAGGGGTCGGTGACTCGGTTCGGGTGACTAACCTGAATAAAGAAGGGTAAGGGGACAAAGCCGTCCCAGGCGCCCAGTCCGCCCCAGAGATATCGGATACTGTCCTGAATATAATAGTTGCTGAGGTACTCCATTTCTAACACCAGGTCAGGGAGGGATGGCAACGGGGATAGCGTCAGCGTGTCTTCTCCCCGGTATTCATAGGGGCGTTCCGTGCCGTCGCCTTCCACAAGGGTGGCGCGGACGTAGAAGTCGCGCGGCCGAATATCCGCCGGATAGTCCACCTCTTTTTTACACGATTGCCACAGGCTAGCGCTTAGCAGTAGGAGCAGGGAAAAGCGTTTTGGGCTCATGTTTTTTTGTTTTTTTTGTGATAAAATGGCGCAGGGAGACTTGTATATCGGAATTCAGGTGGGTTTCGCGTTGGCGGTAGAAATTATCCACCGTAAGGTCGAAGAGCCCTTGGTTGTAGCGCAGATCCAGCGCCCAGCGCGGATTGAAGCGGTATTCCCAGCCCAGCACCAGGCCCATATCCAGGTAGCGGATCCCTTCGTGGGAATTGTAGTTTCGGTTGGGCGCTCCAAAATTACTGGTAGAGGTGGCGCCGTAGGGCGCTATCGGTAAGATCAGCGCCGGTTTCAGACCGATCTGCCAGGATTGGCCGGGTGCGTACGCGCGCTGCACGACCAACGGCGCCTCCACATATAGTAAGCGTTTATTTTCCAGGATCACCTGTGCGGAACCGCCGGGCACGACATCGAGGAACACCGCCCGCCAGTCGTAGCTGGCTACATATTTCAGCGCCAATTCGCCCTGGAGCGTCGTGCGCGGCTGCAGGCGATAGCGCCAGAAATAGCCCAGTTGCGGCAGCGCGCTGAATCGCAGGGGACGGTAATCCACGGCGTTCAGGTTAGCGCCGAAAATCCAGCCGCGTTCCCGGCGGGACTCGGAGATGGGCTGGTACGGGACAGGCTGGATGATGGAATCGGCACGCTGTGGTACTGCCAGGGTACCCGTCGGGATGCCGGGCAAAAGCGCCAGGGGCTGAAACGGCTCCAGGGCCGTTTGGGCGGCAATACCTGCTGCTTGTCCGGCCGTTTCGCCGGAAGCGCCTTCAGGTACCGATTTTGTGTTTACCCCCATCGCTCCGGCGCTTGGCTCGGAAGCGGCCTGGAGTTGATACGGGATAACGGTTGCGGAATGCTGTAGTGCAGGCATGCTGGCGGCATGTTGGGAACCTGATTTTCCACCAGGAGGGGCTGCCTTGCGCGGCGGATCCGCATCCGTTTGCGTGTTCGGCGCCTGTTTTCTGCCGCCTGGTTTACCGGCATTGGTTGTTGAACCGGATTGGCTGTTTTTCACTACAGGTTTGGAGCCGATCGGCAGTCCGAAAATTTCCTGTTGTGCACGCGCCGCTTGTTCGCGGTTACTGTTTTTTTCAACAGTTATTCCGGGGCTTGGCGTGTTCGTCCCCGTATTCGATTTTCGGGATGCCGTATTTTTCAGGATCAGCGTGGTAGAGCCTGCGCCGGCGGCAAGCAGCAAGAGCAGCAGAATCCATTTTAAGCGTCCGGAAGTGCCGGCGCCGGGTTGCGAGCCCGAAGGCGGCGCCGCGTGGGGTCGGGGCGGCGGAGGGATCGGCCTGCGGTCTTGGTCGTCCAGGAGTCCTTGCATAGCTTCCCAGGCCTTCGGATCGAAGGGGAACTCCTGCTGCAGGATTTTTTCCCGCATGCTTTGTTCGTCGGGGGAGAGCAATGGTTTCATGAATTTATCGTCTCGTTTGATAATACTTTTTGACCAGTTGTTGCAGTTCTTTGCGGGCGCAGAAAAGGTACCATTTGGAAGTGCCTTCGTCAATGCCCAATATCTCGGCGATTTCCCGGTGTTTATAGCCGTCCAGGACATACAGGCTGAACACGCTGCGCGTAGCGGGCGGCAATTGCTGGATCAATCGGAACAGGTCTTCGCTTTCCAGTTTACTCAGGCTGTCGTTTTCCACCTCCTGATCGGCTTCTGCGTTATAGTCCAGCGTTTTCCGGTAGGCGTTTTGGCGGCGCAGGTGATCTATGGCCGTGTGG
>JAUMBL010000176.1:1058-2255 GCA_032115775.1 Saprospiraceae bacterium | reverse complement strand
CCGTCCCGCTTGTCTGTCACTTCTGCGGTTTCTCCAAATAGCATTTGCGACACCATCTCGCTTTTATCCGAAGGGTGCGCGCGCAGCGGGGCGATACTGACTTGGCAGGCGGCGAATTCCATAGAGCGGTTATTGCAGCTGGTTATATAGATTTGAAGTAACGAAAGTCGTGGCCATATTCGATTTTTTGTAGCGTTTCATAGATCAGTCGCACCAAATGCGCCACATCGTCTTTGTGCGCCATTTCCACCGTGGTGTGCATATATCGCAGGGGCAGGGAGATAAGTGCGGAGGGTACGCCGGAACCCGAATAGGCGAACGCATCGGTATCGGTTCCGGTGGTGCGGCTGGAGGCTTCGCGTTGGAACGGGATTTTGTGTTCTTCTGCCGTGGCGATAATCAGGTCGAGGAGTTTATTGTGCACGGCGGGCGCGTACGTGAGTGAGGGGCCGTTTCCGGTGCGCACATCACCGTGTTTTTTCATATTGATCAGGGGCGTGTGCGTGTCGTGCGTGACGTCTGTTACAATCGCCACGTTCGGTTTAATGGTATTCGCCACCATTTCCGCGCCGCGCAGCCCCACTTCTTCTTGCACGGAATTCACCACATACAGGGTGTAGGGCAGGCGAATTTTGTGTTCTTTGAGCAGGCGTGCGACCTCTGCCACGCAGAATCCGCCGATGCGGTTGTCCAAGGCGCGGCCCACGTAGAAGCGGTCGTTCAACATGGTGAATTCATCCTGAAACGTCACTACGCAGCCCACGTGAATCCCCATTTTGAATACCTCGTCGCGGTCTTTTGCGCCGACGTCAATCGTGATATTTTCCAGTGCGGGCGATAAATTTGCGTCCTTCTCCGTGCGGGTGTGGATCGCGGGCCAGCCGAATACGCCCTCTACGTGGCCGCCTTTCCGGAGATGAATAAATACGCGTTTCGAGGGCGCGATGAGGTGATCGCTGCCGCCGTTTCGGATTACGTGGATGAACCCGTCCTCTGTGATGTAGTTCACAAACCAGGAAATTTCATCCGCGTGACCTTCGATCACCACCTTATAGTCCATGCCCGGATTGATAATCCCGTAGCAGGTGCCGTAGTGATCCAGGCTCCAATCGTCAATAAACGGCTGGATATATTCCAGCCAGAGTTGTTGCCCCGGCGATTCAAAACCGGTTGGACTGGCGTTGTTGATGTAGCGGC
>JAUMBL010000176.1:0-1048 GCA_032115775.1 Saprospiraceae bacterium | reverse complement strand
GTTGTGATGATACGCATTGATTAAATTTATACGATGAAACCAGTTTTTTCAGGCATATAGCGCGCCCCATTTCTGCGGGTTTTCCCGCCAGGCCCGCAGGGCGCCCAGGTCTTGTTCGGGAATATATCCCATAGCGACCGCCTCTTCGATCAGGGTATTATAGTCAGAAAGCGTCCGGAAAGGGATTCCAGCTGCTTCGAATGCAGCGGCGGCTTCCGGAAAACCATATTGAAAAATCGCCAGCACGCCGACGACCTTCGCGCCGGCGTCCCGCAGCGCCTCCACGGCTTTCAGGCAACTGCCGCCTGTGCTGATCAGATCTTCCACTACCAGCACGCGCGCGTCCTCGCCCAATTCGCCTTCGATCAAGTTTCGGCGGCCGTGATCTTTTGCGCTGGATCGGACATACACGAACGGGTGTTCCAGCCGGTCGGCTAACAATACCCCGTGCGGAATGCCGGCGGTCGCCACGCCGGCAACCAGGTTAAATTCTCCAAAATCCTCGGAGACCGTGACCAGGGCGTCGCGCAAAAAATTACGCGCCTTGGGGTGGGAGAGGGCAATCCGGTTATCGCAGTAAATCGGCGACAGCATGCCGGACGCCCAGGTAAAGGGGGCTCGGGCGTTAATTTTAACCGCGTGAATTTCCAGGAGCCGACGGGCAACTTCGGTAGCGACAGACATAGTGATTAATTCCTTTTTTCCAAAAATGTTCTAAATCCGCTCATCCGGCTGCGCACGAAGGCGCTGCAAAAATTGTGCCTGCAAAAAAAGGAGATCACGAATTGTCGCCTTGTATTATAAGGTCGAAAAAAAACCTGCGCTCTCAATTATTTGCCGTTTTTTCGCAACAAATTTGCAACAGACGGACGCGCAAATGTATAAAATCTATGTGAACGACCGGCCAGTTTTTCTTCTCTCCCCCCACCAATGGGCAGAAACAGGCCTTGTGACCGGAAAAAACACGTATCGCATGCCTTATTTAGGCAAGCCAAAGCAAATTCGGCAGTACCTCGACCTGCTCGATAAAAATAAAAACGTGGACTGG
>JAUMBL010000175.1:0-17518 GCA_032115775.1 Saprospiraceae bacterium | reverse complement strand
TTTTAATTATTCTAATATAATATAGGATGTTAGATATCTGCCCTGCGCGCATGCGCTAACGATCAAGCCAATTACAATTTCCATGCTCATTCTTATCCCCTCCTACCATCCCGCCATCCATCCCCGCGCCCACCGGTGGACGATCCTGGCAGAGCACTGGGCGGCGCAGGGGCGATCGGTGACCGTCATTTGCGGGCGGGTGCGGGGATTCCCGTCAGAGGAAAACTGCCACGGCGTGCGCGTGTTGCGTTGCGGTTTTGATTCCTTGAATGCCTTGGTTAGGTATTATGGCGCCCGAGGCGACTGGTGGGGCAGGGTAGGGGCGCCTACGCAGCGCCTTAGTCGGATCCGACGTCTTCTCGATTGGATCTATGTACGAATTTGGAAAAAATTGGTTTTTCCGGACGACGCCCTGCTTTGGATCGGGCCGGCGGAACGGTTGGCGCGCCGGGAGATCGAACGCGCCCTGCCGGAGATAGTGATTACTGTCTCGCTGCCGTTTAGCGCGCACTGGGTGGGCTTACGGCTGAAGAAGCGGTATCCGAATCTGCGATGGCTGGCGGATATCGGCGATCCGTTTGCAATCCAATCTCCCCCGTTGTTCAATGAAACGCTCTACGGTCGGCTGGCGCGAAAACTGGAAAAAAAAGTGTTGGAATCTGCCGACCGCGTGGCGGTCACCAATCCTGTATTACGGCAAATCTACCTCGAGTATTACCAGCCGGCGGTATCGGAACATTTGCAAGTCATCCCGCCTTTGCTGTGGCCGGAACCGGAACGCGTGTCGCATCTGTCGATCGTCGGTAAAATCCGCGTGGTCTATGCCGGCGCGCTCTATCCCGGGCTTCGGACACCCGAGGCGGCGATTGCGTGGCTGGAGGCAGTTTTGGAGGCGCGTCCCGACTGGCGCGGCCAGCTGGAATTGCACTGGTATGGCGCCGTCCGACCGGCGTTTTATGAAATACTGGCTGCCAAACACTGGATCTTCCTGCACGGCTTGCGCCCGCGCGCGGAAGTTGGGCGCGCCTTGGCGACGGCCGACCTGCTCCTGCACATCGGCAATCGGAGTACTTTCCAGTTGCCCAGCAAGGCGGTGGATTATCTTGCGGCGGGTAGGCCGATCCTGCATTTTCAGTATGTCGCGCGCGATCCCGTGCTGGATTTTTGGCCGACTGAGATCCGTTGCTGGAAGGTACGCATCGGTGCGTGCGCCGACCATCCGCGATCGGCTGCCATTGAATTTATCGAAAATGCCTGTACAACGCCTACGGCCGGCGACGCGGCGAATTATTGCCGTTCGCATTTCCCGGATTGCATTGGAAAACAATACCTGGATTTGATGTTCGGTGTGCGGACCGCGGAGCGCGGGTAACATACCTTATCGGCCGCCCTTTCTGGGTTTACCAAGGAGATCCCTTCCCTTTCTTGCGTCTAGGATCGGCTCCGGCATGGGTACTTCCGGGTTGACATCCTGGAACACCTTATTGACGTACTCCAGTTTTCCCTTTACCACGTTGAAGCCCTCATAGCTGCCGTCCGGCACGCGCGTAATCCCCCTTCCGAAGGGGCTGGGCATCGGAATCAGGTGGTCGTACAGGATTTTCTCATACTCCGGCACCCAGTTTAGTTTAATCGCCGCCTCTGCGGAGAACTGTAGGATCAGGCGCATTTCCGGGCCTGCGGCGGCGGCAGTTCGCACCGAATCCGGCCGGTTGAACACCGGGGCGCCGAACACCGGTTTGCCGTTGGGGTCAAAGGAGAGCACCTCGATCAGCTTTCTTTTTTCAAAAAAAGTAAAGGCGTCATACCCAAACAGCAGGTAATACCGCTGTCGGGCATTTCCAATCGGCATCAGGCTGTAATACAGCGCGCCGTACCAGCGGTCGGGCGTCAGTTGGTCGCTTACCGGGAAATTGGAGAGTTCGAAACTGCGATCAATCAGCGGAAATAGCTGCAATTCCGGGCTATTCATCTGGATTGCGCCGTAGTAGCGATAGGTGGAGTCGTTGACAAACAGCTGCCAGGTAAATATACGGAACGTGCTGTCGGGCGGGGTCAGAATCGAGACGCTCCGCAGGCGGTCGAACGGATATTGGAACGAATTCGGCGTTTTCAGTGCGCGCACTAAATTGGTAATTAGCACTTTACAGGCGGCGAAGCGCTCGGTTTCGATTGAATCGTTCACCACCGCATAGGCTAAAATTGCCAAGGTATCCTCCATCGCGTGCAGCGTTTCCGCGGCTTCCGGCGAGAGCGTGGGTTTTTTAGCATTTTTCTTTTGGGAAAAAGCCGAAGCGGGGATCCAAAGCAGGAAGAGGACGAAAAGAGCGGGCAGGAGCGTTTTTATGCGCATACGGGATCTAACAAGTAGTTATAGTAGGAAAACGATAGACGATCTAATAAATTGCAGTGCTTATCGCAGCTCATTGAGTTTTTCCAGCACCCAGCTGTGGTTTGCGATCGTTGCCCGGTTCTGATCTACCTCCTCATACAGTGCCTGAATTGCGGCTTTGTCATTGGATAGCAGCCGCGTGAGTCGCCGGACATATCGGATATAATTGAGGTAGCTGCGTCGGCGTTGGGTGGCGATATTTTTATGGCGGTTGAGAAATACCCGGAACGACTCGATGAAGGATTCCAGCGCGTCGTATTCGTCCAGGTCGTAGTACGTCATCATCACCATACTTTTGGCGAGCAAGTTATAACCAATGTCCTCGTATTCCAGGTCGCGCAGCAATTCAAGCACCTCCTTGTACTTTCCCTGAAAGCGGTACACCCGCGCAAGGTTGAAAGCGTACGTATTCTCGCGGGCGCCGGCCGGTAGGGCGCTTTTATATTTTTTCACAAAATTTTCGGCCCAGTCAATCTTGCCCAATCCCAGCGCGGCGCCTACGGCGTTATTGAAGCGCCAGGATCCCAGTTCGCCGCCGACAACAAAGATCGCTTTGTTCAGGCCCTCTTCGAACAAATCGAAATACTCCTGTAAAAAATCCCGGTCGCCTCGATTGATTTTGCCCACACAATAATGCAGGGCGGAGTCGAATAACTCCACGATATCTTTCCGGGGCATCGTATGCGCATACTGATCCAATAAGCGGCGCAGGTTGCGGTAGTGGTCAACCTGATCCTCCTCATGAAGCATGAGGAAAGAATAATAATACACCGCCAACTCCGGCGCGTCTTCCATCGGAAAATCCTGCAAATAGGCCAGCATCTCCTCAACAAAGCGGAGTTGGTATTGGAAATTCCCCGTTTTGCGCTCGCTGACCACCGCTATGTACAGCTTGAGTTTTTCGATCCAGTAAAAAATATCCAGATTGTTCGATATTTCTTCCAGATTGGCGCGCATATCCAACTTCAAATTAAATTCCATGAGCTTGTAATAATGCTTTTCGAGTTGAAAAGCCTCGAGGAAATACCCGGCGGAACGATACGACTGTCGTTCCACGGCGCTCTTGGATTGTCGGAGCGCCGAACTGAGCAGCGGTTCTATTTTTCGGCGAGAGACAATCTCTAACAAATCCAGCGATTTGCGTACCGGCTCTTGCGATAGACTTTCCTGTACCAAAAAATCCTCCACCAGTTTCAATAAATCCGAACAATACTTCCTGAAATTGACGTCCTCGTACGCCGTTCCGGGAAATAACGCCTCCCAGATCACTTCCCGATCGAATCCGCTTTCGCCCTGTTCGTGCAGCGCCAAAAATCGCGCGCACAGCGCGGTGATTATCTTACTTTGGTTGAAATACGGCGATTCCAGGTAGCGGATCAATCGCTTGGACTCCGACGGCGTCAAATATCCAAGGGTGGCATATACTTTATTGCTTTGACGATTCATATTTCTAATTTGTAGGGTAGGCGCCCATCCAAAATGAGCAATATGCGCAAGAATACGGGCATTTTTGAAAGAATACGGATTTTATTTTAAAAAAAATACCAAATTTTAAACTCACAATTAAATTAATAGATGCGAACAATATTTAACTTAAAATATTGATTTTAATTTAATTAAAAATAATATTTATTTTAAAATAAAAAATAAATACTTCACAAAGGTAATTATTAATTTATTTTTTTGCGTGCGCTATTCAATTCTCGCTAATTTTGAACGATTTTAATACCTAGCCATGAATTTCCTTTCTACTGAACCACAGCACGCTTCCTGCTTGCCGTCCGGAAAATTGTCCGGATTCGGCGCTTTCCAAGCATCTTACAAACGCTCGAACGACACCCCGTCGCGGGGACAACATGCCGCCGGCTCCTCCGGTTTCGTGAGCATTGATATCATAGATATCACCTAAAATTACAGATTTTGTATTTTCTCACCGAGCTTGACTGCGCGCTCGGGATCTCGTGCTGCATCTAGCCGATGCATTACCCGTTTCTGTAGTTATTTGTCGGGAAAACGACCAATTTACTGTGGTTTTTTCTATTTCTTGGTAGGGCTTTCTGTTTTTGGCATGGAATTTGATCAGTATTTATGTGAGTGCCGTGCGGCTGTATGAAGTCGCCATCCACTTGGACTTGGCTATTAAAATCGCATCAGCCCCAAAGACCTGAAAGAAAAACATAAGGGCGTACGCCGCGGCCGACTGCCGAGCTTAGAATTGGTGTTCGTGTGCTAATACGAAGACAAAATGTTTATGGTAAGTACTTTACGGAAGTGAATTTTCCGTAACTCAATATTCATGGCCTTGTAAAAAACCCGCGTCTGAATGCAGCGCGGGTTTTTTTTCGTAACTACTTAGCCGGCTCGCTGTCTGGCTCAAAAAGTCCCATTTTCCGCCATGCTTCGCAATTTTTTTGACCGTAGCGCTGCTACGGCCTGCAAAAAATCGCTTCGTCTGGCAAAAAATGGATCCTTTTTTGTCTAAGACGCGACCGGCTAAGTAGTTGCCTTTTTTCAGATCAACGCGTTGATGGCAAAAAACAAAACCAGGTAAATCCAGAGATAATCGAGGAAGTGCCAATAGCGAATCAACAACTTGAGTTTCAATCGCCGCTCCGGATCTGAAAAGTACACCAGCACCGTCACCGGATCGATCATTTCTTTCTTTGCTGTCTTGTGAAAATACCACAAGAACGGCATACCCGCGATCACGTGCGCCAGGTGTACGAACGATATTAAATATAGGTATCCGGCGGTGGTGGAGGTGTTCAATCCGATATTGGATTTAAAAAGGAGAATCCAGGCAAGGGTTTGCATGAGCATGAACCCCAGCGACAAGATCATCGTATATTTTAAATTTTGCTGGTACCCCGTCGTGTCGTCCGTCTGGTAGCAACGCTTGGCCCGAACCATTGTGTACGAACTTCCCAGCAGCAGGAAGGTGTTCAAGAAAAACAGGGCCGGCGCCTGTACCGGCGGAACCCCCATTGTGACGCGCGTATAGATATAGGCAAGGGTTAGCGACAAAAACAGCACCATCAGACCCAACAACAGCAGGCTGAGCATGATATTGTAGGGGTGAAATAAGAGGGCGGAGTCGGACTGCGATTCCGGTTGCTCGTGCGGCTGCGACATGTGAAATTTGTTTGAATCGAAACATTATTGCGCGTAAATAGTTGAATGAACGTGCCAATTATGGCATTTTTTAAGGAAATGTCGCCTACTAATCCCTAAAAATATAAAAACGGCGCTAATTTTGCTTGTGTCCTGTTAGGGGTATCTCTTTCATCCAGGCTGTTGTTCCGTCGTTACAGGAAAAATCCTGAATCCCCGGTAGAATCATTAACCAGACTATCCTATCCTTCCGATTACATGAATAAGATCTTCAAACTCGCATTTGCCTGCTCCTTGCTTGCGGCATGGACTTCCTGCCGCCCTGCGCACCAGCTGTCTGAAAGCGCCAACGATAAACTCCGGGAAAAAACGGAGCCCTACGATTTATTTGCCTTCCAGCGTTCGTATCCGGATACCAGCTTCGACTGGCAAGCCTGGCGCCGGGCGCTTGAAGTGACGCGCCGGCAGGAAGCCACCGTTTCCAGAAATTCGGTAGATTGTTTCAGCGGCGGAACCGACTGGACGCAGGAGGGGCCGGGCAACGTGGCGGGTCGCCTCAACAGCCTCGCTATGCACCCGCAAAACGAAAACCACGTTCTGGCAGGCTTCTCCGGCGGCGGTATTTTTAAAACGACCGACGGCGGCGTCAATTGGACGCCGGTATTCGACGAACAGCCGGAACTCTCCATTGGCGATATCACCTTCGACCCGAACAACCCCAATATTGTGTACGCCGGTACCGGCGACCCGAACGTGCCCTCCAATGTGTTCAATGGAAACGGCATATACAAGAGTTCCGATGCCGGGAATACCTGGTCCCACCTCGCCCTGCAGAACCAGGGAATCATCTCGAAAGTCGTGGTAGATCCCACCAACAGCCAGACCTTGTACGCCGCCGCCATGGGAAATCCCTACGTCCGAGATTCCTTGCGCGGCATCTACAAAAGCGGCGACGGCGGGCAAAATTGGGAGCGCGTGCTGTTCGTCCACCCACAGGCCGGTGCGAGTGACCTTGTGATTAACCACCAAAACCCTCAGATCTTGTACGCCGCGTTCTGGGATCGCATCCGGAGTAACAAAGAGTCCATTATCTACGGCCCGCACGCCCGAATTTATAAGACGACAGACGGTGGGGCAACCTGGGCGCAGCTGCTCGGCGGCCTGCCCACGGGTATCATGGGGCGTACCGGCCTCGCTATTTCCGCGCAAAATCCGGATAAATTGTACGCCATTTATGTGGATACCTTGTCACGCCCCGGCGGCATGTTCAAAACCACCGACGGCGGCACTACCTGGGCGCCCGTAAACATCAGTACGCTCTCGGATGCTTTCGGCGATTTCGGTTGGTTCTTCGGAAAAGTGCGCTGCAATACCTACAACGACGAAGACCTTTACCTTCTTGGCGTGCTGCTTTGGCGCAGACAGCCCGGCAGCAACGCCTGGCAGGTAGGAGCCGGCGCGCATGCCGACACCCACGATCTGCTGTTCGCGCCCTCCGGCAAACGCTATCTGGCCACCGATGGCGGGATGTACACCAATATTACGGGTATTGCCTGGACAAAAAGCAAAAACCTGCCCACCACCCAATTTTATCGCACGAATTTCAATCCGCACGAGCCCAATATGTTCTACGCCGGCGCGCAGGACAACGGGATTCAAAAAGGCCATGAAGGTATCTTCAATAGTTGGCAACAGGTATTCAGCGCCGACGGATTTCGCTCCGTGTTTGATCCAAACGATCCGTTGCGCATCTGGCTAGAAACTCAAAACGGCAGTATCCACCGCTCCCTCGATGGGGGCGCTACCTGGATGGTCGGTCAACGGTGCCTGAATACGACCGATCGCTGTAACTGGGATACGCCCTTTATGATTAGCCGCCACAACTCTCAGTGGTTGTATGCAGCGACCTTCCGGATGTATGGCTCAGTGGACGGCGCTGGCTGGAGCGTCTTGTCAGGCGATCTGACTGACGGGGTCGTGTTCGAACCGCGCTTCCACAATGTGTCCGCGATTGACGAATCCCCGCTGGTCTCCAATAAATTGTTGGCGGGCACCTCCGACGGAAATGTCTGGCGCCGGGAGCTCAGCGGCCCCTGGGTTAAAATTAGCGACGGGTTGCCCGACCGGTATGTAACCTCCGTACACTATTCGCCGACGGTTGCCAACCGCATTTTTGTCACCCACTCCGGTTTCCGCGACAACGAAAATATCTCCCATATCCACCGCTCGAACGACAACGGCCAAAGCTGGCAAAATATAAGCGCAAACCTGCCGCCGATGCCCGTCAACGACCTCTTTGTGTTGCCAGGGCACGCCGACTCTATTCTGTTCGCCGCCACCGACGCCGGGGTGTACTATTCTGCCAGCGCCGGTGCGGTCTGGAAACGACTCGGCAGCTCCATGCCGATTATTCCGGTATTCAACCTCGCCTACAACCCCGTTCAGAAAAAACTGGTGGCTGCCACTTTCGCCCGCGGAATTTGGACGTTCCCGGTGGACTCTCTGAATTCCCAGGGCGCCCCGCTCCAAATCCGGGTGGAGGGCAGCGTGCAGACCGAGACCGGCGCGCCCGTCCGGCTCGTCGAAATACAAACTGATACCACTGCTGCCGACGGACAATTCCTGCTTCCCAATATCCCCGCCTGCGATACCCTGACGCTCAGGCCCTTTCGGAACGACAACCCGACCAACGGCCTCACCACCTTCGATCTTGTGCTGATCTCCCGACATATCCTGGGCCTCGACACCCTGGATTCCCCCTACAAGCTCATTGCAGCAGACGCCAACCGCTCCAACTCCGTGACGACGTATGACATCGTGGAGTTTCGCAAACTCATCCTCGGCGTCAGCAGCTCCCTGCCCAACAATACCTCCTGGCGGTTCGTACCCGCTGATTTTACTTTCTCCAATCCGCAGGTACCCTTTGCCGACAACTTTCCGGAGCAGATAGAACTGCAGACCGGCGATTCCGACCTCCCTGCACAAGATTTTATCGCTATTAAAGTCGGCGATCTGAACGACTCTGCCGACCCGGCCGCCCTGGCGCCCGCAGCGGAAGACCGCAGCGCCGGCGCCTGGCCGATCTTGCTGGAGCCCCGGCGCTTCGAAGCCGGCGCGTTGCTGCATATTCCGGTGTTTACCCTAAGCGACGATTTGTCTGCGCTACAATTCAGCCTGAATTTCGACCCTGAACTGCTGGAATTCGTGCGGATCGAACCCTTGGCCTCCGATGTACAGATCGGGCACTTTTCCGAAGCGGACGCCGGTCGGGGTCGGATTGCAGCGGCGATGGATTTGGAGTCCGCCGCATTCCCCGCCGGACAGCCGCGGCCGCTGTTCAATCTCGTGTGCGTAGCCCGGAAACCAGGCGCCCTGCCCGAAGCGCTACAAATTGGCGATGCTCCCACGCCCGCGTTGGCGTACACAGTGCGCGGACAAGCATTTCAACCGACCCTCGAACGCCTGAAGCCCTTGGAGCGACCGCTGCTGTATCCCAATCCGATTGGCAAATCCGGCGCCTGGCTCTCCGTTCCGCCCACCGACGGCGTCGTGGAGTTGACGATTACCGACGTCAACGGTCGTTCCGTATATGTCGCGCAGTTAGAAACAGGCGACTCGACCCTGTTGCATTATTTGCGTGCAGATTCGTTTCCTAAAAATGGAAACTATTTCTGTACCTTGCGCAGCCGGGTACAGACCTCAACCCTGCGTTGTACATTTGCGGGTCATTGATCAGCATGCGGCGCCCCTGCGTCCCTAACAGCATTAACTTGTTTGATACGGTGATTTGAGATCGGCTCGACTGTATTGTACTGATTTTATGATAATTATGCCAACGCGCATGCACAAAACCCGGCGGCGCGCCCTATAAATAGAGTTTTATTTTACTATATAGGTAACAATAATTAATCATGCGGCGTTTTAGACTATACTTCCTTTTTCACTGATCTGAAACTTATATGCGTCATTTCTTAATTTTCATGCTTTGCGCATCCTTTTTGTCGCCGGTTTCTGCCCAATCATACCGATCTGAAACCGGCAACGCGGGATTTTACCCCGATAAATTTCATGGACAACCTACTGCGAGCGGCGCGCTATACGATAAGAAAAAAATGACCTGCGCGCACAAACAGCTGCCTTACGGCACGCGCATCCGCGTGACCAACCTGGCAAACAAAAAATCTGTGGATGTGGAAGTGAATGACACCGGCCCCTATAAAGAGGGTTTTATTGTGGATCTCTCTCGGGCGGCTGCGGCTGCAATCGGTATGGTGGGCACGGGTGTGGCTCGGGTGCGTATTGAGCCGGTCGAACCAGTTACTGCGCCGCTCCGGCCGCTAGCGCCAACCCTGGCGCCCGGCGACCAGCTGTCGCCCGAAGCGCCTCGGGTTCCTTCAGCTGGCGGAATCCGCATAATAAAACCCTACAGCCCCTCGGGTGGCGCCCGTCCGGGTGGGGATCCCCCTCCACCCAACCCTGGAACTGGCGTTAAGGGTGGTGGTACGCCTCCCGCAACCTATTCCTCCGCACCCTATTCGCCTGAACCACAGCCGCTTCAACCGCCGACTAAGAGTCGGGAACTGTATCAATTGAGCATTAAGCGTCCGTTCAAGGAGGGTTATGCCGTGCAGGTGGGCGTCATGACCAATCTTCAGATCGGCATGCAGGAAGCGCAAAAGATAGAGACTGATTTTCCGGATATGGTGCTGGTGCTGGTGGAGACCGATCTTACCGTTCCCGAATCCTCCGCCCGACCGCTTTTTAAGGTAATGATCGGGCCGTATTATGATAAAGCGAGCGCCGAAAAGGCTCGCGTCGTGGCGGTAAAGAAGGGATACAAGAAACCTTTTGTGGTTGATATCACGAATATTTGATGTTCTATTCGATTTTCTGCCGGCTCGTCTGGCTGTGCACAATTCTTTGGCTGGCTAGCTGCGCGCCCCGGCAAGCACCAGTATCGCCCGCGTTGCCGCCGCCGGTGCTGGTAGAGACGCCGCCTGCGCCTGCGCCCTTAGTTACGGGGAGCGAGTTGGTAGCCAGTATTATCAAAAGCCCTTGCTTTGGCGCTTGTCCGGCTTTTGAAGCTTGGATTTATTCCGACGGCACGGTATTATGGTGTGGAGAAGTTGGGGTGGAGCGCTTGGGCAGTTATCTTGCTACTGCGCCTACCGGCTGGCTGGCGCAGTGGGAGACGGCGGCAGAAAACGCCGGTTTTTGGGATATGCAGAATTGGTATCCCGTTAGCCGGAACCTGCTACAGGATGTACCTACCACCGTTAGTTACCTCAAAAAAGGGAAAAAAGAACGGCGCATCGTCAATAATGCCGATGCGCCGCTTGCGCTTTTGCGCCTGGAAAAATTCTGGATAAAAAAACTCGAAGAACTCGATTGGAAGCCGCTTTGACGCTTCTGCGCAAATGCGCCGCGAAGCAGGCCGCTGCAAATCAGGCGGAAAACGAGGTGCCGCAGCCGCAGGTTGAGCTGGCGTTCGGATTGTTGAAAGTAAAACCTCGGTTTGCCAGGCCGTTCACGAAGTCAATTTCCATGCCCAGCAAATAGATGGCATGGGCCTTGTTCATGGCGACCCGCATCCCCTTTATCTCAAAAATATCATCGGCGGGCTGCGGCTTGTCGAAACGAAGGATGTAGCTAAAACCGGAGCATCCGCCGCCCTCTACGCCGACGCGCAGGCAGTAATCTTCGGGTACGCCTTCTTGCAGGCGAATTTGGAGGAGTTGTTGAACGGCGCCATCCGTCAATTGAACGGGCGTGGTCTGAACCGGTTGCGCAGTGGTGGTACTCATGGCCTAATCTGTTTAGGCCGGCTTGCAGGCTGAAATTGATCGCAGCCTGCGCCGGCGGTGCTTCAAATATCTGGGTGCAAAATTAAGCACATTAAACGAAAAATACACGCGCATTGTTCAGTTGATTGTGCGTACTTTTGCGCCCCCGAATACTTGGGCGGCATTCGCATCCGTTTTAAAGTTAATAATTCGCATTTCCGATGGATTTTTTGTTGGAATTACTCAAATACACCATTCCGGGTCTGACGGTTTTCGTCACAGCCTATTATTTGTTAAAATTACAATTTGACAACCAGCAGGCCATTTTGGTGCAGCAACGACTCCAGGAGAGCCTAAAAACCACGCTCCCGCTTCGTTTACAGGCCTATGAACGCTTGATGCTGCTGTGCGACCGCGTTGCACTCTCCAACCTGTTGTTGCGCATCCGGATGCCTGGCATGAACGTGGGTGAATTGCGCGGCGCCCTGCTGCTGACCCTCAACCAGGAATTCGAACACAATACCTCCCAGCAGTTATATGTGTCCGACACCTTGTGGCGCATTCTTTTGCTCGCCCGCAACGAGACCATGGCTGCTATTGCCCAGGCGGCAGACGGGCTGGATCCGCAACTTCCCGACGAGGCCATGGTTCAACGGCTCATTCGCATCGTGGACGCCCAGGAAAACGGCTCGCCGCTGCAAAAGGCAATGACCGCTATCCGCACAGAAGCCGGCCGACTTCTGTAGATTTTCTATCTTGTTAATATACTGCATTTTGTGTATTTTCACAAAAATGCACCCCTTTATAACAATATATTTACATTTAGCCGCGCACCAAATTTACATTCGCAGACACGCGATTTTATAAACGCCGGCACGCGTTTTTCGTCCTTGAAAAAGTAGCGCCCACCCCATTTAAAGCGGGTTTTTTCTGAAAAGCACAGCGAAAAAAAGTTGAAAAAAGCGGATACCGCCTCCAATTTGTTGATCAACAAGCGGGTACGCTTCTAGAGTTTTTTTTGCCTAAAAAGATACATTATTTGTCTGATTGAAAAATTATATATTTTAATTATCGAAAAATAAAATATATAATTAATTACAACAAGCGACCTTGTTTTCATGCCGGGCGATTTTTGCTGAAAAATGAGCCCCAAAACACCGATTTCCGCGGCTCAAAATTTTTTTGTCGAAAAGTGTCCGATCTATTTCCTGCTTTAAGAAAAAAGATAAAACTTTGTTGCCCGGCCAAGATAACCGGCAAGCAAACACTACATATTCATTTCTTCCCTCCACAATCCAAATGCTTCATTTGGTATGACTAAGGACTGCCACAATGTATGGGATCGCTGTCTGCGTATCATTAAACAAAACGTGAGCCCGCAGAGCTACCGCACCTGGTTCGAGCCAATTCGACCGGTGGGACTGGACGATGTCATCCTAACGATCCAGGTGCCCAACAAGTTTTTTTACGAGTGGCTGGAGGAACATTATGTGCAGTTGCTGAAACAAAGTATTCGGCAGGAGCTGGGCGAGCGCGGACGGCTGGTTTATCGGATACCGGATACCGGGCAACCGGAATCCGTTATGCCGCCCCAAAGTGCGCGTGCCGGCGCGAAGCCATCCGCCGGTCGGGATAATGAGCCGGTGCCCGGCGTGTTTGATGCAGAGATGATTAAAAACCCTTTCGTCATTCCGGGGATCCGGCGCGTCAAGGTGGAACCGCAACTCAATCCGCAATACATCTTTGACAATTATATAGAAGGTGACTGCAATCGCCTGGCGCGCAATGCCGGCCTGGCAATTGCCAAGAAGCCCGGCGGCACCTCTTTCAACCCGCTGGTTATCTTTGGAAATGTCGGCCTTGGAAAGACCCACCTTGCGCAGGCTATCGGCAATGATATCGTGAAAAACCACGAGGGGAAAGCCGTACTGTACGTATCCTGTGAGAAATTTTCCAACCAGATCATCCAAGCGATCAAGAATAATGCGGTCAACGATTTCGTCACGTTCTACCAAATGCTGGACGTGCTGATCCTCGACGACATCCAGTTTCTGTCCGGCAAGCAGAAAATGCAGGAAATCTTTTTCCATATCTTCAACCAGCTGCATCAGAACAAAAAGCAGATCGTCCTGACCAGCGACCGCGCGCCGAAAAACCTGGAGGGCATCGAAGACCGGCTGATTTCCCGTTTCAAATGGGGGCTTAATGCTGATTTGCAGGCGCCCGACCTGGAAACGCGTATGGCCATCCTCGAATCCAAAATCAATGACGAGGGGGTGGATATTCCCATGGACGTGCTGGAATTTATCTGCTTCAATGTAAAAAATAATATCCGCGAACTGGAAGGTGTCATGGTGTCGCTGCTGGCACAATCCACGCTCAACCGCCGGGATATTGACCTAGACCTCGCGAATGAAGTGATCCGCAACTTCGTTACCACCATTAACAAGGAGATCACCATCGAATTTATCCAACAACTGGTGGCCGAACACTTCAAACTGCCGGTGGAACGCCTGCACCAGGAAACCCGCAAGCGCAATGTGGTGATCGCCCGCCAACTCTCGATGTACCTCACCAAAAAACTCACCAACAAATCGCTGAAAACGATCGGCGAAGAATTCGGCGGCCGCGATCACTCGACGGTCATCTACTCCTGCAAAGCCGTGCAGGATATGATGGACACCGACCTGCTCTTCAAGGATACGGTCGCAGAACTGGAAAGAAAGCTCAAAATGACCCAAAATGAGTAACGCCGTCAAAAAAAACGTCCCCGGCCTCGACAAAAAATACCCTGCTCGAAAAAAGACGCGCTAAATGTTTGGCAAATATAAAATGCAGATGTAACTTTGCGTCCGCTTCAATAAAACACCCCACGGATGGGTGGGTGAGTGGCTGAAACCACCGGTTTGCTAAACCGACGTACGGGGAAACTCGTACCGCGGGTTCGAATCCCGCCCCATCCGCAAGCCCGCGCAAGCGGGCTTTCTTTTTCAGTTCGGGATGTAGCGCAGTCCGGTAGCGCACCTGCTTTGGGAGCAGGGGGTCCCAGGTTCGAATCCTGGTATCCCGACTAAAATAAAACGCAATCATCTGTTAATCAGATTTTTGCGTTTTTTTATTCAGATGCCCGTTTCTTTGACTTCTCAAAAAAACGGGCATCTATTCAATATATTTTGCGGTCGGATAACTAGACCTGTGGTTGTTATCCGTTTTCAATCGCGTCCAGCAGCCGGTTGAGTTCTGTGTCGGTTTCAAACTTTAGCACGATTTGTCCTTTGCCTTTCGGATCGCGTTTCAATACGGCTTTAGCGCCGAAGAAGGCGCTGAATTGATCCTGGATTTGGCGCAAATTCTCCGGCAGGCGGTTATCCGGCTTTGTTTTTTTGCCGTTTCGTTCCTCCTGATAGCGGGCGATGAGCGACTCTACGGCACGCACCGAGAGGTCGTTTTGCAGAATTTGGGTAAGCAGCGAGAGTTGGAACGAGATATCGTTGACGGCAGCCAGGGCGCGGGCGTGGCCCATGGTGATTTTGCGTTCTTTGATCGCCAGTTGCACGTCCACCGGCAGTTTGAGCAGGCGCAGGTAATTGGTGATCGTGCTGCGCTGCTTCCCAACCCGGTCAGAGAGATGCTCGTGGGTCAGGCTGCACTCGTCAATCAGGCGCTGATACGAGATCGCGATTTCCACTGCGTTGAGATCTTCGCGCTGGATATTTTCGATCAGCGCCATTTCCAGCATCTGCTGGTCGTCTGCCAGGCGGATATACGCGGGTATTTCCGTCAGACCCGCTAGTTGGCTGGCTCGGAAGCGGCGTTCGCCGGAAATGAGTTGATAGGCCTTATCGTGCAGCCGCCGCACCGTCACCGGTTGGATCAGTCCGTGCACGCGGATACTGGCGGCCAATTCGTCTAGCGCCGTCTGGTCGAATTCCGTACGCGGTTGGTACGGATTCGTTTCGATTTGCGCGATCGGCAGCATGGCGACATTGCCGGTGAATTCCCGTACCACCTCCTGCGGGTTATCCTGCACCGCTTTGTCCAGTTGTTCCGGGTTTGCCAGCAAAGCCCTGATTCCCTTACCGAATTCTCCTTTTTTTAGCGTTTTTGACATAAAAATCTCAATCTCATAAATAATATTAACTGCCTGGAAGGCTCGCTGTCCGGCGAAAAGTGAATTCTTTTTTGTTTCAGACGCGACAGGTCAAGCAGTTACCATAAAATGATGAATTCCTCAATACGAGCCAATCTGAAATCCATGCTTAGTTTTTCCGCAAAAACTCCTCCGCCAGGTTAAAAAAGTTTGTCGCGCCCTTGCTGCTCACATCGTACAGCGCCACGGGCATGTGTTGCATGGGCGCTTCTGCTACGCGGGCGTTGCGGTGGATGATCGTTTCGAAGACATAGTCGGTGCTGGAGTTGCGGACTTCCTCCACGATGGCGTTGGCCAGGCGGAGGCGGCTGTCGTACATCGAGATCAGCAGGCCTTCTACCTGAAGTTTCGGGTTATAGCCTTGTTTAACCAGGTTGATGGTATTTTTCAACTTTGAAAGTCCTTCAAACGAGAACATTTCACATTGCACGGGGATCAGCACCGTATCGGCTGCTACCAGGGCGTTGACGGTTATGAGGCCGAGCGAGGGCAGGCAGTCAATGAAGACAAAGTCAAAGTCCTGGCGCACTTTATCAATGATGCCGCGCAGGAGGAATTCGCGGTTTTCCTTGCTCACCAGTTCCACGTCGGCGCCGACCAGGTTGATACTGGAGGGCAGGAGCCAAAGGTTGGGCGTTTCGGTGTCAATAATGGCGTCGCGCGGATCCACCCCGTCCACCAGGCAATCATACAACCCGATCGTTTCCTCGGAGGTAACCTGGCCTACGCCGGAGGAGGCGTTTGCCTGCGGGTCTGCGTCGATGAGCAGCACCTTTTTCTCCAGGATAGCCAGGGAGGCGGCGAGATTGATAGCAGTGGTTGTTTTACCGACGCCGCCTTTTTGATTAGCGATGGTGATGACCTTACCCATGTTGTGCAGCATGTTGAAAAATTGAAAGGTGGATAACTTAATTTATTCTGCTTTCGTTTGGATGGTTGGCGACCGGGTTTTTCGGTTATTTAAGGCTGCGCAGCCGGCATTTTTTGCTTGCGGGTCGGCGCCGGATTGCCCGAATTATCGTAAAAACGCTTTTAAAAGGAATGCGGTAGCGTTTTTTCGTTCAAATCGGGTATTTTCGGATACAGACACAAAGATAGCAGGCCCTTGTTAAAATAGCGCCGCGGGTTGGTTTAATTTATCCACCGTTTGTTGTGAAAGACTGTTAAAAACCTGTTAGTTTATGTGGATAAGCTGTTGATAAGCGCGTAATAAGTCTTGGGCGACGGTTTGGTTGTCATAATTTTTTTCAAAAAAAGCGCGCGCTTTTCGGCTCATGCTTTTTAATGTATCCGGATGCGCATAGCCATCCGCCACGGCCTCGACAAATGCCGCCGGCGTATCGGCGATTAGCGCCTCTGCGCCATGCGTTGCTGGGATACCTTCTAATCCGAGGCTGGTGGACAGCACTACACGCCCCAGGGCCATGCCCTCGAGGATTTTGGCGCGCATACCGCCGCCGGACTGCAACGGAACGACCAGGATGGTATGCTGCTTCAAAAAAGCGGCGGCGTCGGGTGTTTCGCCGTGCATAAAGACGTTCGGCAGGGTCAGGCGTTTCAGGCGTTCCGGCATATTTCGGCCGGCGACATGGAGTTGCAAATCGGGAAATTGCGGGTGCAGTACCGGTATCCAGACCGATTCGAGGAACCAATTGAGTCCTTCGAGGTTGGGCATCCAATCGAGCGATCCGATAAACGCCAGGGAGAGCGGCTGGTAGAAGCTGTCTTGGTCGGGCGCGTAATCTGCGGCGTCGAGGCCGATGGGCGCGACGACGGCTGGTTTGGCGAGGCCGAGTTTGCGAAAGATCTGCACATCGCGCGCTGTGATGCCCACCACCAGGTCGTAGTCATTGAGGCGGTTGATTTCGTAGGCGCGCAGGCGTGGGGTAATCTTTTCCAGGTACCATTTTTTCAAAAAACGGCTATTAGCGGCCATTCTTTCCCAGATTTCGTGTTCCACGTTGTGGGCTCGGAGCGCGATCACCGCGTTCGAGTGCCGGCGGATAACCGGCAGGTAGGGCGCCAGGTACAGCGTTTCGAGTTGGATCACATCAAAGGACTGCGCCTGCAGGATTTCGGTGA
>JAUMBL010000174.1:0-17440 GCA_032115775.1 Saprospiraceae bacterium | reverse complement strand
GTCTGGATGCTTTCGTCCAGTCTAATACGCAATCTCCCGTTTTTGAGATCACGCTCGGCGCGCATCAGTGGACGATACACCTGACGCCTAGCAAGATCACCCGCGAAGGATACCTGTCCCAGGAATGGTCAGACAACGGACTGATCAAAACGCAGCGCACTAAATCTATTGCGTTCGGTGGGTACGAGCAGCATGGCGGTGGACGGGTCAGTCTGACCGTTGACCACGATTTTCTATACGGGTATATCGAGGAAAACGGCGACAAATGGTTTATCGAGCCCTTGTGGTATAATCAACCCGATGCCCCCCGCGATCAGTTTATCGTGTACCACCGCTCGGCGGTCAATTATGACCATGGCGGTACTTGCGCCGTGATCGAAACGGAAGAGTCTATGCAGCAATACCAGATTGAAGACGATCCGCATGAACACAAAGACGAAGCGGAATTCATGGCCTGTTACGAGCTGCAGGTGGCGATCGCTTCCGATAAATCCATGTTTACTAAATACGGCTCTGTCAGCGCCGTAGAGGCCCACAACGTAGCCGTACTGAATAATGTACAGAATAACTACGTCGGCTCTTTCAACCACGATATTACTTTCGTCATCGTAACGCAGTTTGTCGTCACGGGCAATGACCCTTGGACGAACTCCCTAGACGCCGGCACGTTGCTCGCCAGTTTCCGCGACTGGGGCAACGGTAATGGGTTCGGGGTGACGTTTGACAATGCCTCGCTCTGGACAAACCGCGATTTCACGGGCGGCACGATCGGTATTGCCTACTTAAATGGGATTTGTAATAGCGTTAAATACCACTGCTTACAGGATTTTAGCAACAATTCCGAGCTGTTGCGCTGCCTTGTCGCCCACGAAATGGGACACAACTGGAGCGCTACGCACGACGGCGCCGGCGCCTGCCCGCCCAATTTTATTATGTGCCCTTTTGTGACGACTTCCAACGATTGGAGCGCCAACTCTGAAAGCCAAATCAGTAACTACATCACCAACCGGATCAACGCCGGCAACTGCCTGTCGCTCTGCGGCGCCAATCAACCGCCCACGGCTGATTTCAACTGGTCGCCGAATCCCGGTTGCGCCGGCCAGCCTGTGCAGTTCACCGACCAGTCGGTCGGTGCGGTCAATACCCGCTCGTGGACCTTCCCGGGCGGCTCGCCGCCCACGTCCACGCTGGCCAATCCAACGGTTACCTGGAACAACGGCGGTACGTATAACGTCTCCCTGACCGTCAACGGCCCGGGCGGCTCGTCCACCAAATCGCAGCAGGTAGTGATTATTCCGCAGCCGGTCGCCAACTTTACAGCCAGCGTGAACGGCCTGACCGTTACATTTAATAATACGTCTCAAAACGCCACGTCTTACAGTTGGGAATTCGGAGACGGCGGTACCAGCAACGAACAAAATCCTGTGTATATTTATTCGTCCGCCGGGATTTATCAGGTGAAGCTCACGGTACAAAACGACTGCGGCACGTCGGTCAAGACTTTGCTGGTCAATACGGCCCCGGAAGCGGATTTTTCAGCCAGTCCCACCCAGGGTTGTGCATCGCTGGTGGTGCAGTTTACCAACGAATCCAGCCTCAATGCGACCGCTTTCCAGTGGCAGTTCCCCGGAGGCTTGCCCTCTAACTCTTCGCAACCCAACCCGGTGGTCGTTTATGCAAACTCCGGTAACTACAGCGTAACGCTGACGGCCATTAACAGCTCGGGCAGTTCGACGATCACTAAAACGAATTATATACAGGTGCAATCGGTGCCCGCCTCCAATTTCAATTTCGCGATTAACGGCCTGACGGTCAATTTTACCGCGCAGTCGCCGGGGGCGACCTCTTACCTGTGGAATTTTGGCGATGGGAATACTAGCACGCAAATGAATCCCACGCATACCTATTCCGTGGGCGGTAATTATACCGTGACCCTGACGTCCAGCAACAATTGCGGCAGCACAACGGCAACAAAAACGGTGGGTCTGACGCCGCCGCCGACCGCTAATTTCAGTGCCGGCCCAACAAGTGGCTGCGCACCCCTTTCCGTAACCTTTAATAATGAATCTTCTGCGGACACAGACTCCATCGCCTGGTTTTTCCCAGGCGGTTCTCCGGCTTCCTCGGCACTGGATACGGTAACGGTGACCTATGCGAATCGGGGCTCGTTTAGCGTGACCCTGATTGCGATAAACGCAGGCGGCAGGGATACCCTGACGCTTCAAAACTATATCATTGTGGATGATGTGCCCGAAAGCAGCTTTACCGCTTCTGTGAGTGGCGCGCAGGCCTCCTTCGACAATACCACGCAGCACGGAATTAGTTATTCCTGGGACTTTGGCGATGGCAATAGCAGCAGCGAACAGGAACCTGTGCATACGTATGCTGCCGATGGCGTATATACCGTGACGCTTATTTCTACGAATGCTTGCGGCAATGATACGGTGACCCAACAAATAACGATCGTAACGCCGCCTGCAGCGGGCTTCTCCGCCGGCCCGCTCACCGGCTGCGCCGCCCTCAGCGTGCAGTACACCAACCAATCCAGCAACAACGCCACCAGTTTCCAATGGTCTTTCCCGGGCGGCGATCCGGCCACTTCAAGCGAAGAGGATCCGCTGGTTGTCTATAACCTGCCCGGGACGTACGGCGCCACGCTCATTGCGATTAACAGCGCCGGAAACGATACCCTGGAGCAAGTAAATTATGTAGTTGTGAATACCGTGCCGGCTGCGGGTTTCTCTGCGAGCACGAACGGTTTTACGGCGGCGTTTACCAACAGCTCCAACGGCGCGACAGGCTACAGCTGGGATTTCGGCGACAACAACAGCAGTAACGAACCCAATCCGACCCACACCTATGCTGCCGACGGCGTATATACCGTCACGCTGGTCGCTACCAATACCTGCGGACCGGATACGGCGACGCAGACGATCACGATCGTGACGCCGCCTGCTGCCAATTTCAGCGCAGCGCCGCCGACCGGCTGCGCACCGCTGATCGTCGCCTTTACCAATGAATCCAGCGAAAATGCCGTTACTTTCCAATGGGAGTTCCCAGGCGGCACGCCGGCAGCTTCCACGGAAGAAAATCCGGTGGTTACCTACGAAACGCCCGGCGTGTATTCCGTAACGCTCATCGTCGGAAATTCTGCCGGCGCTGATACGATTACCCTGCAGGAACTGATCACTGTAGCGGGTGTTCCAGAGGCGGCATTTACGGCCGCGCCTGCCGGCGCTTCGGTGCAGTTTGATAATGATTCCAACGGTGCAACTTCCTATAGCTGGGATTTCGGTGATAACTCGAACAGCGATGAAGTCGATCCGCTCCATACGTATCAAGCCGATGGCGACTATACCGTGGTGCTGATTGCGACAAATGCCTGCGGCAGTGATACGGTTTTGCAGACGGTAACGATCGCAACGCCCCCGCAGGCAGGCTTTTCCGCGCCTGCCGCTTCCGGTTGCGCGCCGCTGTCGGTTTCTTTTGTAAATGAATCCAGCGAAAATACATCCGGCCTCCAATGGTATTTCCCCGGCGGGATGCCGGAGAGCTCCACGGAGGAAAATCCGGTCGTGGTATACGGAACGCCGGGTGCTTACGATGTCACGCTGATCGTCGAAAACCCGCAAGGCGCCGATACCCTGCACCAAACAGCCTACGTTCAGGTGTTGAATGTACCCACTGCCGGGTTCGACCAGTCGGTAAACGGCGCGACGGTTCAATTTTCCAATTCAGCCCAAAATGCGACGAGCTACAGCTGGGATTTTGGCGACAATAACGGCAGCAATGAAGCTAATCCCAGTCATATCTATGGCGCCGACGGCGTTTACACCGTCGTACTGACCGTATCGAACGATTGCGGAACGGCGTCTTTCAGCAGTCAGATAACTATTACGACGCCCCCGCTTGCAGCCTTCTCCGCCGACCAGTCTGCCGGTTGTGCGCCGCTCACCGTGCAATTTACCAATACCTCCAGCGAAAATGCCGGCTCCTTCCTTTGGGAATTTGAGGGCGGCACTCCGGCGAGTTCTACGGAAGAAAATCCGAGTGCAGTTTGGGGCGTTGCGGGCGTGTATCAAGTTAAAATGACGGCGTTTAATGCCGCCGGCAGCAGTACCGCCTCTACGACGATTACGGTGAAATCGGGACCGGCGCCCGCGTTCAGCGCGGCGCTTGCCGGGCTTTCAGTGGTGCTAACGAACACCTCTCAAAACGCAGACACGTACGCCTGGAAGTTCGGCGATGGCAATACCAGCAATGAAACCAACCCGACGCATATCTACGCGGCCCCCGGCGCCTACGAAATCACCCTGGAAGCGACCAATGAATGCGGTACCGCCACATTGACCCAGTCTATTGAAATTCAGGGTTCCGCTCCGATTGCTGCTTTTGCTGCAGAAAATACGGAAGGTTGCGCGCCGCTTTTTAGCGTGCAATTCACCGATCAGTCGGCCGGTTCGCCTACCGCCTGGCTCTGGTCGTTCCCGGGCGGCAATCCCGCGATATCTACCGAACAGAATCCGGTTGTCGTGTACACCGCGCCGGGATCTTACCCCGTCGAGCTGACGGTGACGAACCAGTACGGCCAAAATACGCTGCAAATTGTAGATTACATCACGGTCGGCCTGCCGCCAACCGTAGGCTTCTCTTTCTCCGCGATGATGTTCACGGCAACCTTTGTCAATAATTCGCAGGGAGCTGATTTTTACCTGTGGAACTTCGGCGATGGCAACACCAGTACAGAGGCTAATCCGACGCACACCTATCAGAATTCCGGCAATTATACCGTTGAACTGACGGCCGTCAACGCGTGCGGCGCCAGCACCCTGCAACAAGACGTGCCGATTGTAATTCCGGGGACGAAGAATTTGACCCTGTTCCAAAAAATGACGCTCTTCCCGAATCCGAATTCCGGCGCCTTTACGCTGCAGTTGGAGGGCGAGCCTCGTCAGGAACTGGAATTTTTGCTGTACAATGCGCTCGGACAGTTGATCGGGCGCAGCGTATCCGATTTCAGCTTCGGCGCGCTGGAAAAACGGTTTGATTATCCGAATTTGCAAAGCGGGTTATATACGCTTTGTGTGCGCGCAAGCGACCAACAGATTTATCTCAAGTTGATTGTGGAATAACTGTACGCACGGTTTGATACATAAACGGGGCGTCGGCGATAAGCCGGCGCCCCGTTTTTTACAAAAAAACAGCTTTTTTTAAAAAGTACTGCCATAAAACCAAGAGAGCGCGCAGGGTTTTGTAAATTTGCGACGGCTAAAAAGCACCCCGCGTTTGGTATAACCGGCAACGCTGAAACCTGTTGGAGTCTCATAACGGACAGATTACTAGATACGCTTTTATTTCGTTACTCAACCAGAATTTATCATGGCAAAAAAACGCATTGCTATCAACGGCTTCGGCCGTATTGGTCGCCTTACCTTCCGCAACCTTCTCAAAAACCCCAACGTAGAGGTGGTTGCGATCAATGACCTGACGGACAATCAAACGCTCGCGCACCTGCTGAAATATGATACGATGCACGGGCGTTTTGAAGGCGACGTACAGGCGGATGATCACCACTTGTACATTAACGGGACAAAAATCCTCGGTTCTGCCGTTAAAAATCCGGCAGAATGTCCTTGGAAGGAGTTGAACGTGGATGTAGTCCTCGAATGCACCGGTATTTTCCTGGATAAAGAGAAGGCCGGTTTGCACCTGCAGGCCGGGGCAAAGCGCGTGGTGCTGTCCGCGCCGCCCAAGACGGATGACGTGCCGACTTTTGTGATCGGCGCCAACCACGATCAAATTAAAGACACCGATCTGGTGCTGTCGAATGCTTCTTGCACGACCAACTGCCTCGTGCCGCTGATTTTAATCCTGGATCGCGCGTTCGGCGTCGAGCAATTTTTTATGAATACCATCCACGCTTATACGTCGGATCAGAATCTGCAGGACGGTCCGCACCGCGATTTGCGCCGCGCACGCGCCGCTGCTCAAAATATTGTGCCGACCAGCACCGGCGCTGCGAAAGCGGTCGTACTCGTGGCGCCGCATCTCAAAGGTAAAATTGCAGCGCACTCGATGCGTGTGCCGGTGGCCACCGGTTCGGTGACCGACGTAGTCGCTACCCTTACAAAAGCGGCAACCGTAGAGGAGGTCAATGCCGCCTTTAAATCCGCCGCCGATACGCATCTCAAGGGCATCCTGGAGTACAACACCGACGAGATCGTCAGCGGCGATATCGTCCGCAATACGCACTCTTGTATCTTTGACGCCCCACTGACCCAGGCAAACGGTAACACAGTGCGCGTCGTGGGCTGGTACGACAACGAGGCGGGTTATTCTGCACGCCTGGCCGAACTGGCAGCGATGCTGTAGTTGCCGCTCCGTCCTTATCTTATCCGCTAATATTTTCTTCGATGAATTTGGAATTCAAAGATAAAAAAACGCTTGTCCGGGTGGATTTCAACGTCCCCCTGGACAAGCAATATAAAATTACCGACGATACGCGCATTCGGGAGGCGTTGCCGACTATCCGGCATATACTGGACGCCGGCGGTTCGGTCATCCTGATGTCGCACCTCGGCAGACCCCTGGAGAAATTGAATGCCGACGGGACAATCAACCGCGAAAAATTCACCCTAAAGCATCTAGTGTCCCATCTTCGCAAAAAACTCAAGACGAAGGTGCATTTTGCCGATGACTGTGTAGGTAAATCCGCCGTCAAAAAAGCGGCTGCGCTCCCACCGGGCGAAGTCTTACTGCTGGAAAATACGCGTTTTTACCCGGAGGAGGAAAAAGGGGACGCGGCGTTTGCGCAAAAACTCGCTGCTCTGGCCGACCAGTACGTCAACGACGCCTTCGGCACGGCGCACCGCGCGCATGCCAGTACTACGGTCGTCGCGCACTATTTCGATCGGGCGCACAAAGCCTTTGGTTTCCTAATGGAGCGGGAAATTGAAAATGCCAACCGGGTAATGCGAAATCCGGAGAAGCCGGTTACCTGCATCGTGGGCGGTGCGAAAGTAAGCGACAAAATGCTGCTTCTAGAGCGTTTTCTGAACTTTGCCGACCACATTATCGTGGGCGGCGCAATGGCCTACACCTTCATGCTCGCCAAAAAAGGGCAGGTTGGGAACTCCCTCGTAGAACCCGATCGGGTCAAAGCCGCGCAAGAATTTCTCAAAAAAGCGAAGACGGCCGGTGTAAAAGTATATTTACCCAAGGATTCGGTTTGCGGCGACAAATTTTCCGCCGACGCCCAGGTCAGTACGCACCCCAGCCATCAAATTCCAGAGGGTCTGATGGGGCTCGACATCGGCCCGACGGCCGCCAAAACCTACTCCCGGGTAATTCGCCAAAGCAAAACGATTGTTTGGAACGGCCCAATGGGTGTATTTGAAATGCCCGCCTTCGCAGAAGGCACCAAAACAGTCGCGAAAGCGGTAGCCCGCGCAACCGGCAAAGGCGCTTTTTCCATGGTCGGCGGCGGTGATTCCGTTGCCGCAGTCAATCAACTAAAGCTTGGGAAAAAAGTCAGCTTCGTCTCTACCGGCGGCGGCGCCATGCTGGAATACCTGGAGGGAAAGCAGTTGCCGGGAATCTTGGCGATTGCGGAATGAAGAAGCAGGCGCCGCGCATTCGATTTTGCCTGCAAATCTGCCGCTATCCGATTTTCTGAAAAATAAGTCGCCCCGTCTTCGAAAGAAGGCGGGGCGTTTTTTTTACGCCGGTTCGTGCGGCGATATCCGAAAAAAGGCTGGATTTTCCCGCAATTGATCTGTTTTTAAAGTTTTTTGATTGTTTTTTAAAGATTTTGTCATCGTTGTCGGCTCTACTTTTGCAGCGTATTAAACAATACATCGCGCGGTTTCGCGCCCGAGATGTATTACCGCGCTTTAAATAAGATATAAAAGAATTGTTTATTACAAGGTCAAGAATGTGCGCCGGCATCTAACGAGAAGTCGGCGCCTTTCTGTTTTTGTACGGAACTTTCCTAGGTGTGCTCCTTGGGCGAATGCAGCGCCGGTTCAAAACTTTGTTGGTAAAAAAATCTGCGTGACAAAAAATGTCTGCATTTTTGCCGTGTAAATCCTCGCCTTCCGAGGTGCAATTTTACTGGATGCAGAGAAAATATTATGGAACTGACGGGTATAAAAAAGTGGACAGTTACATTAATCCTGATGACCTTGGTAGATCTCTCTGCCTGGTGCCAGCAGATCATGCGGTTGTCCGTAGAGGAAGGGCTTTCACAAGGCTTTGTAAAAAGCATCGTACAGGATCAGTCCGGATTTATTTGGATGGGTACGGTAAACGGGCTAAATCGGTACGATGGATATGATTTTAAGGTGTACAGGCGGGAGGCAGATCAGAAATACAGTCTGTTATCCAGTACGATCGGCTCGCTTACGATAGATGAACAGAAGCGCTTGTGGGTAAAACAACGCGAAGGGATACAATATTACGATGAGCGTGTGGATGGATTCATTACGCCGGCAGTCTTGAACCAAGCGCATTATTGGCGGGAGTCCCCCCAGTCCTATATTGGTCATGAGCAAATAATCTTACTTGCCGGAGATACGCTTTGGGAGTTTTCCTATCGTACGGCGCATGGCGTGGTAGAAATAAAAGCAAGCCGAGCGGCTGCGTTCCCGTTCGAATCGTTTGGCATCCCATCGTGTTTGCTAAAGGAAGGTGATTTATTGTATATTGGAACGAACTTAGGCCTGTACACATGGGATGGCAGGGAGTTTCGAAGGGCGTTCCCGGAGGTAAAACCCAGCGTCTGGGGTGTTTGGAGGGATATGCAGCATAACCATATTTGCGTACAAAGCACCACGAGTATTTATTTTTTCAAAGGCGACGAATTACTCGCGAAGTACGATATGCTTGGCGCCAGTTATGGCGTTCAGGTAAATGGACTGGATTCAAGCGGGAACTTTCTGGTTGTATGGGGCACTGATATTTGGGAGTGGGATGGCAAGAACCTCCTAAAGAAAAATCATGATTGGCAAGCGGAGATTACCGCTGCCTGCGTGGACAGGCAAAAAAATATCTGGCTCGGATTGGATATTGGCGGCGTTATCTGCCTCCAAAACCGGAGAAAAAAAATTCGTAAAATTCTGAATCCCGGCACCCCGGCCACCAAGGCGCCGCTCATAGATCCGAACGGAGGCGTTTGGCTAAATCTAAGAGATGGAAACAAAACGAGGGATATGGTGTATCTCGGAAAATATATCTGGTCGCCGGTTACTTCAGATGCAGTAAAACCGTCCGTCTCTGCGTATCAAACATATTGCGCAGATATTGACAGCCGGGGCAGGATATGGGGGGTAAATGCCTCAAAAAAATTGACTGAATTCCGAAGTGGACGGGTGTACGACCGCGTGGGCGGCGTTTCGAATCTTAATGTCGAGTACGGTGTCTCCACGACGCGGGATGGCGCCTTGCTACTCCTGTCCAATATGATTCGGGAGGTTGTATTTTTTAATCCGGATAATGGCGTGGTTTTGCCGGTTACCACGATAAGCAGTAAGGAATTCGACCCTTGGTGGGATATTAGTTCCATCTCTCGGGCTCGTTCTGATTCTTCTTGGACTTGGATTACCACCCCCAAACGAATTGCAGGCATAAAACCTGACTGGAAAGCAGGTAAGATCAAAATCAAGTATTTTGACAACCGATTGCTTCCTTCCGCAATGTCCGGAGACCGGCGCTATATTTTTGCAAAAGAGGATGCCTTCAATCCGGATATTATCTGGATTGGAACCTGGGACGGGTTGCTCCGCTGGCGCCTGTCAGACAACACGGTAACCAATGAAAGTATCAAACAAGGAGAGCCGGAACCCGTATTCTGCATGGCGCAAACCGAACCCGGCGTTTTGTGGCTGGGCGCCCAACAAGGCTTGTTCCGATACAATTATCAAACCGGGCAAAGTAAAATATACACGCAGGCAGACGGATTGCCGGCACTCGAATTTAACAGAAACACCACTGCCGTGATGCCCGACGGGATGATTATTATGGGGACAACGGAGGGATCTATTTGTTTCTATCCCGAGGAGATGTTCGTACGCGAAGAACCGAAATATATGGCGATCTCCCGCGTGCAACTTGGTACAAAAATACTCCCGATCGTTCGGCGAAATCCAGGCTATACAATCGACGCGTTGCCTTATGGAAGCGATAATTTGACGGTCTATTTTAGTCTGCTCGATTTCACCAATATGAAAACGGCGCAATACCGGTTCAGGCTTTCTTCAGGAAATGACAAATGGGTAGCCAACGGCCTGCAAAACTCTGTAAGCCTGGCAGGCCTCTCCCCCGGAAAATACGCGCTCGAAGTGCAAGGCTCGCTCAATGGCAGCGAGTGGAGCGAGTCCGAATGGCTGTATTTCGAGATCGAAAATCCCTGGTGGAAAAGCGGGTGGGCGATGATCGGCCTGTTGCTGTTGTTGGGCGTCCCAACCGTATTGGTGATACGCAACAAACGGCTTTTGACGCGCGAAAAATACCAAAATGAACTGTTGCGCATGGAGGTGGCCTACGAAAATGCACTCACAAAAACGAAAGAACGGATTCTGGCAAACGTTGCGCATGATCTCCGTACGCCGCTTACGCTCATAACAGGCCTCGCAGAGCGAATCGGCGGCGATTCGGATGAGAAAATTACGAAAGCAGCGGAGACCATTAAATATCAGAGCCAGGAACTGCTCAATATGATAAACCAAATACTCGATTTGGGCAGAATTAGGGAACTCGGCGGTATTCCGCTATCGCCTGCGCTGCTGGAATTGGAGCAGTTCCTCTCCTCGTTACTGAATTCATACGCTTATCAGGCACAGGAAAAATCAATCCGATTATACAAACGCCTCGCCCCAGGTATTCCCGTGATCTATATTGACGAGAGCGGAGTGCGCGCCATTTTAGGGAATTTGCTCTCCAATGCGCTAAAATTTACGCCGCAGGGCGGCAGAGTTCTTTTAGAGGCGTTTATTGAGGAGCAACAACTCCACATTTTGGTACAAGACTCCGGCCCCGGCATACCGGCTGAAAAAGTCAAATTCCTATTCCAACGGTATTTTCAAATAGACGGGGAAAAATATCCGGGCGGTGTCGGCATTGGGCTCGCGTACGCCTCCGAAATGGCAGAACTGATGGGCGGCCGGCTGGCTTGGGCGCCCCCGGCGCTCGGAACGGTGACCGGAGCGGTTTTTTCCGTCACCTTCCCGCTGGAAAAATTAAAACCGCCGATATCGTCTCCTGCAGAAACGGAAATCCGCGCCGAACATCCGCTCGCACGCGTTGCGCGTGGCGAAGACCCAAGGCCGCTAATCCTGGTGGTCGAAGATCAGCAGGCAATGGCGGATTACATACGATCTATCCTGGAGCCGGATTACGAGGTAGTAACGGTGCTCCACGGTCAAGCGGGATTGGAATTGACCATCGAACTGATTCCAGATTTGGTCATCTCCGATGTGTTGATGCCGCAAATGTCCGGCCTTGAACTCTGCAAGACGGTAAAAAATGATATCCGAACCAGCCACATCCCCATTATCCTGCTTTCCGCTAAATCAAGCAACGCAGCGGTTCGAGCGGGCTTGGCAAGCGGCGCAAGCCTGTACCTCAGCAAACCCTTCGATCATGAAATATTGAAAAAATACGTAGCCAATTCGCTGCTGATGAGCGCCCAGACAAAGCGCTTCTTCGAATCCGCCTGGGGCGATGCAGCGGATAATATCCCTGAAACCAAGCTCCCTGACGGCATCAGCCGCGAAAAGGAGGACTTGTTCATCCGGGAAGTGGAAATGCTGATTGACGCCAATTTTGCCGATGAAAATTTTACGGTGGAAAAACTAGCGGCCACGTTGCATATCAGCGTATCGCAACTTAGACGCAAAATTGCCGCGCTCGGCGGCGAGTCTGCCGGCGTACTGCTCCGAAAGTATCGCCTCACTAAGGCCAAGGAGATGCTGCGGGAAAAACCGGATGCCAGTATCTCTGAAGTCGCCTTTGCCTGCGGCTTTTCGGATCCGAATTACTTCTCCACCCTGTTTGGAAAGGAGTTTGGCATGACGCCGCGTCAGTACCGCGGAGCAAGCTCCTGACCGCAGTACAGCGTACAAAAAGTTGGCGCGTATTCCGAAAAAGTGCGCTAAAATTCCACAATAAATCCAATCGTCGGCACCACGCTCGCCTCGGCGTTATCCAGCAGCAGCGGAATGGCGTTGGAGCCGTCGGACGCTAAGGGCAGTCCATTTGTGGTTTCCCAGCCGGAGTTGTCGGGCAGGCGGCGGAAGGTGTATTGTGGGTAAGCGGGATTGACTTGCACAAAAGCGTTCTGGATATCAATAAATACGTCCAGCGTGGCGCGTTTGAAATTCCATTTTTTGTCAATACGAAAATCAAACTGGCTGAAATTATCCAGTCGCTCGCCGTTGAGTCGGCGGAAATCAAGAATGCCGCGGCCGACGGTGGCGTAGTTGAGTCGACTGGCGGTTTCGTCAAAGGGCGTGAATGGCGCGCCGCCCTGGAAGCGGTATTTTAAGCCCATTTCCCAGTTTCGGCGGAATTTTCGACCCAAAATAACAGACAGCAGGTGGCGCGTATCCCAGGCAGAAGGGATCAGTATCCCGTCGGCACCGCTGAACTCGGAGCGGAAGAGCGTGTAAGATCCGGTCACAAATAGCTTCTTAGTAAGTTTCTGCTGCGCAAAAAACTCCAGGCCGTAAGACTGACCCTCACCGTCGGCCAGTACGCGCTCATTGCCGATAATGCCAAAATCGCCCCCCTGATTGGCCAAACTAATGCCGTCGCGCGCGCTGACGAGATAGTCGCCGTATTGTTTATAAAATCCTTCCAAGGTAAAACGCAGGGAGGGTGTGGGGACGTACTCCAGCCCGGCTACATAGTGATCGGAGCGCGTGTAAGGCAGGTTCTTGTTGACCAACGCATTGCTTTCATCCCGGAAACCCAGCACCGTGTAGGGCGCGATCTTGTAGTAACGACCCACGCTGGCATTCAACTTCCATTTGTCCGTAAGGGCATACGAGAGGCTGACACGCGGACTGAGCGTCGCGGCAGGGTTTGCGCCGTCCTCGGTAAAGCTGTTGCCGTCCGTGCGCAATCCGAAGGAAACCCCCAGGCGTTCATCCAAAAACGTGCGATTCACCTGTCCAAACACGCCGAATTTAAAAAAATCAATCGCTGTATTAAAATTCACTGTCACGGCGGGCTGAATCAGGTTGCCCTGCGGGTCGCGGATTTCCGGTCGGATGCGGTTGAACGTATTGTTATTGTATTTCACATACTGCGCCATCGCGCCATACGAGAACTTCCAAGCGCCTCGGAAGGCGTTGTAGTCAAAGCGGAGTTTGTTCTCGATTTCCTGACTTTTCAGGCGGAGTACCCTTTTGGCCTCATCGGTCTGCATGGCGTCGAAGTTGTCCTCAAACTGGTCGAGTCGGTTTTCGAACATATTCCGGCTGAAAGTCAGGTTCCAGTACCCGTTGTCCACCAGGCGTTTGATCGCGAACCCCTGGGTGTAATTCCATTGGTTTATACTGGGTACCGAGCCGAGTACGTACACGTTTTCCGGCGTTGTTTCTTTGGGCGCTGCGAAGGAAAACTCGTCAATCGCGCCCACGCCTAGGGAGGTGAAGGTCGTTTTAGGGTCAATTTTATAGGTTACTTTGTATTGAAAATCCCAATAATCCGGCCGAATCGGCAAATCCAATGCTGAAAACAAAAACTGCAGATAGGAGCGCCGGGCGGAGGCGAGGAAGGTCGCCGGACCGTTTTTTTTGCCCAGGGGGCCTTCGGCGGTCAGTGCCGCTTCCGTACCGCTGAGGCGAAAATTGCCCTGCACGCGCTCGGGGTTGCCGTCGCGCTGGCGAAATTGCAGCACGGACGAGAGCGCATTGTCGTACCGCGCCTGAAAAGCGCTGCTCGCCAGGGTGGCGTCCTCAATAAACGAGACGTTGAGTATTCCGGTGGGGCCGCCTGCGGCGCCTTGGGTGGCAAAGTGGTTGATTACCGGGATTTCCATGCCGTCCAGATAATAAACGTTCTCATTCGGACCACCGCCGCGAATAACCAGGTCATTCCGAAAGCCGCCCACCGAGCCGGCCGTGCCGCCCACGCCGGGCAGCGCTTGCACGACCCTTGAGATATCAAAGTTACCGCCGGGGTTGCTCTTAATTTCTTCTACACTCAGATTCTGGATCGAAAGCGGGGTTTCCACCGAGGCGATGCGCACGCTGCGATTTTCGGCAATCACCACCTCTTTTAGCGACTGGTTGTCGGGCTCCAGTTCAAAATTCAGGAAATTGGCATTCCCCGAGGTAATCACCACATTATAACGCGTTTGAGGTAGGTAGCCGAGGTATTCGACGGTTACGCTGTACGACTTTGGCGGGATATTGCCGATTCGGAATCGGCCTTCCACATCGGTCGAGGCGCCCAGATTGGCGCCATTTACCCGGACTGTCGCGCCGATCAGCAATTCCTGGGTGAGTTTGTCTTTTACCGTGCCGGCGAGGATACCGGTGTTTTGCGCATTGGCAAGTTGGGCGCATCCTGCCAAGAGCAGGGCGATTAGTAGGCGGTTGATCATTGAGCAATTGCTTTTGAAGTTGTTGAAACATACCGGACGCTCGATTGTTTTATAAATCGAATTATGAAAAAAATTGTCGTTGCCATCACAGGATCCTCCGGATCTGTTTATGCGAAGGTTTTACTCGATAAGCTCGCGCAATTAAAAGAACAATGGGCCGCTGTTGGAGTCGTGCTGTCCGATAATGCGGTCACGAACTGGGAGTTGGAAATCGGGCCGGCGGATTTCGCCGCCTATCCCTTCCAATTCTATGCGAAGAACGACTTTTTCGCCCCGTTTGCTTCCGGTTCCGCGAAATACGATACGGTAATCGTCTGCCCTTGCTCGATGGGAACTCTGGCGCGCATCGCCACGGGCGTCAGCAATGATTTGGTCACTCGCGCCGCCGACGTCGCGCTCAAGGAGCGCCGCCGGCTTATCCTCGTCACCCGCGATACGCCGCTGAGCCTCATTCATATCAACAACATGAAAACGGTCACCGAGGCCGGCGGCATTATCTGCCCGGCTACGCCTTCTTTTTACTCCAAACCCCATACGCTGGAGGAGGTAGCCGCTACGGTAGTGGATCGAGTACTGGATTTATCCGGACTGGAATTGCGTTCGTTCCGCTGGAGCGAGTGATTCGATCATGCCGGCGCCTTTTTGGAGACGCGTTTTACAGGGCATTGATTGGACGCCTTGAAAGCGTGCAATCTCCGATCGAATTATTCTCGGTAAATGGTTAGCCAAATCCCGCAGCGCTAGAATAATGTCACCCCTTCGGGGTTTGGACGGGGAAATCCAACCGGAGCTAGAATAATGTCACCCCTTCGGGGTTGGGATAGGCGGTTATCATTCTTTGATGTGCGCCAGCCGGATCCGCTTGAACGCCGGTTCTTGAAGCACCGCCCGGATGCGCTTCACTGTTTCGCGCGGGCCTACGTCTATGGCCATATTCACGGCCCAGTCGGGGATACTGCCGCCCGGATCAGAATACACAAAATATTCAAGATAGAGCCAGCCGCTGTTGTTGGGGTGCATCACCCAGCGGGTATGCGCATCTTTAATACGAACTACATCTGCGTATTCAGCCAGTCGCCAGGGCTCTGCGGTACTCACGGAAGTGACAATTTTGGAATGCGGATCCTGCTCCACTTTGGATCGCATGATTACATCGCGGTCGGCAAGCGGCCAGGGGAAATCGAATTTTGAATAATATATAAACTCTGTATCCGAAATTTTTTCCAGAATCCGGGATTCCACAATTTTGTATCCCCAATGCGGATATCGTTCCACCTGATTGAATAGTTGCACGATGCCTGAGAGCGAAGTCTCCACGGAGGCAGTGAGTTTTAACTCAAAAATATCCGCTTTTTGGCGGTGAAAAACTTTAACACCTTCTTTTTCATTTTTAAACTGCCAATGCTGCGCAGGCAGAGAAGCTGCGGAGATTAAAAAAAATAGAACCCACAAAAGGGGTAGGGTAGCCTGAGGTTTGAACATACGCGCGATTAAGTCAACCAGATTATAGTGCGATTGTAAATGAGTTAGAATTTGTTTTGAACCTGTTTCAGAGGAAGTTCAGATAAATCAGAACGCAAAACAAGGTTCTTTGTTTCCTACGCGTTAAATTCTCATTTCGTTTACCGGTAACTTTTGGGGCGCAGTGGGGTGTCCGGTTCGACTTGCGGCGGCAGATCGGTGGTATCTGCAGGTCGGTAGGGTCTTTCTCGCTGATACACTTCCGGTTGTTCTTCGCGGATGGGAATTTCCCGACGGAAGCCATGGTACATCCGCGGTGCGCAGTAGTTGGTGTACCAGGCCGTTACAACATAAATAATGCCAAATAATATCACCCAGCCGGCCCAGCCGGGAAGTGGGGTGATACCCGTGTTCGGGATTTCCTTTTCCGGCGGCCGGAAAAAGCCGTCGGTGGGCATGCCCGCCCGCCGGTACTCCTCTATCCAATTTTGCCGAAGTTGAATGATAGCCGGTTCCAGTTGCTCTATCAGCTGTTTATATCCTTCCTCTTGCGGGACGGTCGAGGCTAGGGAAGCGGGCGGCCCCAACACCTTGAAACCGGCCAACCGGCTGTGTTTTTGCCATACGGAGGGCGAAACCAGCACGGGAAATACACGCACTAAATCTTCCCCCAGGTGAACATACCGATCAACGGCCGTTGTGACCTCTATTTGATCAATGTAGGCGGTAATCAGCGATGCATGGCTGGTTAAAAACAAATAGATCTGCGCGCCGGCTGCTTTCGCCGGTAACTCCGGGTGGTAGGGAAATTCCGGCTTAGGCGGTTTGTACCAGAATAGCAATAACTGCCAGGCGGGCGGGAAAGGCGGCAGGGAGGGATACCCCGTATCGTACCAAATTTTTAAAAAATACTTCTCCTCCAGCGGCCTGAGCCAGACCAACAATTTTTCCAGCGTTTTCCGATCTGCCGGCGTGTGCGAAATATACAACTGAAGCATAAGATAGGCAAAGATAGGTTCTTTTTTGTCAGATTCATACCAGATTCGGGTATATCTGCAAGTAGGCGATCGCAACGCTACCTACGGAGACGCAAGCCGGCGCGCAAAAGATCAATATCAGCGCGGCCATTGATTTGGGTCATTCGCACGCTTACCCTGTCGCCCGACCTTGCAGCCGGTTTTAAACAACTGTTTGTGCATGGAAATTATTTTCATTTTGATTCTCATCAGCTTAATACTGGCAGTCGGGTTTTTAACGGCTTATTTCTGGGCAACTAAAAACGGGCAGTTCGACGATGACTGCACGCCCGCGATCCGCATGCTATTCGATGATGAACTCAAACCCGGACGCGAGGACATGGATAGTAAAAGT
>JAUMBL010000173.1:0-18088 GCA_032115775.1 Saprospiraceae bacterium | reverse complement strand
ATCGTGACGCGGTAGGTCTGCGTAGCCGCCAGTCCGGCAGCCTCGGACGTCAGTTGCGGCGGCGTGGTATTCCAGCGATAGTTAAACAATTGGAGATTTGCCGGATTGGAACCGTAAAAGACGGATACCACGCGGGCGGAACCGTCGGTTCCGTTGTGGCAGCGCGGGTCTGTTACCTGCACGACTGCGAACAGCTCGCCTTTTTGTTCTATGCGTGTCATCGCGCCGGCCGTACAGCCGTTTGCATCTGCGATGCTGACGTTGTATTGTCCGGGCGCGAGGCTGGTAATCGCCGCCGTGGTTTGTCCGCCGGGGGTCCAGGCGTACTGATACGGCGGCGTACCGCCGTTGACCGTTACCGTTGCTGCGCCGTTCGTTGCGTTAAAGCAAACCGTATCGCTGACGTTTGGCAGCATCGGCAACAACGGCGGCGGCTGGATAATCCAGGCCGTATCGCGCAGCAGGCAGCCGTTGATATCCGTGATCGAGGCGATATATAATCCTGCCTGCAGGTTGTTCAACGCTACGCCGCTTCCGGTGAATCCATTAGGCCCGATCCAGCCGATACTTAGGTTGCCAGCACCGCCCCCTGCAACCACGCCCAGCGCGCCGGTGTTTCCGTCATAGCATTTTACCGGCGTTTCGGTGATAGATGCCGTGATAGGCGGCGGGGCGCCGATGGTGGCTTGCGCCGTTGCGGTGCAGTTTTTAGCGTCCGTTACGGTGACGAGATAGAGGCCGGGCGACTGGTTTGTCAGATTTTGACTGGCGCTGTTGTTATTCCACAGGAAGGCGTAAGGCAGCGTGCCGCCTTGCGCCTGCAGGTTAATTTGGCCATTCGTGCTATTCGCGCAGGATACGTTGTTGGCAGTCGCTGAAACCTGCAGCAGTGCAGCCTGACTAATTGTATTGGTTCCGGAGATGGTACACCCTTTTGCGTCGGTGACAGTTAATCCGTACGTGCCGGCTGCCACATTTTGCAGGATCGCGTTATTGGGCGCGCCGGCAGCGCTCCACTGAAAGTTGTATCCGCCGTTTCCGCCGGATACGGCGGCAGTCAGGCGGCCGTCATTGCCGCCGAAACAGCGCACGGAGTCCGGGCTGAGTGCCAGCGTTAGGGGTGCGGGGGCGGCTACCGCCGTCGCCGTCACGGCGATACAGCTGTTCCCATCCGTCACGGTGACGGTGTAGAGCTGCGCGCCCAAGCCGTTGGCGGTGGCCGTTGTTTGCTGGGCGGGATCGCTCCAGAGGTAGGTGTAGTTCCCGACGCCACCCTGCGGTGTTACGGTCGCTGTGCCGTTGGTTTCACCCGCGCACCGAACTGGTGCGGCAGTTGCCAAGGCGCTCAGCGCCGGTGGTTGTTGGATGGCGGCGAAAGTCGTTTCGGCGCACCCGTTGGCGTCCGTGACGGTCACCGTCACGATGCCCGGGCTGAGATTGAGCGCGCCCGCGCCCGATTGCCCGTTGCTCCATTGGAATAGGTAAGGCCCGACGCCGCCCTGTGCGAGGGCTGTGGCGGCGCCATTCGCCTGTCCGAAACAACGCACATTTTGCACATTGGTAGAAATATTCAGGTCGGTGGGTTGCGTAAGCGTGGCGGTGGCGCTTGCCGTGCAGCCGTTTGCATCGGTGGCGATTACGGAATAGACGCCGGCTTGCAGATTTGAGATAGCGTTTCCGCCGGGATTTCCCGGCGCATTCCAGGAAAAGATAATCGTTCCGGTTCCACCCGTTCCGCCGGCTGTCAGGGCGCCGTTGTCTCCGCCAAAGCAGGAAACCTGTTGGACGATACTGACGGCGGCTGACAAAGCCGGGGGCGCGCCGATGAGAAACTGTTGCTGGGCCGAGCAGCCGGAGGCGTCGGTGACTACGGCGGTGTACGTCCCGGCGGGCAGGTTGGAGAATAGCCCAGTGGTGTTATTCAGGGGGCCGAGTCTGAAATTATAGGGCGGATTCAGGTTATCGGTGCTAATCACTGCCGTGCCGTTGGTGCTTCCGGAGCAGGACACGGGCGTTGTCGCAATGGAGATTGCCGGAGATGCGCAGTTTTCGCAAACACCGGATCCAATAGACGGCGGGCAGAGGCCCAGCGGGTCTATCCCGCGCACTTCGATCGATATCGAGGCGCCGGGACTTAGTCCGTTGATGGTAAAGGTATTATCCGTTCCGTTCGGCGTCCATCCGGCGCCGTTGACATTAATTTCGTAGCCTGTGGCGTTGGGAAGCGTGTTCCAAAAGAAGCTGACGCTGTCGGCGGAAGCGCCGGCGCATTCGACGACGGGCGCGTCCAGCGCATCGTAAACTTCCAGCTTCACGGAATCACTGGTAGCGCAGCCGTAAGAATCGGTGGCCAACAGGGTATATACCGTAGATTGGGCAGGCGAGGCGTTCGTTACAGGGCAGGTAGGGCAGCTCAAGCCGGAGATGGGGAACCACTGATAATTCACCTTGTAGGAAGGTTCAAAGGTGATCGTCCAATCCTTCAGCGTGCCGACAAAGCCGTTTGCGTCATCCCGGAGCTGCAGTTGCCAGGTTCCGTTTGTGGGATAGCTGCCGTCCCAGATATCTGTCCAAGGGCCTTCCGGCAGCCAGTTTCCGGTAAAAGGTGCGGCGGTTGGGGGGGCAAACGGGCCTGGGAAATTAATCGGCGTGGTAGCCGTCGGCGTAAAACAAGTGTTTGTGTAATTGTCCCCGCTGCCGCCATTATCCGTGCTGAGCTCCAGAATTTGTCCACCCGGCGTAATAAGATACATATCTATATCGTCCACAAAGCTGTGATCAATATTTACGCATACGGATCGGAGTACGCCCGGACTGAGCGTGGCAGGTTGCACGCCGGACACTACAATGGAGGAGTTGACGGGGGTATTGGTCGGGCTGATCAAGATATCCTCGTCATTGGTGAATACAATCGGATCGGGCAGCGGCATGGCCAGCGTGCCGTCCAGTTCCAGTGCCGGCGCGTTGAGGCACAGGGCGGTATCCGGTCGCAAATTGGGGGCGATCAGGAAATTATCCCGGATCCCGATGAGGATGGTATCGCGGTTACAGGGGTCGCGCTGGTAGTCCAGGGCAAAAAATTCCGGGATCTCCGCCAGTCCGTCCTCGAGCGCACGCAGGGTGATGGTGACCTCCTGCTGGCCTGCGGGTATGGACAAATTGGCCGGGATCGAGTCGTAATCGGTTCCGTTGAGGGCGGTACCCCATATTTTATAGTCTATGGGAAAATCCTGTCCGCTGATTTCCGGCAGGCGGAAGGTGACGGTGGCCTCTCCGCATCCTTCGGCGATAGCCCCCTCCGGACTGTTGGTGGTGACTTCTGCGCGCAGGGAACCGGCGCCGAAGCTTTTGGCCTCCAGAAACACCCCGGAGTCGAAGATATGGTCGGTGACGTCGGCAATCGCCAGTTTAATGGTGTATTGCTGACAAGGCACAACGGTCGCCTCGGCGGTAAAGACATCGGTGAAGCCATCGTAAATCGGCTGCTGGCTCGTCCCGTTGTTGTTGTTGTAATACTGTACGTTAAACGGCCCGCAATTGTAAATCGGGTTGGCGGGATGCAGGTTGTTGATAGTTACGGGCAGCGTGGAGTTTGGGATCAACGCGATGTTGGTCGGACTGGGATAATTCGGCCCTTGGATAAAGAAACCGAATACATCGTTGTAATCGCTGCAGGCGTACTCCGGATATTCCTCCGAGCCAAAACAAAACCGAAACTGCAAGTTGGGGGAGGTCGGCACGAAGGTAATGGTGTAAACCGCCACATCATTTAGACCCGCCGTGGTCTGCATGGCCAAATCCGGGTCGAAAGCCGTACTCGGATTGTCCACTGAAGATTGCATGCTGCCCTGCCCGTTGGCGCCGAAGGTAGTGGTGTTGTTGCCCTGCGCCCTGCCGGTGGTCATCACCACGCCGCGATTAATCCCGATAAAATTGGCGCCGCCGGTGAAATAGCCCACCGCCGTCGCCACGCCGTTGTACTGGATATTCAGCACTTCCACGCCGTCTCCAAGAAATACATTGGAAATCAGGTATTGCGGATTGTAGGGTGGGGTAGCGGCGTCGGTAACTTCGAGAATTTGTGCGCTCAGCGGCGCAAAAAAGAGGGTTAGAAGAAAGGATGTTAGGAATAGTTTTTGGAACGACATAGATAAAATGTGGATTATGAATAAATTCGGCGGAAAATTACGCACATTATTATATACCTTGTTTTATTTGCCTTATTAAAATTGTTTTGTTCGGAGAAAATGCAACACGGTAGTTTGCTTGCCCCCGGCCGTGGGGGCATCCTATATTTTACGTCCTAAAAAACCGCACTTTCATCTAAAAATAACGATTTGAACAGCGCTTAACAAGTTATTTTGCACAGCGCGAACAATCACGCCGCGTTCTTTACCGAAAAAATACTGTATGAACCAGTTTTTTAAGTTTTTATTTGCCTCCTGCTTGGGCACGTTCCTGGCGCTTTTTCTTTTGTTTTTCATCGGATTCGGCGCGATCGCCAGCCTCGCCGGGAGTGCATCCGAAAAACAAAAAGTGGATATCCCGGCCAACTCGGTACTGGAACTCCGCCTCGAACAAAATATCCCCGAAAAAACCAACAACCTGCCCATGGATCCCTTCACCCTGGAGCAGGAGGATATCCTCGGGCTGACCGATATGGTAAAAGCCATCCAACAGGCAACGGAAGACCCCGATATCAAAGGGATTTATCTCGACGCTTCGGTCGTAACTGCCGGGAAGGCTACCTCCTCGGTGCTCCGCAATGCGCTGCTGGATTTCAAATCCTCCGGCAAATTCATCATCGCCTACGCGCCTTATTATACGCAGAATGCCTACTATATGGCTTCCGTGGCAGACAGCGTCCTCATCAACCCGCTCGGCGCCGTGGATTTCAGGGGCTACTCCAGTATGATCGCTTTTTATAAAGATATGCTCGACCGATTGGATGTGCAGATGCGCATTTTCTACGCCGGGAAATTTAAAAGCGCCACCGAACCGTTCCGACTCGATAAAATGAGCGATGAAAATCGCACACAAATCCGCGCATACCTCAACGACTTGTACGCCGGTTTCCTCCAGGATATCTCCAAAAGCCGCGGTATCACCCCAGACAAGCTCCGCCAAATCGCAGACGATTTCGAAGGACAAAGCGCAGAAACCGCCCTCCGAGCCGGACTGGTGGATCGCATCGCGTATGAAGACGAAGTCCATACGCTGCTGAAAACAAAAGCCGGATTGAAGGAGGACGCGAAACTCAAACTCATCAACCTGACCGATTATTTCAATTCGCGCGCCAAAAAACTGGATCTTAGCGCCAAAGAAAAAATCGCCGTCCTCTATGCCGAAGGTACGATTCGCGACGGCGAAAGCCTGGAAGCCGGCGAAATCTACGACGCCGACTATGTCAAAATGCTGCGCACGATCCGAAAAGATACCAAAGTAAAAGGGCTCGTACTGCGCATCAACTCCCCAGGCGGCAGCGTACTGGCCTCCGAAAATATCCTCCGGGAAATCATGCTGTTCAAAAAAACCGGCCGCCCGGTTGTCGTCAGTATGGGCGACGTCGCCGCCTCGGGCGGTTACTATATCGCCTGTAAAGCAGATAGTATCTTCGCCGAACAAAACACCATTACCGGCTCTATCGGGGTGTTCGGGATCATACCGGTACTGCAAAATACCATGAAAAATAAACTCGGCATCACGTTCGATACCGTGCGCACCGGCCGATATTCCGCTTTCGGTACGCCTTTTTACGATTTCTCGCCGGAAGAAAGCCGGATGATTCAGACCCGCGTGGACGGTATCTATGAAGATTTTATCCGCATCGTCTCGGAAGGCCGCGGCATGAAGCGCGACGAAGTGCACGCCATCGCCCAAGGCCGGGTATGGTCGGGCGCTAAAGCCCTGGAAATCGGCCTGGTGGATCAAATCGGCGGCCTCGACCGGGCCGTGCAGGCCGCAGCAAAACTGGCAAAAGTAGAAAAGTACCGCACGACAGAGTACCCGCGCACCAAAACCGGCCTGGAGCAAATTCTGGAACGCATCGCCCAAACGCGCGACCGCGACAATACCATCCGAACCTGGCTGCTCCGCTCGGAAATGGGCGACTTGTACCCCATGTACAAATCGTTGCAGGATTTCCGGGAGTCGGACGGCATCCAGGCGCGCATGCCCTACGAACTGATCATTCGCTGATCGGACGGCCGCGGGCGCCAAAAAGCGTTGGACGCAGGGAACCCTCGTTTCCTGCGAAGCGTTTAATAAGTTGGGCGTCGGGATTTTGTCCCGGCGCCCAACCCGATTTTTCCGGGTTGTCGCATATTAAGTTTCTGTTAATACGGAAATCTTTTTAATATAATTGCGAACTTTGGTCATAAATCGAAACGCTTAATTCATGATCTGGAGAAGACTCAACGGACAACGCATCGAACAGCCGCTCCTGAGCGCCGTGGAAGAGGCTATCCTCCGCGAACAGGAATCCGGATTTCGCCTGAAGGTATGCATCGGCACAGACTCGCAGGTGATCGGCGAGGAAGTCCACTTTGCTACGGTCATCGTTTTCCTGCGGGAGAAACGCGGCGGCTTTATGTTCATCTCAAATGATATCAATGCGCGCAAAATGACGCTGCGCGAACGTATGATCCTCGAAGTAGGCCGCTCGGTGGAAGTCGCGTACGCGCTTTGCGAACTCCTCGACCGCTACGACGTCGCGCTGGAGGTGCACGCCGATATCAATACCGATCCGGCTTTCGAAAGCAACGCGGCGCTCAAAGAAGCCATGGGCTATATCCTGAGTATGGGCTTTGTGTTTAAAGCCAAGCCGGACGCCTTCGCTTCCTCGTCCTGCGCCGATAAATTCGTGTAAAAGTCCGGCATCTTCCGGAAATGGCCGAAAATTATCAAACTTTTGTCTAAACTTCCGCCGAATGGCGCACAAAAATAGGCATCTTTGCGACCGCCCAAGGCAGCCGTAGGGATGCCTTTTTTTTCACTCACCGCTGATTTTTTTATGAAACCACTTTTTGTTCTGCCTGTCTTACTGTCGCTTTGCTCGATTTTGTACAGCCAAAATATCCAGTTCGCCGAATACGATCTGCCCAACGGCCTGAAAGTGCTGCTACACGAAGACCACACTACGCCCATCGTGGCCGTCTCCGTCATGTACCACGTCGGTTCAAAAAATGAAAAACCGGATCGCACGGGCTTCGCCCACTTCTTCGAACACCTCCTGTTTGAAGGCTCAAAAAACATCAAACGCGGCGAATTCGACGACTATGTCAATCAGGCCGGCGGCTATAACAACGCCAATACCTGGTATGACCGCACGTACTACTACGAAGTGCTCCCGAGCAACCAACTCGCGCTCGGTCTTTGGCTGGAAAGCGAACGCATGCTCCACGCCAATGTGGAAACGGTCGGCATCGAAACCCAACGACAGGTCGTCAAGGAAGAACGCCGCCAACGGGTGGATAACCAACCCTACGGCCGGATCCTGGAGGAAGCCATGAAACGCACCTTCACCACGCACCCCTACCACCACTCGGTCATCGGCGCCATGGAACACCTCGACGCTGCCGAAGAAGCCGATTATAAGCAGTTCTATAAAGATTTTTATCGCCCGGATAACGCCATTCTCTCCATCGCCGGCGATATTGATATCGAGCAGACGAAAAAATTGATTGACGTGTATTTCAAAGATATTCCGCGCGGACAAGGGGAAATTTTCCGCCCCAAAATCACGGAACCCCCGCTGCGCGCCGAACTGCGTGACACGGTCTATGACAATGTGCAACTCCCCGCGCTGGTCTGCACCTACCGCATCCCCGCCCAAGGCACGAAAGATTTTTACGCCGTCAAAATGCTCTCTATGCTGCTCAGCCAGGGACAAAGCAGCCGCCTCCAAAAGCAAATCGTGGACGAGGAACAAAAAGCGATCGCCGTCGGATCCTTTCCGCTCGAACTGGAAGACCCCGGCGCGAATATTATGTTCGCAATCGCCAATATGGGCGTGGATATCAGCGATCTGGCCAATTCCATGGACGCTGTGGTGGCCGATGTTCAAAAAAATCTGGTATCTGAATCGGAATTCCAAAAAATTCAAAATCAGGTGGAAAATGACTTCGTTACGGCCAATAATACCATGGCCGGTATCGCGGAAAGCCTGGCGAACTACGAAATGTATTTCGGCGACGCCAACCTGATCAACACGGAACTGGAACGCTATCGGAAAGTTACCCGCGAAGACCTGAAACGCGTTGCTAATCAATATTTCAACAAAAATAACCGGGTCTTTCTGTATTGGCTCCCCAAACCCTCGCAACCCTGAGCCCCCGTCTGAAAACCGGCGAATGAATCCGCAACAGGCTCAAATCCGCAGTTCGCAGGTTGTCCGCAAAAACCTGCAGACAATCGCTCAATCTTTATTCTTTCTATGAAAAAAATACTTTTCTTCCTGATACTCGCCGCCGCGCTGACGGCCTCCTGTACGCCTAAAGTAGGCGAAAAAGCCGTTTCTTCGGCCGAAAAATCCAAAGGCACAGCGCCCGCTATCCCAATCCCCGCCGGCGCCGACTTCCGCAGCGGGGCGCCCCAAGCCGGCGCGGCGCCCAAAATCCAAATCGGCAAAGCCGAAACTTTTCAATTGGATAACGGCCTGAAGGTGATTTTGGTCGAAAACCACAAATTGCCCCGGGTGTCTTTCCGGGTGTTCGTGGACTACGATCCGGTGCTCGAAAAAGAAGCGGCCGGTTATGTGAATATGATGGGCGAGTTGCTCTCCAAAGGTACTGCCACGCGTTCAAAATCTACCATTGATGAAGCCGTTGACTTTATCGGCGCCAGCCTGTCCTCCGATAATAACGGCGTGTCCGGTGCCTGCCTCACCAAACACACGGACAAACTGCTGGAACTGATGTCCGATGTACTCCTCAGTCCGGCTTTCCCGCAAGACGAACTCGACAAAGCAAAACGCCGCGCAGAAAGCGGCCTCGCTTCCGCAAAAGACGACCCCAATGCCATCTCCGCCAACGTCTCCTCCGTGCTGTGCTACGGGAAAAGCCACCCTTATGGCGAAGTGATGACGGAAGAAACGCTGGCAAAAATTTCGCTGGATAAAATCAAAAGCCACTACCAAACATTTTTCAAACCCAATGTCGCCTACCTCGTCGTCGTTGGCGATATCACCCGCGCACAAACGGAACAACTGGTCAAAAAATACTTCGGAAAATGGCAAAAAGGCGAAATCCCAACCTTTGACCACGGCATCCCGCGCGCGCCGGAAAAAACGCAGGTGGACTTCGTCAACAAACCCGGCGCAGTCCAGTCGGTTATCAATATTACCTATCCGCTGGAACTCACGCCCGGCGATCCGGACGTCATCCGCGCCCGGGTAATGAACACCATCCTCGGCGGATACTTCAACAGCCGCGTAAACGCAAACCTGCGCGAGGGTCGCGCGTTCACCTACGGCGCTCGAACCGCGCTGAACCAGGACAAACTGGTCGGCTCTTTCTCCGCCGGCGCCAGTGTGCGCAACGCCGTGACGGATAGCGCAATTATCGAGTTTTTTAAGGAACTCAACCGGATGCGGGTGGAAAAGGCGCCGAAAGAAGAACTGCAAACCGTAAAAAATGTGCTGACCGGCCAATTCTCGCAAAGCCTCGAACAACCGGGTACGGTCGCGAATTTCGCGCTCAATACCGCCCGCTACAATCTGCCTGCCGATTACTACGAAAAATACCTCGAGGTGCTGCAAAATGTGACGCCGGAAGAGGTGCTCGCAATGGCCAAAAAATATATCCGACCGGAACGCGCGCACATCGTGGTCGTCGGAAATCGAGAAGAAGTAGCCGATAAACTGAAAATTTTCTCGCCGGAGGGGAAGGTGAATTTCTATGATATGTACGGCAACCCGGATAAGGCGGCGTCGGTGGTGATCCCCGCAGGCGTTACGGCACAAACCATCCTGAGCGATTATATCGCGGCAATCGGCGGCAAATCCAATATCGAAGCCCTCAAAGATCTCGAAACAGTGGCTTCCATGAACGCCGGCGGCCCGGTACTGCAAATGAAAACCTCGAAAAAGGACAATAAAAAGGTGGTGATTGAAATTTCGATGAACGGGCAGGTCGTATCCAAACAAATCACAGACGGCGCTACCGGCATCGAATATGGCATGGGAGGCGCCTCCCGGCCGGTCGAAGGCGAAAATCTGGCAGACCTGCTGGAACAAGCGAAAATATGCCCTGAAATGGACTACGAATCCGCCGGTTGCCAACTCACGCTCAAAGGCGTCGAATCCGTAAATGGGAAAAATGCGTACATCCTAGAAGTTGTGCGCCCAAGCGGCAAAAAAACAACCGAATACTACGATATGGCCACCAGCCTGAAAATCCGCGAAATGAGCACGCAACCCGGCCCTGATGGCGCTCCGGTAACCGCAACGAATGACTTCCTCGAGTACAAAGCTGTCAACGGCGTCAAAATTCCGCACGTCCTCAATGTCGGCGGAATCTTCCCGATCCCCCTCAAAGCGGAAATCCAGTCAGTGAAGGTGAATAGCGGCCTGGCAGACGCACTGTTCGAAGTTAAATGATTGCAATATGCGGATTGTAGATTTTTTCGACGGCGGGGTAGTTGCCACGGCATGTGCGTAAAATGACCCCGCTTTCAAATAAATCTGCAATCCGCAATTCCATTCCCCGGGAAGAATTACTTTTGTCTTTACAAACCTAACTCGATTATGTTCAATACCATTTTTCTTCAGGCAGCAGGCGGTAATCAGTGGATCACTATGTTGTTCCCTTTTCTGATCCTGATTGTATTCTATTTTTTCCTGATTCGTCCGCAATTGAAACGGCAGAAAGAGCAGCAAAAACTCGTGGACAATCTCCGAGAAGGGATGGAGGTGGTTACTTCCGCCGGAATTGTCGGCAAAATAACCAAAGTTGAAGGCGATATCGTGCGGCTGCTGGTGGACGAAAAGACGTTCATACGGGTACTAAAAGCCAGCGTTTCAGGGGAATATAAACGTTCCTGATATGATGCGGATTGCCTTTATCGCGCTCTTACTGGCAGGCTGCGTCGCCGGGCTGCGCGCGCAAAGCCCCTGGACGCGCCGCGACGCAGGGTTCTATACCCAGCTGGCCTGGCATTCCATCCCGGCCTACACGTCTATTTTCGGTGTGGAAGGCCAAGGTCGCGTACTGGATCGTGCGTTGAGCGAAAGTACGCTGCAATGGTATGGCGAATACGGCTTGTCGGATCAAACGACGCTCGTGGCCTCCATACCGTATCAGTTTATGAAAGCCGGCGCGTTTCAAAACAACGGGCTTTTTCCACAAACCGCTGAAGGCAACTTTCAGGCGCTGGGGAATGTGTCCATCGCTTTCCGCCAACAGCTCTGGAATAAGGGCGTTCAAGTGGCTGGAACTTTCCGTTTTGACCTGCCGGTGAACCAATACGATCCGCCTACCGGCCTGCGCACCGGGTACAATGCCTTTACTATCCTGCCGATGATCAGCGCCGGAAAGGGGTTCGGGAAATTCTACACCTTCGCCCATGCCGGCTACGGCCTACGAACGGACGGATACAGCGATTTTGCACAGGTAGGCCTCGAAGGCGGCGCTAAAATCGGCCCTGTTTGGCTCGTGCTTTTTACAGAACTGATCCGGCCGTTTGAAAACGGAAACGTGGATCTTCCCTACAGAAATGAACTCACCGCACTGTACATAGATAATCAGGGCTGGTGGTCTTACGGCCTGAAGGGAATCTGGGAGATTAATCGCTTTTGGGGCGTTTTCGCCTCAGGCGCCGGAGCGGGCTGGGCTCAAAATGTGCCGAAAAACCCCGGACTCTCCGCCGGCGTGTTCTTTAAATGGGAGTAAGCCTGCAATCCGGTTGATTAAGATGCTATTGGACGAAAAAGCGCGCGCTTTTGTCGGTAAATCTGCTATCGCAAGCTGCTTGTGCCGCAACTTTGCGCTGGATTATTTAAAAAAAACTGGTAACTACTTAGCCGGTCGCGTCTGAGACAAAAAAGGATCCATTTTTTGCCAGACGAAGCGATTTTTTGGAGGCCGTAGCAGCGCTACGGTCAAAAAAAATTGCGAAGTATGGCGGAAAATGGGACTTTTGGAGCCGGACAGCGCGCTGGCGAAGTAGTTACAAAAACTGAACTATGCGTAAAAATCACGAAATTGACTACCGAATTTTCGGAGAAGAAATGCAGTGCGTGGAGATCGAACTGGATCCCAACGAAACGGTTATCGCAGAATCCGGAAGTTTCATGTACATGGACAACGGCGTCGAAATGGCCACGATCTTCGGCGATGGTTCCAATCAGGATACCGGGATTTTCGGCAAACTGATGAGCGCCGGCAAACGGATACTGACCGGAGAAAGCCTGTTCATGACTACCTACACCAGCACGGTACCCGGCAAACAACGCGTGGCCTTTGCCGCGCCGTACGCAGGAAAAATCGTCCCGATGGATCTCCAGACGCTCGGCGGCAAGGTGATCTGCCAAAAAGACGCCTTTTTGTGCGCCGCAAAGGGCGTGCAGGTAGGCATCGAATTTCAGCGCAAACTGGGCACCGGCCTGTTCGGCGGCGAAGGCTTTATCATGCAAAAACTCGAGGGCGACGGCCTGGCTTTTGTGCACGCAGGCGGCTATATTCTCGAACGGGAACTAAGCGCCGGAGAAACACTCAAAGTGGATACCGGCTGTATCGTCGCGTTTACCCAAGACGTGGACTACGATATCCAGTTCGTCCGTGGTATCAAAAATATGGTCTTCGGCGGCGAAGGGCTTTTTTATGCCGTGCTGCGCGGCCCCGGGAAAGTATGGCTGCAGTCGCTGCCGGTAAGCCGGCTGGCCGCGCGTATCCTCCAGTACGGCAGCGGTGCGCGGAAGGAGGAAGGCAGTATTTTGGGTTCTTTCGGGAATATGCTGGACGGAGATTAAGTGCGTGTTCGGATTGATTTCATTTTTGGGAGTTCAATAAACAGTTGCCTCGGCGGCCGGCGGTTTTGCCCGCAAAAAATTATTGTTGGGCAAAATCGTCGGCCTACCAAGCTGGTTATCAAGATATCCAAGATCGGTAATACTGCGGATCCTCAATCTGCGCGGCATGCTCCGTGAGCAGCAAAGGTCGGAAAGTATCCACCATGACGGCCAGTTCGCGGGTCTCTTTTGCGCCGATGCTTTTCTCCACCGTGCCAGGATGGGGGCCGTGCGGAATCCCGCCGGGATGCAGGGTAATCATGCCGCGCTCAACGTGCTTGCGACTCATAAAATCGCCGTCCACATAATAGAGCACCTCGTCCGAATCAATGTTTGAGTGGTTGTACGGCGCCGGAATAGCCAGCGGATGATAATCGTACAGGCGCGGCACGAACGAGCAGATCACAAAATTGTGCCCGTCAAAGGTCTGGTGGACGGGCGGCGGCTGGTGCACCCTTCCGGTGATCGGTTCGAAATTATGGATCGAAAAGGCATAAGGATACACAAACCCGTCCCAACCGATTAGGTCAAACGGATGGTTCAGGTAGTGATACGGATAGATATTGTCTTGTTTTTTTATATAAAACAAGAAATCGCCCTTTTCGTCGTGGGTTTCCAGATCAACCGGCTTCCGGATATCGCGTTCGCAAAAAGGCGCATGCTCCAGGAGTTGCCCGTAGTCGTTTCGGTAGCGCTTGGGGGTGGTGATCGGGCCGCTACTCTCCACAATCAGCAGCCGGTTGTCGGCCGTGTCAAAATGCAGTTGATAAACGGTTCCGCGGGGAATAACCAGGTAGTCGCCGTATTCAAAGCGGATTTTTCCATACATACTGCGCAGCTCGCCGGTACCTTCGTGAATAAAAATGACCTCGTCTGCATCGGCATTTTTGAAAAAATACTCGAGCATGCTTTTGCGCGGCGCGGAAAGTATAATTTTGCAATCGTTGTTTACCAGTACCGGTTTGCGCGACTGCAGGTAGTCGTCTTCCGGTTGCACGGAAAAGCCCTTCAGGCAGCGGTGTTTGAGCTGCTTGTCATGGATAGTGCGCGGCGCGATGCTATACGGCTCGCCCACTTGTACGATCTGCGTTGGGGCATTGCAGTGATACAGCAGCGAATAGAGGTTGCTAAACCCTTCTGTGCTGAACAGTTCCTCGTGGTAAAGCGCACCATCCGGTTTTCGAAATTGAGTATGTCTTTTAGCCGGAATGCGGCCTGCTGTGTGGTAGTGCATAAACGAAATAGCGGTTGATCCGGTTAGCGATGGTCGGCATTATTTTTTTAAGCAAGCGTAAACTTCGTCTCAAACCTTTTTTGCCGTCGGTTGTTCATTTCATTTGTCGAAAGTTCAAAAGTCTTTGTTGCTCCTTCAAAAATAATGCGTATGCTCAATCACTGGATTAAAGACCTTGTGGAACGCCGGGCATTCGGCGTTTGTCAGTATTTAGGCGACAAGATGCGCGTCTCGCCGGCAATCGTACGGCATTATTTTATTTACACCTCTTTTATCGGCATGGGATCGCCCTTGATTCTGTACCTGATAGCGGCCTTTTGGGTCAATATTCGCCGGTACATCCGAAAGGGCTATAGCGTGTTGTGGGAATAAGCGCTTTTACAAGGGGCTTTACAACATCTTCACCAGGTTCTTCCGGGCTTTTTCCACGCCCTCAAGCGGGGTTGTTACGTAGTCTTCCAATTCGACCACGTAATATTGAAGTCCGGCCTGTTTGCTGTTTTTAAAGATTGCCGGGAAATCAATACTGCCGTCGCCGACTTCGACGGTTTCTCTTTTTTCCGTTTTCGCCATATCTTTTGCATGACAAAGCTCCCAGCGACCCGGGTAGCGCTTGAACCAATCCAAGGGATTATATCCGGCATAGGACACCCAGTAGATATCCATTTCCATGCACATCAGGGCCGGATCCACTTCGTGCAACAGCCACTCCATAAGCAGTCGGCCATCGGGGCCGCGCTGGGTGAATTCGAAGTCGTGGTTGTGATAAGCAAAACGAACGCCGGCTTTTTTGCAATATTGAGCGTATGCCTGTAGGGCTTTCACTGTTTGGCCAATGTCCTTGCGCTCTTGCTCGCCAATCCAGGGCGCGATGACGTACTGCGCGCCCAAGCCCGGCGCTGCGTCTAGGGCGCGTTTTACTTCGTCCTTTATATCATTTTTAGCGGCATCGTACTGCTGCAGGCTGAAGCCGAAATGGGTGGAAGGCATTGTCAGGCCGTTTGCCTGCATTAATTTTCCAAACTCGGAATAAGCCATTCCAAAGAGTTTGCCGGCGTCAAAACCGTATGCCTCGATCTCTTTGTAACCCATTTTCGCAACCGCCTCGATGGTGGCCGTTGGGTTTTTAGCCATGTCCGCCCGAAGGCTGTACAATTGAAGTCCAACATGTCGCGCGCCGACCGGGCGGAAAAAATCAGGGATTCCCGGCCAAATGGCAGCGGCAAAGGCGGTGAGTGCGGAATTTTTTAAAAACATACGGCGGGAGGAAGCGCTTTTATCCATAGCGATACAATATGCGTGTTTTGTAACTACTTAGCCGGCTCGCTGTCTGGCCCAAAAAGTCCCATTTTCCGCCATACTTCGCAATTTTTTTTGACCGTAGCGCTGCTACGGCCTGCAAAAAATCGCTTCGTCTGGCAAAAAATGGATCCTTTTTTGTCTCAGACGCGACCGGCTAAATAGTTACCGTGTTTAATAAAACAAATAATGCAGGAGCTAATATCTTTGTAAACTTTGTATTTTCACCCGAAATTTTCGTTTTCTTCGATTTTACGAATATGATTCAGGTTTTGCACATTGCCGCAGAGTGTTATCCGGCCGCTAAAACAGGCGGTTTGGGCGATGTCGTGGGCGCGCTGCCCAAGTACCAATCGCAGGCGGGCATCCTTGCAGCGGCAATTATCCCCAAATACGGGCTAAAATGGATAGGCGCGCAGGAGTGGGAGCACGTCCACAGCGGCTCGATCCGCGTGGATTGGCGCTGGCACGAATTCACGATCCAGCAGGAAAAACACCATAAACTCGGCTTCCCGCTCTTTGTGGTGGATATCCCGGGCTTGTACGACCGACCGGGCATCTACGGCGATCCGCAGTCGGGCGCGCCCTACGGCGACGAGACGGAACGCTACCTGGTGTTTCAGCAGGCTGTCCTGCACTGGCTCCGCGCTTTTCCCGAAGCGCACCTGCCGCGGGTGTTGCATTGCCACGACCACCATACCGGCCTGATTCCTTTTATGGTGAAACATTGCCCGGAATACCGGGCGCTCGGGCGTATCCCGACGGTATTTACCATCCACAACGGACAATATCAGGGCTGGATCAGCTGGAAAAACCAACATCTGCTACCGTATTACGACGCTTCCGCCGCCGGATCGTTAGACTGGAATAACCTGATCAACCCCATGGCCGCCGCTGTAAAATGCGCCTGGGCGGTCACCACGGTTTCGCCTTCCTACCTGCTCGAATTGCACCAAAACGCGCTCGGCCTGGAACCGCTCTTCCGCGAAGCATGGCGAAAAGAATGGGGCATCCTCAACGGCATTGATGCGGCAATCTGGGATCCCGCAACCGATCCGATGATCCAATACCGATTGGAACAGGGTAAAGTATCCGATTTCAAAGAACGCAATAAAAAACAGCTCTGCGAATGGTTCGGTCTGCGCGGAGACGCCCCCCTGATCAGCTTCATCGGCCGCATGGTCGGCGAAAAAGGGGTGGACTTGCTGCCGGATACGTACCGAAAATTTATGCACGCCGGCGGCCGAGCTTGTTTCCTGGTATTGGGCACGGGCGAGCCTTGGACGCAAAACCAGTTCCGCGCCATGTCGCAACAGTATCCCGGCCGGTTCCATGCCGTCATTGATTATAATGAGGCGCTGGCGCATCAAATTTATGCCGGATCTGATTTTCTGATCATGCCCTCCCGCGTAGAGCCCTGCGGCCTCAACCAAATGTACGCCATGCGGTACGGTACCATCCCTATTGTGCGAGCGGTTGGCGGACTGAAAGATACTGTGCCGGATATCGGCGAGCCGGACGGCAGCGGACGGGGCATTCGCTTCGACCAGTTCTCCCTCGATGACGCCTTCCACGCCATCTACCGCGCCGCCGCTATGTGGCAAAACGATCCGGGAATCCTGGACTGGCTCCGCCATAAAATCATGGCAATCGATTTTTCCTGGGAATCCGCCGTGCAAATCTATTTCCAAACCTACCGACAAATCGGCGCGCAACTCGAATACGGACTGACGATTCCTCCCGACAACATCCCGGAAGTGCAAAGTCCGGTAGCAATAACCGCCGAAACCGAAACGATTTCAGAAAAATCCGCCCCCAAAAGCAAAACCGGAAAAACCCGAAAGAAGTAGGCGGAAAATGGGTAACAAAGAACACGCGAAAACACGGCAAATACGACGCAATATCATTCATTCGAACCATAAACAGAAAAAATATGATCAAGATGATCTGCCTGATTCTGGGCGGCGGCGCCGGCTCCCGCTTGTACCCGCTGACCGAAAAGCGCTCCAAACCGGCTGTGCCCATTGCTGGGAAGTACCGCCTGATTGATATCCCCATCTCCAATTGCGTGAATTCCGGCGTCAAACGAATTTTTGTGCTCACGCAGTACAATTCAGCCTCGCTGAACGCGCATATCAAAAACACCTATAATTTTGACATCTTTACCCGCGGATTCGTAGATATCCTGGCCGCAGAACAGACGCCGAATTCGCCCGACTGGTTCCAGGGAACCGCCGACGCCGTCCGGCAAAGCCAACAACACTATCTGCGCCACGACTTCGATTATATCCTCGTGCTGTCGGGCGATCAGCTCTATCAGATGGACTTCGAGGCCATGGCCAAATACCACGTGGCGCAAAATGCAGACCTGACCATCGCCTGCCTTCCGGTGGACGCCCGCGACGCCACCAGCTTCGGCATCATGAAGGTGGATGAAAAGGGCATTATTCCCCGGTTTATTGAAAAACCCTCGACCGAGGAGCTGCCCCACTGGGTCAGTGAAGTCGGCGCCGCCCACAAAAAACGCGGCCGGGTGTATATGGCCTCCA
>JAUMBL010000172.1:0-1980 GCA_032115775.1 Saprospiraceae bacterium | reverse complement strand
CGCGAGTGCGGACAGCATAGCGGCGGCGATAAAATAATTATCCACCCATTCCGAGCGGCGGTTTCGCCAGAAGAACAGCAGATGGGTAGGCATCGCCCAGAGCAGGTTCCAGTTTATTTTCGTGGCAGTATGGTCGGTTGCAAACCAGAGGAAAGCCATCACCAGGCCTGCCAAGCCGAGCGTGAGCCAGAAAAAAGTATCAAAAATTCGGGCAGCCCGGGTATTTGCCATGCTCAACAGGCCGATCAGCGCTACGAGCATCATACACCAAAGTGGCTTGTCGAATAAGCCGCCGGGCGGGTCTTCGGCGACCTGCGGCAACGGGAATTCCGGGATAGCGCGTTCCGCCTGCACCAGCGGCCGGCCGTTGGGCAGTTTAGTTGCGGCAAACTGATCGTGCACATAATCCGGCAGGAACATATAATCTTCGGCGAGTGCCCGGCGGTCGGCTGCCTGCCCCAGGATGAGATCAATACCGAAGCGCGTCCAGGGCATTTCGGTCAGGCAGGGATGGAGCAATTGGCGCATGGTGCGCGGCCGGGGAATCGAGCTGGAATCGAAGATGATTTGCCGGAAAAACGTTTCCTGCACGATATCGCGAATGCGCGTGGCGCAGTTATCATAGAAAAAATCGTACTGATAGTATTTATTTTCCGGCAGCGCATTTTCGGACAGCAAATCGAAAAGGCGTTGGCGCTGCAGGGAGTCCAGCTGAAGGATTTGTTCGCGCATCGGTCGGCGCTGGCGCAAATTAAAATATTCGAAAGCGCGCGTGGCTTCCACGTCGAGGAAGTAGCGCAAGCGGCCGCGCAAAAATTTCATGTAAAAATTCGGCTGGTCGAATTCAAACGTGCCGTAGTTATAGCAACGGTCGAGGCTGTTGATCGGATCGAAAACCCGGATTGCACTGTGGCCGAAGGTACTGTACAGCTCCTGTCCCGGCGCGACCGTCATCAGGCTGATTTGCGCCTCACTGGAAAGTACCGGCTGTTGCGCAGGCGCCGAGCGCAACGTTATAAGCGACAGGAGGATGAGGATAGCCCGTTTCATACCGAGGAGTTGTTGGCAGTCTCGAATTTATTCCAAAGCGAAGGTTGTGAATATTTTTATACTTTCCGCTATCAAAGGGAAAATAACCACTGGAAAAATAACAGAGCGCCCCAAATAAAAAATACGGTGCAGACGATCAGGATTGCAAAAAGAACGAACGCCAACAGCAGCATGGACTTGAGGGCGCTTGGGCGGGCTTCGCCGCTTTCGTAGTATTGGATCAAAAGCGCGACATTCCGTGAATTTGCTTGAAAAGCAATATCGAACACATCGCCCAAAACAGGGATTGCGCCGACTGCGGCGTCGAGCAGGTAATTACCGACCATTTTCAGGATCAGCAGGGGGCCGGCGCCGTTTCGAACGAGCAGCAACAAGAGGTAGCCCGAAATGAGTAACCCGAGCAGATCGCCCGCGTAAGGGATTAGCCCGATGACGGCGTCCAGTCCAAAACGAATAGACGTGCCGGGTATCTGAAAGCGGTTGTCCAGCAAATCGGCTAGGAGGGAAAGCCGTTCGATATCCGGGTGTTTTGAGGAGGCGGATCCCGCCTTCTGTGTCGCCATTGAATTACTTTTTCTGCTGAACTTTCAGATATTGTCCGATCCGGATGCTGTTATCGGGCAGATTGTTCAGTTTTCGAATTTTTTCCACCGTCGTATTGTACTGGCGGGCGATGCTAAACAAGGTATCACCTTTCACCACGGTATGATATATAAAATTACCTGCCGGGGCGGGTTGTGGAGGGGGCGGGGATTGGGCGCCCCCGGGCGAGGGGGGGACGAACCCGCCGGTCGGCTGCGTATTAGGGCCTGGTACAGGCGGCGTTGCGGGTTCATTGGGATAGGGGACGCCCGTGGTAGCGGGTTGTTTTCCGGACGGCGGGCTGAATTGGGTGGGCGGTGGCGGCGTGTTATCGTTTTTCGGTTTTTT
>JAUMBL010000171.1:0-3282 GCA_032115775.1 Saprospiraceae bacterium | reverse complement strand
TAGCCGGTCGCGTCTGAGCCAAAAAAGGATCCATTTTTTGCCAGACGAAGCGATTTTTTGCAGGCCGTAGCAGCGCTACGGTCAAAAAAAATTGCGAAGTATGGCGGAAAATGGGACTTTTTGGGCCGGACAGCGACCCGGCTAAGTAGTTACTTGTAATTTAATTTGTGCCATGATTCGTTTTTTTACCCATTTTTTCCCGGCGTTTTTGCTTTTTTTTGCTGTAAAAATGCCCGCGCAGGAGCTCTACATGTTCCGCAATATCCAAAAATCGTATGAAAAAGGCGTCCGCTCCATGGACGGCCGACCGGGCCCCCAATACTGGCAAAACCGGGCGGAATATAAAATAGACGCTACCGTAGATATTCCCGCCCACACGATCAGCGGCCGCGCTGCGATCACCTACTACAACAATAGTCCCGACACGCTGCGGCTGCTGCGACTGAAACTGGCGCATGATCTTTGGAAAAAAGGCGCCGCCCGAGCCTATCCGCTCCCGGAAAGCGATATCACGGACGGGGTACAACTCGGCAAATTGCGCGTACGCGGCCAGGAATTGCCGGCAGAGAAATTCCAGCAAAACAACACCTTTTTGGATATCCGCCTCGACGAGCCGCTCCTGCCTGGAAAATCCATCGGACTGGAAATCCCTTGGTCGCACAAAGCGCCCGCCGCCCCCGGCGCCCCGCGCGTGTGCGTGTGCGACTCCACCACTTGGTTCAACGGATATTGGTATCCCCAAGTGGCGGTGTACGACGACCTGCACGGCTGGGCGGATATGCCCTACAACGGCCAGCAGGAAATGTACAATGATTTTTCCGATTACGAAGTGCGCATCACCGTGCCGGCCGGCATCATGGTGTGGGCTACCGGAATTTGGGATAATCCGGCGGAAATCCTCAAGCCGGAATATTTAAAACGGTATGAAAAAGCGCTGAATTCCAAGGAGGTCGTGTCTGTTTTTTCCAAAGAAGAAATCGCTGCGCGCACCAATTTTTTTAAAAAATCAGCGCAGCATGCCTTCATATACAAGGCGCAGGGAGTGCCCGATTTCGCCTTTGCCTTCAGCGATCACTATCTCTGGGACGCCTGCGCCGCCGAGGTGGATCCGGCCACCGGTCGAAAAGCCCTCGTGAGTGCTGCGTACCGGGCAGAATCTTCGGACTACTACGAAGTCTGCCGGGTGGCGGCGGATGCGCTCGAACTGATGTCCGCCTGGCTGCCCGGCTATCCGTATCCCTATCCGCGCATGACCGTCTTCAACGGCGACGACGGGATGGAATTTCCCATGATGTGCAACGACGCCAGCACGGCGCCCCGCAGTCCGATCGGGCTCACCGTGCACGAGAGTTCGCATACTTGGTTTCCCTTCATGATGGGCATCAACGAGCAGTATTATGCGTGGATGGACGAGGGTTGGGCCGCTTTTTTTGATGTGCTGGTCACCGATTCGCTTGCCGGCCAGCCGATGGGTCGGTTGCGCGACTACCCGGCTGCTGCCGGCACGGAGAATGATATGCCGCCCATGACGCCTTCCCGACAGCTCGGCTCCGCATACCGGGTTGCTGCATACAACCGCCCGCAGGCGGCCTATTTCGCGTTGTACCACCTGCTCGGATATGAAAAATTTCACCGGTGTATGACGGAGTATATCAACCGTTGGAAGGGTAAGCACCCGCAACCGTTTGATTTTTTCAATACTTGGAACGAGGTTTCCGGCGAAAACCTCAACTGGTTCTGGAAGCCTTGGTTTTTCGACTGGGGTTACCCGGATCTGGCCGTCGGCGCGGTGGAACAAGACCAAAACGCCTGGCAAATTACCATTGAAAACAGGGGAACCATGCCCAATACCATTTCCGGTGAAATCGAATATGCAGACGGCTCGATTGAAAAATTCAAGTATCCCGCCTCCGTGTGGAAACAAGGTAATACCAGCCACCTGATTACCCGCTACCAGCCCGGCAAAAAAATCGTCCGGGTAGCGTTAGCCGATCCCCATGTATCGGACGCCCAGGCTTCAAACAATATATGGACGGCGCAATGAGTTTTAGCGCATACCTGCCGACTATGCAAAAATGGTTTCTTTTTTTCCTGTTTATCGGCTTCGTGCCGGCACTTCCCGCCCAACAATTCGCCGGAAAGTACACCGGCGCCTACCAAGGCGATCCCGTCGTCCTTCAGCTGCGCGCTGCCGGCGCCAATGCGTACATCGGCGAGTTGAACGACAACCACAATAATTATTCGATTTCAGCGACTGCGGAGGGGAACCGTTTGAAAGGGCAGTGCACGGAAACGGCTATCGGCCTTGCGATGGGCCTGGACGGCAGTCTGGCAGATAATCGTCTGTCGCTATCGCTTACCTTTGGCGCCACCGTGCTCACCCTGGAGCTGGAAAAAGAAGCCGCCGCCGTGCTGGCAAAAGCAACGGCGGCATCGGGCAAGGAGCAGCACGATCCGGCACTCTTCGGCCGCTGGATCCGCCAAAGCAACTATAATAGTGGATACGGGCAAGGGTATATGTCCACCGAATCCGCCATTGTCCTGTTCGCCGACGGGCGCGTGGCCGATGGCGGCAGTCGGACGGTTACGAGCGGCGCAGACTGGAGCGGAAACGCTTCCTCCGCCGGCAGCGGCGTGGTCGAAGGACTGTACTGGTATAGTGACAAACAACAAATTTTCCTCCGCGCTTCGCAAAATGGCAAAACGGAAACCCAGGCGCTGGGTCGGTATTACATAGAAAATGGAAATATGCTGATTACCGGCCAGGACGGAACGAAAACGCTGTGGAATAGAAATTAAATCTACGTCCGCCGGTTACAGTTACCTTTTTTGAAAACCGATTTTGGACAAGGCATATCCGGGATTTTCCCGCCGCCATTCGCATATTTCCGGTATCTTTGTCGCATCAACGCATCGCGCATGCCAAAAAAATTACCGCTCGGATTACAGGATTTTCGGGGCATTATCGAAGGCGGCTACAAGTACATTGATAAAACCCGGTACTTGTACCAAATGGCCTCGAGTGGCAAGTATTTCTTCCTCTCTCGCCCGCGCCGCTTCGGAAAATCCATCACGATTGCGACCCTGTACGAACTGTACAGCGGTAGCCGCGAATTGTTTGCGGGTCTTTGGATCGAGGACAAGTGGGACTGGAACCGGAAAAATCCGGTGATGCGCCTGACTTTTACCGGTATCGGATTCGTTGAACAGGGGCTTGAAGCTGCGCTCCACTACCTGCTGGACAAAAATATTCGGGAACACGGACTAGCGCCGGCGAGCCTC
>JAUMBL010000170.1:0-13868 GCA_032115775.1 Saprospiraceae bacterium | reverse complement strand
TGCAGGTTCAAGCGCGCGGCGCTGTAGCTTAGTCGGGAGATGCCGAACCAAGGCGCGGCGTGGCGCAGCGGACTGGTTTCGCCGTTGTCCAGTACCTCCTCGCCTTTTTGGTAGTTGAACTGGGACGAAAAGCGAAATCCTGCCGGCAACTTAAGTTCCACACCGGCCTGCAGGCCGTACACGGTCGCCGAAGCGGCATTTTGAATGGCTTGTACCCGACTGCGTTCGCCGTTGTACAGGATGCTGTCTTGTCCATTCAACTGAAAATCCCGCCGCACCAGCGCCTGATCCAGCAGGGTGTAGTACGCTGCCAAGTCTATTTTCAATCGCTCTCCAAAAACCCGGGCAATGTCTGCTTCGAGGTTATACGCATACTCTGCGTGGAGATTCGCGTTTGGTACCACCACAGCGCCCGGCTCGGAATCGAACACCTTGCCAATATCATCCACATTCGGCGCGCGGAAACCGGTGGAACCGTTGAAGCTGATCGTCCAGTTTTCCGCCGGGTCAAATACCAGTCCCAAACTACCGGTCAGGGCACCTTTGTTCAGGCGGGCTTGTTCAAAAGGAAGCGGAAAAAAGGGCAGATTGCGGCTAAAATCGGCCTCGAGCAGAAACTGGTTGTACCGCGCGCCGGTTTGGAGCAGCCATTGATCGGCCAGCCGGAATTGATAACTTAAGTAGGCGGCATACGAGGACCAATCTGCCTGTGGGTAGCGCGACGCGCCCGGCGCGCTTTCGCCGGTCAATACGTTTGCATCTGTGCCGGAGGACGCCACTTGGTTGTGCACGACTTCCGCGCCGTAAAAAAATTTGTGACGCTTGCCGGCGGTTTTCAGAAAATCCAGGTTGGCGGACCAGGCATTGATTTTTTCGAGGCGCACAAAACGCGTAGGCCCATTCAGGTCGCGATCCATCCGGCTCTCCTCAAAAAACTGCTCCGCCAGTCGGAGGCTCATCTGGTCGTACCAGCGCGTCGGTGACGAATGGCTGATGTTCAGGTTGTTCATCCGCCAAACTTGCGGACCGTACCGCCATTCCGCGCTGCGCGGCGCCCCGTTTCGCAGGCGCAACAGGCGGTCGTATCGGTCGTAATCCGTGGTGGTAGAGTAGTGAAATCCATATTGAAAATCCCAGTCTTTATTGGGCTGGAAACGGATTTTTTGCATCATGTTGATTTGGCCGTAGCCGGTGGGCGTTTGCACCAGCGGATCCGGGTTGGCTACAACCACATCCCGGCCGTCCTGTCGTTGTACGTAAAACGGCCGCAGGTAGTCGTCCGGCCCGTGCCGCCCCATACGCAGATCGCCGTAATCGGTGCTGGTGAAGCTGCTCAGAAGAGCCCATTTTTTCCATCCGACGTTGACATCAAAATGCCCCGTGCGCTCCTCGTTGGCGGAGGCGGTGCGCGCGATGGCGCTTCCTTTGAGGCGCAGCGAGTCGGCGCCGGAAATTTGCGCCTGCAGGGTTTGAAAACTCATTACGGCGCCTATGGCGTCGCTCCCGTAAATGATAGAACCGGGGCCGAAAATCACCTCTGCGCGTTCGACTGCGAATGGATCCAGGGAAATCACGTTTTGCAAGTTGCCGCTGCGGAAAATAGCCGAGTTCATGCGCACGCCGTCCACGGCATACAAGAGACGATTGGCGGAAAAACCGCGGATCATGGGGCTGCCGCCGCCCTGCTGGCTTTTTTGGATGAATATTTCTCCGGAGCTTCCCAACAGATCCGCCGCTGTTTGCGGATTTTGCAGGGCGATCTCCGCGGGCGTGATTGAAGTGATTTTGGCGGGAATTTCCCGTTTGTTTTGCCGCCAGCGGGTGGCGGCAACCACCACCTGATCCAATTCAATATCCGATGCGATTAGGTACGCGATAAATCCGGCCTGCTCGAGTGCGGCAAAACTGTAGTGCGCATGTTGGTATCCGATGAGTTGGAAACTAATTTTTTCCGCTCCGCGCAAGGCGGAAATATCTACCCGGCCAAGGGAGTCGGTCAGGACGGATACGCCTGCTTTGGTATTACCCACACGCACCGTTTCGAGCGGCTGTTTGCCGGATTGATCGAGCACGATGACGGTTTGGCTCAATGCAGCCGCATGGAATCGTGCCATGAATAAGATGGGTAGTAGGTATTTCATGAAAAATCGATTGATCGGTCTTTGGAAGGGTAGGCAGCGGTGCGGGCTTCGGAATATCTCGGGGAACTGCAGATTTATGACGCCGCTTCACCGCCGGCTTCCCCCGTTTTTCGCGCTTCGATACGGTTGGCCAAATACGCGAAAATACAGGCGGTCCAAAAAGAATACAGGGAATAAACCAGCGCGGGTTTTACCATTTCCTGGTTTTGCAGCAAATTCGAGGCGATTAAAAAGGCCAGGGTGGTGTTTTGCACGCCGCTTTCCATGGCGGCCGTCAGCCGGGAAGGGTGGGGGAGCCCCATGTAGTACAGGAAGCCATAGCCGAAAAACAGGCAGGCGGCGTTTTGAACCAATGCCACCGGACTGATGATCAGGAAGTCGGTCAGGGTCAGACCCGCACCGCCGTGGCTTTCCCCGGCAAACATTTTTATTAAAAAAACTACCGCCAACAGCGCCAGCATCACGTACTTCGACGGTTTGCTGATGATCTCGGCAAAATCCGGATAACGCCGGCGCACAAACAATCCGATGCTCGCCGGGATGATGGTAATGAAAAAGATATGCGCTACGGTACTCCAAAAAGGGAGATGTACCTCCGTCGAGTGCCCCATGAAGGCCATAAGGGCCAGGTTGACGATGATGGGAATGGAAAACAGGGTCAGAAAACTGTTGACCGACGTGATAGACAAAGAAAGCGCCACGTTCCCCCGCCACCAATAGGTCAGAAAACCGGCGGTGGCGCCGCCTGGACTGGCCGAGAGAATGATAAACCCTACCTTGATCTCCGGCGGCAAGGGCGCTGCGAGGGCAATCAACCAGGCTATAATCGGCAAACCGAGCATTTGCGCACCCAAAGCAGAAAAAAAAGCGCGGGGGTGGCGTACGATTCGGACAAAATCTTCCAACGTGAGCGATAAGCCCACGCCAAATAGGACCAGTCCCAAAACCGAGCCGACCGCAATATCCACTATTTGTGATGGCGCCAAAATGCAGAGGATTTCTAAGCCTCAAAGATACAGGCTTCTAATCAACAAAGTAAATACTTAGGCGGTCGCGTCTGCGACAAAAAATGGGACTTTTGGGGTCGGACAGCGGGTCGGCTAGGTAGTTACTCAATAAATACGATTTCACCCGGCGCAATGCCTGCCGGAAAAATGCCCTGCAGTACGCCGTCCGGACTGAAAATGCGCACCTCGCCGGCAGCGCTGAAATCTTTGGCATCTGCGCAATACAGATATCCGTTTTGCGGGTGACAGCCTAATCCGTAGGCAAAAACATCCAATATTTTTTCCGGGGTTCCGCCGCTCTGCATCCGGTAAACGCCGCCGCCGCCGGTGAAGTACAAAACGTCTTTTTGCGGCGAGCGGCATAGGTCCTCGGAATAAGCCGGCGTTTGCCAGGATTGATTCGGTAGTTGATTGATGCCGAACAGCGTGGACAAATAACCGCTGGGCGAGGAATCAAGAAAATAACCCCTCGACAACGCGAAGGTGCGGCCGCCGTCGAATACGTCGGACAGCAAGGCGCCCGGATTGCGACCGTTCGCTACCCGCTCCCGGGATTGCTCGACGCCCAGGGGCATATTGACTACACTCACGGTGGAGTCCAGGCCGAATCCGCCGGAATTGGCGACCAAAATCAGATCGCCCCGACGGAGCATTTTCTCCGGTCCGTTGCCGGTTGGGATGGTTTGTGTGACCTGCAGGGTGTTCAAATCCACCCGCGCCAGGCTGCCCGTCAGGCCGTCGGCACCCCACTGGCTGACGTAGGCGGTATTTGCATCAATCGGCAGAAAAAAACGCGGCAGTGCAAGGCCGGTAATCTCGCCCTCATATTTAAAGGTCGCAGCGTCCACGACCACCACTTTATTGGCGCCGTTCACGACGATGTAGGCTTTCCCGTTGTGCAGACAGAGGGATTGTACGAACTGCCCGAGCGCGGCGCCGCCATTTTCCAGGCCGAATACATCCTGTACGGTCTCGCCCGTGGCCGAATTGTGCCAGGTGATCGTTCCCGTGCCATTGAAAGCGCCCTCGTTTACCACCAACACGCCGGTGTCGTAGCGGCCGGGTTCATCGTCCGGCGCGGCGGCCTGGTACAGGTTGTCGCCGCAGGCAATCAGCAGCGTGGTCGATAGTAGTGCGAAAAAAATGTACTTGAGGGTCATTTTTGAAATTTTGAAGCGAAAAATCACGGAGTAGGTCGGATAATGACCCGTTTGCCCAAAACAACCAACCAGGCCATCAAATTTCCGGGGGTGTACGATCCAAACCAGGATTTTGCTTTGCGGATCGTCGGCCGGTTCAAATCTACCGCGCGGGAAATTTGCACCTGGCGCAGCAGGCGCTCCAATTGGATAATGCAGGTTTTGATTTCCGTGCGCTCCAGCGGCTGCCCCATGAAATTAAAAACCTTTCCGCTTCGGTAGCGCTTCGGATTGGCCGGATCGGCCTTGCGCAACATGCGGCGCCCACGGCCGGTGTAGCGCAAGGGCTTCACCGGCGCCCAGCGGCGCGCCAGCGCCTTGTGCCGAGCCAACTCCAACCGCGGCAGATAGTAGTCGAGCAGCGCGTTCAAGTGCGCTAAGCCCTCCAGAATCGTCCAGGACTTAGGGTCGGCGCGCTGCGTAAGCGCGGCATTATCCAGCGGGACAATTTCCCGGCGCAGATTTTCCAGGAGTATCCGGAGGTCAGTTTCGAGTTGGTCGAGCAGCGCAGTTTGTGTCGTATCCATGATGTGGCGCAAAAATAGCACAGCGCGTGAAAGCAGGGGTGTTATTTTTGGACAAATTGTCCGAACTTTGCACGCTTTTTTAAACAAACGGTATGAAGACAAAGAAAATTCGCCCGGACAAGGTCAATGTCATAACGCTCGGCTGCTCTAAAAACCTCGTGGACAGCGAAAATCTGATCACGCAGCTGCGCGGGAATGATTTTGACGTGACGCACGAACGGGAAGATTCGGACGCAAACATCGTCATTATAAACACTTGCGGCTTTATTGACGTGGCCAAGCAGGAAAGTATTGATACGATTCTAGCCCACGCCGCCCTGAAACAGACCGGCCAACTGGACAAATTGTACGTCACCGGCTGCCTCTCGCAGCGCTATAAAGACGACCTGGAGCAGGAAATCCCGGAGGTGGATGCCTACTTCGGTACCTTGGAAATGCCGGCGCTGCTGGCCCGCCTGAACGCCGACTACAAGCAGGAACTGCTCGGCGAGCGCCAAATCACCACGCTGCCACACTACGCCTACCTCAAAATATCGGAAGGCTGCAACCGCACCTGCTCCTTTTGCGCCATCCCCCTCATGCGCGGCGGCCACGTGAGCCGCCCAATCGAGGAACTGGTACTGGAAGCCAAAAATCTCGCCCGCCGCGGGGTGAAGGAACTGATGCTGATCGCCCAGGAGCTCACGTACTACGGCCTCGATATCTATAAAAAACGCGAATTGCCCCGCCTGCTGCACGCCCTGGCCGATGTGGAAGGCATCGAGTGGATTCGCCTGCACTACGCCTATCCCAGCAAATTCCCGCTGGAAATCCTGGACGTCATGGCCGAGCGCCCGGAAATCTGTAATTACCTGGATATGCCCCTGCAGCACGTCAGCGATCCGGTGCTGGCGTCCATGCGCCGCCAGATCACCAAAGCCGAAACGGTGGAATTGCTCGACCGCGTCCGCGAAAAGGTCCCCGGTATCGCCCTGCGCACCACCTTCCTCGTGGGCTATCCGGGGGAAACGGAAGCCGATGTGGAGGAACTAATCCAATTCGTGCAGCAACAGCAGTTCGAGCGGGTAGGGGTGTTCCAGTACTCCCACGAGGAAAGTACCCGCGCCCACGATTTGGCGGACGATGTGCCCGCCGAAGTGAAAGCCGAACGCGCGCAGCGCCTGATGGAAGTGCAGGAAGAAATTTCGTTGGCGAAAAACGAAGCCAAAATCGGCCAGGTCTATAAAGTCCTCTTCGACCGCAAGGAAGGCGGCTTTTACATCGGCCGCACCGAATCCGATTCCCCGGAGGTGGACAATGAGGTGCTGGTACCCGCCAAAGGAAATTATATCCGGCTGGGGGATTTCGCGCAGATACGGATCACGGACGCCGAGGCGTTTGATTTGTATGGCGAGCCGGGTTGAAAAAAAACTTGCCGGCCGGAAATAGTTTTTAGACAGACTCAAACAAACAATTCATATCCAGCGCAATATCGACGACGCCAAGACTTTGCTCGTTGGGTATGACCGGAAAGGTGGTTAGCAGGGTAAAAAATACCTGTTTCGAAGTGCTCGTCGCATTTTTAAAAATCGCGGTCTTTAGCCGAAATGCATCCGCTTGCGCTTTTGTCAGAGCAAACGGGGATTGGTAAAACTTAATTTCAAATAAATTAATCGCTTGGTCGTTTCGATCAAGTAGTAAATCCACCTGAATGCCGCGCCCTAAAGCGCTGTTTTTTAAGTAGTATGAGGACGCTTCTGTGTAGATACCGGAAATGCCGAGCGCTTTTTTAATGGCCGGCACGTGCTTTAGGCACACGCTCTCAAAGGCATATCCGCTCCAACTTTTCCACAATTGCGTTTGCGATAGTTTCTCCCAGGCGCCCGCGCCGCCCCCGCGTTTGTTCTCTATAAAATGCAGATAAAACAAGGAGTACTCATCCGTGAGCCGATAACGAATCTCTTTTTTCTTTTTTCCAAATGCATAATAGGCGGAGATAAACCCGGAATTAACCAGTTCCTCCAAAATATCAGATGCGCTGCCGCCGTCCGCCATACCGATCTGTTCTATTATTTCCGCGCGGGATAAACCCTGCCAGGTATTCGCTAAGGCGCGAACAATCCGCATGTGATGCTCCGCGCGATCAAAAAGCGCCGGGTAGAGCTGGTTAAACTCGTCTCGCAGCAAGCCCTGAGGTGAAAAACAGATTTGATCTATGTTTTGTACCGCCGTTTTACCAGACTCCACTTCTTTTAAATAATGCGGAATTCCCCCCATGGCCATATAAAGCTGGATCAGCTGATACCGGTCTAATCGCACATCCCGGGTTCTTAAAAATTGCTCGACCTCTCCCAACTGAAAAGGTTGTAAATGAATGCGCCGGGTAATCCGATTGTGCAGCCCGCCCTTGTCGCGCACTACATGCTGAATCATCCAGGAAGCGGCAGAACCACAAATCACAATCACCACGGGATGCTGAGACGCCCAAGTGTTCCAAAAAAGCCCGAATGCAGTTAAAAAATCGGATCTTCGGCCCGCTAACCAGGGAAATTCGTCCAAAAAAACAACGGCCTTTTCTCGCTGATCCCGGCTCTCTAAATACATAATCAGCAGTTTGAACGCCTCCTGCCAATTGCGCGGTATGCTTAACGGCAACATGGAGCGCGTATGGTACTGGAGACGATCCGTGAAATGCTGAAGCTGCGAGCGCAGGCTGCCGTTTTGTATGCCCGTCATCTCAAAAGCGATCTTCCCCGCGTAAACCGTCCGAACTAAAAAGGTTTTACCTACGCGCCGCCGACCAATCACAGCGACTAATTCCGCCTCGCCGGACGCGTAGGCCTTTTCCAAAATGGTGGTCTCCTCGCGCCGACCGATAAATGGCTGTTGCATCATTTGTTTCGATTTTACGCACAAAATAAATCCAATAAATACATTCCGCCAAATATAAAATAAAATAATCAGCGGAATGTGTCCTTTTTTTAGGGATTCCGCGCTGTTATAATAAAGGATTGCGGAGCCAGCTCGCTGTCCGGCGCCCAAAGGCCGTTTTCCGGCCGCCAAAGCGGGTAAAACCGTTTTAAAATAGTTTTACCGCGGGAGGCGCTTCCAAAGCGTATGGATAAGATTTTCCCGCCGGGTCAAAATGGCAAAAAATATCCTTATTTTTGCATTCGACAGAAAATCCCGAACAGGCTCTCTCTTTCCGCATATCTCGCTTCGCTTATGCGCTATCTGCTCCCAACCGCCGCGCTGCTCGGCCTGATCTTGTTGCTTTCTGCTTATTTTTCGCGCGCCGACCAGCAGCGGAATCAGGCGCTGCCGGAAAAGGTGGACTATAACTTCCACGTCCGCCCCATCCTGTCCGACCGCTGCTTCGCCTGCCACGGCCCGGATGAAAAAAAACGGGAGGCAGGCCTGCGACTGGATCAACCCGAAGGCGCTTATGCCGCCCTGGGCGAGCACAATGACCGCTACGCAATCGTGCCCGGTCACCCGGAAAAAAGCACGCTGATTACCCGCATCTTCCAACAGGATGCAGATCTGGTGATGCCGCCGCCGGCCACCCACCTGACGCTGACCGACTACGAAAAAGCGCTGCTCCAACGATGGATCGAACAGGGCGCTCCCTACGCACCGCACTGGGCTTTTACGCCGCCGAAAAAAAACGCATTGCCCAAGGTGTCCAACCCGGATTGGTGTCGCAATGAAATGGATTATTTCCTCCTCGCCAAAATGGAAGAACAAGGGCTCGACCCCGCACCGGAAGCCGAAAAAAGCCGACTGCTCCGTCGGGTGTGTTTCGACCTCACCGGACTGCCGCCCACCCCGGAGATGATGAACCGCTTTTTGTCCGACAACTCCCCGAATGCCTATGAAAAAATCGTGGACGCCCTGCTCGCCTCCCCCGCTTACGGCGAGCGCATGGCCATGAGCTGGCTCGACCTCGCCCGCTATTCCGATACGCATGGCTACCAGGACGACCTGCCCCGCATCATGTGGCCCTGGCGGGATTGGGTCATCAAAGCCTTCAATGAAAATATGCCCTACAACCGCTTCGTGGGCTGGCAACTCGCCGGCGATCTGCTGCCCAACGCAACCAAAGAACAAATACTCGCCACCGGCTTTAATCGAAACCATAAGATCACGCAGGAAGGCGGAGTCATTGACGAAGAATATCGTGTAGAATACGTGGCCGACCGCACGAATACGCTCGGAAAGGCTTTCCTCGGCCTCACGGTGGAGTGCGCGCGCTGCCACGACCATAAATACGATCCCATCAGCGCCAAAGACTATTATTCCCTCTTCGCGTTCTTCAATAACGTGCCCGAAAAAGGCTTCGTCCCCAATTTGCAGACGCCCGACCCCTGGATACCGCTCACGCAGGAAGATGTGTCCGGTGTACTGCATTTCCTGAACGCACAGGAGGTGTTACAAAAAAAAGAAGACACGCTCCGCCTCATGATCATGGCCGAACAACCGCCGGATAAAAAACGCGCGACCTTCGTCCTGAACCGCGGGCAGTACGACCAACCGACTACGCCCGTGGAACCGGGAACGCCGGCCGCCGTTCTGCCCTGGGATGCCGCCTTGCCGCCTGACCGACTAGGCCTGTCGCAATGGCTGTTCAGTCCTAAAAATCCGCTCACCGCCCGGGTGACAGTGAACCGATACTGGCAGGAAATCTTCGGCCGGGGCATCGTGGCCACACCCGATAACTTCGGAATGCAAGGCGCTTTGCCTACCCATCCGGAACTGCTCGACTGGCTGGCAGCAGATTTCCAGGAGCACGGCTGGAATCTTAAACGATTGCTCCGCCAAATGGTGACCAGCGCAGCCTACCGGCAATCCTCGCAAGCCTCCCAAGACGACCTGACCCGCGATCCGGAGAATAGGTGGCTGGCTCGCGCGCCGCGATATCGCCTGGCATACGAGATTATCCGGGATCAACTACTCGCCACGAGCGGATTATTGGTGAAAAAAATCGGCGGACCATCGGTGAAACCCTTCCAGCCGCCGGGGCTGTGGGAAGAAATATCTACCGAGAAAACCGCCGATGCCTTCCGGGGTGAATTTAGCTATGTGCCGGATACCAGCGCCGACAAAAGGTACCGCCGCAGTATCTACACCTACAACCGCCGGACGATCCCGCCGCCCACGCACCTGATTTTCGACGCGCCCATGCGCGATCTCTGCGAAGTGCGGCGCACGCGTACCAGCACGCCCCTGCAGGCGCTGGCGCTGCTCAACGACCAACAGGTACTGGAGGCAGCCCGGGTGCTCGCCCAGCGGATGATCCGGGAAACACCCGGGGAAACGCCGGAAAAACGTGTCGAAAAAGCTTTTCGCCGCATCGCCGGTCGCCAACCTGCGCGCAACGAACTGAAAAGCCTCGCCGAATTTTATCGTCAGCAACAAACCAGATTCAGCCAACAAAAAAAGCAGGCCGAATTGCTGCTGCAACAAACCGGCCCGTATCCCGGAGAAAGAAAACTGGATCCGGCCGAACAGGCCGCGCTCCTGCTCTGTATCCAAATCATCTATAACCTCGACGAGGTGATCTCTAAAACCTAGGCTCATGGAAAAGGAATTGCTGGAACATCACCTCCACCTCAATCGCCGCTCCTTCCTGGCGAAAACCGCCGTCGGTATCGGCGGCCTGGCGCTCGGCTCGCTACTGAACGCCTGTAACCAAGGTGATGAAAAAACGATCGCCGGCATGTTGCCCCATGTCGCACCCAAAGCAAAAAGGGTCATCTATCTCTTCCAAAGCGGCGCGCCCTCGCAACTGGAATTGTTCGACTGGAAACCCAAACTCCGCGAAATGCACGGACAGGAATTGCCCGCAAGCGTGCGGATGGGCCAACGCCTGACCGGCATGACCGCCAACCAGACGGCTTTCCCTTTGATTGGAACAAAAATTGATTTTCAACAACACGGCCAAAGCGGCGCCTGGGTCTCTGACCTGCTCCCGCATATCGCCGGCATCGTGGACGAACTCTGTATCATCAAAACGATGCACACGGAAGCCATCAACCACGACCCGGCTGTCACTTTTTTCCAAACAGGCCACCAACAACCCGGCCGCCCGGCTATCGGCGCCTGGATGAGCTACGGCCTCGGCAGCGAAAATCAAAATCTGCCGGCATTCGTCGTGCTGCTCTCCCGCGGACAAGGAAATATCCAACCCCTCGCCTCGCGGGTCTGGGGCAGCGCGTTCCTGCCGTCTATCCACCAGGGTGTCCAGTTCCGCGCCGGGAAAGACCCCATCCTCTATCTTAATAACCCCGCCGGCATCGACAGCCTCACCCGCCGACAAATGCTCGACCAAATCGCCCGGCTCAACCAACAACACCTGGAAGAATTCGGCGACCCGGAAATCGGAACCCGCATCGCCCAATACGAAATGTCCTATCGTATGCAAAGCGCAGCGCCGGAACTGATGGACGTTAGCACGGAACCCGACAGTACGTTCCGACTCTACGGCGCCGACGCCATGATTCCCGGAACCTACGCCGCCAATTGCCTGCTGGCGCGCCGATTGTCGGAACGCGGCGTCCGATTCGTCCAACTCTACCACATGGGCTGGGATGCGCACTTTGACGTCACAGGTATGACCACCCGCCTCGCCAAAGACGTGGATCAAGCCTCCGCCGCGCTGGTACTCGATCTCAAACAACGCGGTCTGCTCGAGGATACGCTCGTGATCTGGGGTGGGGAGTTCGGCCGAACAAACTACGGACAGGGAGCCCTCACCGATAATTACGGCCGCGACCACCATCCGCGCTGCTTCACCATCTGGATGGCCGGCGGCGGGGTGAAACCAGGGATGGTCTATGGCGAAACCGATGAGTTCGGCTACAATATCGCCGAAAAACCCGTCCATGTCCACGATTTCCAAGCCACGCTTATGCGGCTGATGGGGATTGATCACGAACGTTTCACCTATCTCTACCAAGGGCGCCGATTCCGATTGACGGATATCGCCGGCAAAGTGGTGGAGGAAATCATCGCCTGAATGCACCGCAGACAATTCAATAAATCGCTCTTCTTCTTCGGCGCCCTCGCGCCCCTCGGCCGCTTTGCGCCGAAATCCGAGACGATCATCGGCCATGGCGATTTCCGCTATCGGGTGGAGGCGAACTGGTGCCGGGCCAACCCGACCGCCCATCCGGTAAAGGACTGCCACGAAATGGCCATGGATAAACGCGGCCGCATCTTCATGACCACGAATGACACCCGCAACAATATCCTCATTTTTAATAAAGACGGCGAGGTGATCGGCTCTTGGGGCACAGAATACCCCGGCGCGCACGGACTGACCCTGCACGACGAAAATGGAACGGAGTTTCTCTATATCACTGACTACGAGCGCCACGAAGTGATCAAAACCACGCTGGAGGGCAGGGTGGTACAAATCTTCAGCCGGCCGCTGGAAATCGGGTTACACCAAAATAAAAATGACTTCAAACCCACGGAAACTGCCATCGCCCCCAATGGCGATGTGTATGTGGCCGATGGCTACGGCCTCGACTATATCTTTGTGTACGGTTCGGATGGCAAAATAAAACGCTTCTTCGGCGGCGTAGGCGACGAACCGGCCGCGCTGCGCAATGCGCACGGCGTGGCGCTCGACCTGCGCCGAAAAAACCGCCCGGAAATCTTGGTCAGCAGCCGCGTGCACAATACCCTGAAACGCTATACGCTCGAAGGCGCCTATCTCGGCGCCGTACCCTTGCCCGGCGCGTTTATCTGCCGGCCGGTCGTGCACCGAAAGGAAGTCTATTTCGCCGTGCTGATCAGCAAATTGCCCTGGGACAGCCGTTCGGGCTTTCTCTGCGTGCTGGATCGGCACAACCGGCCGGTCTCCGCCCCCGGCGGCGCCTTGCCCGACCAGGGAGAAAAAATGTACCAAACCGTACAGGTTTTTCAACATCCGCACGATGTGCTGGCCGATGCAGACGATAACCTGTTTGTCGCCCAGTGGAATGCCGGCGGCCTGTATCCCATCCGTTTAACCCGCGTACCATGAGAACGATTGTTTTGCTGCTTTTTCTGGCAAACGGCCTTTACGCACAACAATACCGCCTTGCCCCCCCGCAGATCCGCTGCGATCAGGTTTTCTTTGAAAAAAATACGGAAGTGCGGCTGTTCTTTAATCTGAAAGGCGCCGCCATACGATATACGCTGGACGGTTCCGAACCCTCCGAACAATCTGAAATTTACAGGGAACCAATTCAGATAGACCGGGACGTATGCCTGCAGGCCCGGGTGTTTCACCCCGACTATCTGCCCGGCGAATCCGTCCGCCTCGATTTGTTCCGGCGCGGCATAAGCCCTGTCCCCCCGCTGCGCCTGGGTTATGCGCCGGCCGATGAATACGGCGGCGCAGCCGGCAACTACGACCGACTGATAGACGGCAGGGTCGGTTCCGACGATCTGCACGACGGCGCCTGGATCGGACTCCAGGGAAAACCACTGCAGGCCTATTCCGTATGGCGCGACGAGCAGCGCGTGCAATCCGTAAAACTCAGCACGCTGACCAACACAGGCGCTTGGATTTTTCCCCCCGCAAGGATTCAGGTATTTGTAGCCGGCGAAGACGCACTGTACCGCATGGTGCAGGAAATGTCGCTGCCCGCACCGGGCGACGGCCTGCACCCGGAGGAAGGCAGGCACACCTATATCATTACCTTTCCGCCCGAACGCTGCACCCGAATACGCGTAGAGGTGATTCCCTGGGGCGCGCTCCCGAGCCGGCATCCGGGCGCCGGCGAACAAGCCTGGTTATTTGTGGACGAAATTGCTTTCGAATAATGGACAAGCTGCTCTCCCTGGCCGGCCGCCTGCATATCCTGCTTCTGCACCTGCCGATCGGAATTATTTTCCTGGCGCTGCTGATGCAACTATACGGCCGATGGTCGAAAACCGGCCTCGCCGGCGGCGTTCGATTCAGCCTCGCTGTCGGCGCGCTGACTTCCGTACTCACCGCCTTTTTCGGCTGGTTGCTCGCCA
>JAUMBL010000169.1:0-5562 GCA_032115775.1 Saprospiraceae bacterium | reverse complement strand
GCCGGGACGATCGCTGCTGTCGTGGACGCGCCGGGGACAGGACGCCCAGCTGCGCTTTCATATCGGCGCACCGACCGCCCAGGGGGTGCCGGTGCAGCTGTTCCGGCGGGAAGACGCCGCCGCGCGCATGCCGGAGGCTTATTTTGTGCTGCCTTTTACCGACGAGGCATCCGTAGAAAACGGCCTGCACTGCTATGCCCTGCTTCGGCTTTGGAAACTCGCCGCTTCCGTCATCGCGGAGCGGCTGCTGCGCTTAGAGCCGGTGGCCATGCGCCTGGAGTTAAAAGCCGGCATCAACCGCTGCCTGCTGCTCAACGATGCATATAGCAACGACCTGGCGTCCTTGCGCATCGCCCTGCAATTTGCCGACCGCCAAGCCCGCGGCAAACCGGTGATCGCCGTGTTGTCGGATATCCTACAGAGCGGAGAAGCGCCCGATAATCTTTACCGTCAGGTGGCGGATATCTTGAAGGAATATGGGGTAGGTACGCTGGTGGGTATTGGCAGCGATATCCCGCGCATCCGGGCGTTTTTGCCCGACACCCTGCCGGCGCATTTTTACGAAAATACCGATGCGTTTCTACAATCAGCAGCGCGGCATGCCTGGAGCGATGCGCTGATTTTGCTAAAAGGCGCGCGCATTTTCCGGTTCGAACAAATCGCCGCCCGCTTCGAGGCCAAGGCGCATAAAACCGTCCTGGAAATCAACCTGAATGCCCTCATCCACAACTTGCAGGCCTATCACCGCCTGCTGAAGCCGGGCGTAAAAATGCTCGTGATGGTCAAGGCCGCCGGATATGGCGCCGGGCCGGCAGAGATCGCGCGGTTGCTCGAGTTTCACAAAATAGACTACCTAGGCGTTGCTTACACAGACGAGGGCATCGAGCTGCGGCAAGCGGGCGTGCAACTCCCCATTTTGGTACTGAACCCCGAGCCGTCGGGCTACGACGCCCTGTACCGCTATCGCCTCGAGCCGGAAATCTACAATAAGGCCGGACTCGATGCGCTCATCGCCTACCTCGGCGAGGAAAAACGCCTGCGCATCCACTTGAAACTGGATACCGGGATGCGCCGACTGGGTTTTGTAGAAAGCGAACTGCCGGCCATGTTGGACGCGCTGGCGGCCTGCTCCAACTTGGAGGTCGCCACTGTATTTTCCCATTTGGCCGGCAGCGATTCCAATTTGCTCGACCAGTTCACCCGCGAACAGGCCGCAATTTTTGAGCGCATGTATCGCGTCCTCACCGCCGGTTTGGGTTATGCGCCCGATCGCCACCTGGCAAATACCGGCGCGATCGTCCGGTTCCCGGAATATCACTATGAAATGGTGCGGCTCGGAATCGGTATCTATGGCGTGGACACCGGCGGTATGCAGCGACAACTACAGCCGGTGCATACCTTGAAAGCTACGATCAGCCAAATAAAATCCCTTCAGCCCGGCGAAACCGTCGGCTACAACCGCAACGGCTGCGTAGAGCGCTCCAGCCGCATCGCGACCATCAGTATCGGATACGCCGACGGGCTGTTGCGATTGGCCGGCAACGGCCGCTACCAGGTTGCCCTCCGCGGCCGCCGCGCCCCAACCATCGGCAACGTCTGCATGGATATGACGATGATTGACGTAACGGACATCCCCGATGCGCGGGAAGGCGACGAGGTGATTATCTTCGGCGCCGAACCACCCGTGCAAGAACTCGCCCGATGCCTTCAAACGATTCCCTACGAGGTGTTTACGAATATTTCTGAACGGGTGAAACGGGTGTATTGGCAAGAGTGACTTGGGAGTTTTCTTGATGGCGGGTTATTGCAGGCAATAACCCGCCATCAAGAAAACCCCTTACAGATTATTTTCGAGGATTCGAAGTTGTATTTCCGCGATTTTCAGGTTCAACTGCGCCAGATTTCGGCGCAGCAGCACTTGTTCGAGGCTATTCTGTGCGTTTTGCACTTCCAGGGCGGTAGTCTGTCCGAGCCGGAAGCGTTCGGTACTGACGCGCAGGCTTTCGCGGGCATTGTCGGCATTGCCGGATTCCAGATCGAGGGATTTTTGCCAGGTTTGGAATTGGGCGAGTTGTTGATCGAGCGCGTTTTCCAAGTTCCGTTGGAGCGCCTCGGCGCGCACAGCGGCCTGTTGGGCGGCAATTTTAGCGGTTTCGATTTGGCGGCTGATATTGCCGCCGGTGTACAGGGGCAGGATAAAAGACCCGCCTGCCGTCAGGCCGGCCTGGGTATTATTGAGCAGGAAGCCGGCGCCATTGTCGGTGCGCTGCGCGATAAGTTGGGCATTGCCCACGATGCGCGGTTTGTATTGCGTACGGGTTTCGTCCACGAGCAGCGCGGCGATTTCGGCGGTTTTTTGGAACGCCTGGAGATCCGGGTGTTGCGCGGCGATTCGGGCGAGCAGTTCGTCACGCCGGGGTTGGTAGGTGCTGTTGATTGTTTCTTCTACCCGGAACTCGACATTAGCGGGCCGGGCGAGCAGCAGGTTGAGTTGTTGTTTGGCGAGTTGGGTGGCGTTTTGCTGGTTGAGCAGGTCGGCGCGCCGCTGATTGAGATCAATCCGGGCCTGCAGGGCGTCCGTTTGGGCGGCGAATCCGGCAGCCAGTCGGGCTTCGGCGATGCGGAGGCGTTCTTCATTGAGTGCGATGACTTCGGCCAGCGCTTTTTCCTGCAGGAGGTTACCGACGATTTGGTAATAGGTCGTCAGGACGGCCGCGCTGGTTTGGAGGACTTGCGCGCGCAACTGGATTTGTCCGAGCGCTTCCGTCTCTTCGAGCCGTTTTTTGGTAATTTGCATCCGGCGGCCGTCAAAGATCGTCCAATTCAGTTGCACCCCGGCATTGGCCGCGTTAAAGGGCGCGCCGGGCGAGTTAAACTCATTTCCATTGGCCAGTTTTTGCTGGAAAGCGCTCAGGGTGAACGTTTCATTCACCACCAGATTGACGTTGGGCAGCATACCGGCGTTTCCTTTGGTGTTGTTTAGCCGGGCAATTTCCGCATCTGCCCGAATCAGGCGGATATCGAAATTTTGCTGCAGCGCTATACCCACCGCCGCTTCGGCAGTAAGCAATTCAGGCGGGGTCGTTTGAGCCCGGGCGCCGGCGAACGCGACGCACAGCAAAAGCGGGAGGAGGTTGTTTTTCATAAACAGATGCATCTTGCGTACATGCGGGAAGTACGCACCAGGTTGGCGCGCAGCATGTACGCTGCAAAAATACGCTGCAAAAACGCTACGGCAATGCAAAATTATGCGCCGGGAAAACGCCGGACGTCCGCCGGCGCGTAATTTACCGGAAAACAACCGCCGCAAGGCCGGATTCATGCTTCCCTTTCCGCGGAATCCGGTACATTTGTTCGGTCAAATCACGCGCTCCCGCCACCACAAGCCATCCATCAACTATCCCGAGCATGAAAAACGCATATCTTGTTTTTGTTTTAGTTTTCATCCTGTCTCCGGGGCTTCCGGCGCAGAAAGTCCTGCAGTTGGAACGCGCGCACCGCGCCCGCACGGTGAAAATGCCGATAGGAACTCCGCTTACATTCCGGCTTCAGGATCCGGAGGCCGAATGGGAACGGGCGGCAATTACGGATCTGGATGTGGAAGGACAACGGGTCAAACTCGATTTGCTCTGGTACAAAATATCCGATATTGAGGCGTTGAAACGACAAAAATCCGGTGGCGCGCGGGGCATCGGCGCCATGCTCGGCGTGTTCGGCATCTCTTGGGCGGGCTATTCCGCAATCGGACAGTTTCTGTACAACGACGATGAAATCAACTGGAACACCGCGGCGATTATCGCCGGTACCACCCTCCCGGCCGCCTGGTGGCTGACGCGGCCGCGTACCCTCACGATGGGTAAAAAACACCGGCTGCGGGTGCTGGATATCACTTACCCGCCGGCGGCAGGCGATTCGGATCAATAGGAAACTGTTCTAAACAGCACAGGAATATACGGACGCTGCACTAGTATTTTTCGCTATCTTTGCCGCGTACCATGCTGATCGCATTTATTGTATTGTACCTGGCCGGGACGGTCGCACTCGGCTGGCATGCCGCCCGGCGCGTTAAAACTTCCGCGGACTTTGCCGTAGCGGGCAAGCAGCTGCCGCTGTTTATGGCCTCTTGCGCGCTGTTTGCCACTTGGTTTGGCTCCGAAACCGTCCTCGGCGCGTCTTCCGAATTTGTTTCGCACGGCCTGATCGGCGTGATCGAAGACCCCTTCGGCGCCGCGCTCTGCCTGCTGTTGGCCGGCCGCCTGATTGCGCGACCGCTGTACAAACTCAATTTGCTGACGTTCAGCGATTTTTTCCGCTTGCGGTACAACCGCAGCTCCGAAATCGTCTCCGCCATCTTCATGGCGCCCTCGTATTTCAGCTGGATCGCGGCTCAATTGATCGCACTGGCGATTATCCTGCAGACCGTTGCGGGTATAGACCGGGAGCTGGGCGTGGCCATCTGCACCGTGATCGTGGTGTTCTACACCTTTGTGGGCGGCATGTGGTCGGTCGCCGTCACTGATTTTGTACAAACGATCGTCATCATCATCGGCTTGGTGGCACTGGCGATAGACGTGGTGGGGCAGGTCGGCGGCTTGGACGTGATGATCGCGTCGGCGCCGCCGGATTTTTTTCGCTTTTTCCCGGCGCCCGAACCGACACCGATGATCCATTGGGTTGCCGCTTGGATGACCATTGGTTTGGGGAGCATTGCCCAGCAGGACATATTTCAGCGCGTCATGGCCTCCAAAACCGCGCGCACGGCCGAGCACGCCTGCTATTGGTCGGCAGGCATGTATCTCAGCATCGCTTTTTTGCCGCTGCTCATCGCCTACGGCGGCCGGATCCTGTATCCGGAGTTGATGCAAGGCGACATCCAAATGTTGCTGCCCACGATGGTGTTGCAGCACGGCAGCCTGACCCTGCAAGTCTTGTTTTTCGGCGCCCTGCTCTCCGCCATCCTGAGCACGTGCAGCGGCGCCATGCTGGCGCCGGCTACCGTCATCGGAGAAAATTTGGTCAAACCGATGATGCGCTCGATTTCCGACGCCGGGTTGCTGCGCGTCATGCGTTGGTCGGTGGCCGGGGTGGGCGTAGTGACCGGCGCCATGGCTATGATGCGCGGCAATATCTATGAATTGGTCGGCGAATCGTCCGTTTTTAGCCTGGTGTCGCTGTTCGTACCCCTGTTGGCCGGCTTGTATTGGAAAAAAGCCACGGCCACCGGCGCCATTCTCTCGATGATCTTCGGTATGCTCGGATGGATTGCGTCCTTGTGGCTCATCGGCGACGGCGCGGACAACAGCAATATCTGGATGCAAATTCCGCCGATGCTGTACGGACTTGCCGCCAGCGCTCTCGGTATGTTGGCGGGCAGCCTGGTTTTTCGGAACCTGGCTGCGACAGGCGTTTCTGCGGAGCCGGCTGGTGAAATCAAAAACATCCGGCCGGATGAGATGAATTGAAATTATTAATTAAAATGATACGCACGATTAAATGGAACACAAATACGTAAATTTCATAACGGACGAACACCTGCTTTCCTGCATAGGTAATCTTTACAAT
>JAUMBL010000168.1:0-4298 GCA_032115775.1 Saprospiraceae bacterium | reverse complement strand
CCCCCCCGCCAATCCCCAAATCGCTATCTTTGCCCTAAATAAAATACAAGCTGCACATGCTGAAAGACGCCTCGCTACTCCGAAACCAGGCTTTCATCAACAACGAATGGATCAACGCCGCCGATCATGCCGCCTTCGACGTGCGCAACCCGGCCAACGGTGCGCTGATCGCCCAGGCGACCGACTGCCAAGCCGAAGAAACGCGCCGAGCCATCGAAGCGGCCGAAGCCGCCCTGCCGGGCTGGAGCGCCAAAACAGCCGGCCAACGCGCTAAAATACTCCAAAAATGGCACGACCTGATTCTTGAAAATGCCGAAGACCTCGCCCAACTCCTCACCGCCGAACAGGGCAAGCCGCTGGCGGAAGCCCGGGGCGAAATCCGGTACGGCGCCACGTTCATCGAGTGGTTCGCCGAAGAAGGCAAACGCGCCTACGGCGATATTATCCCCACGCACCTCGCCGGACAACGCCTGCTGGTGGTCAAACAACCCGTCGGCGTGGTCGGCGCAATCACGCCTTGGAATTTCCCCAACGCCATGATCACCCGCAAAATCGCACCGGCACTGGCCGCCGGCTGCACGGTGGTCGTGAAACCCTCGGAAGAAACGCCGCTGTCGGCGCTGGCGCTGGCAGAACTTGCGCTGCGCGCCGGAATGCCGCCCGGTGTACTCAATATCGTCACCGGCATGGACGCGCCGGCTATCGGTCGCGAACTGACCAGCCACCCAAGTGTCCGAAAAATTTCTTTCACCGGCAGCACGGAAGTCGGCAAACTGCTGATGCGCCAATGCGCCGACACAGTAAAAAAACTGTCGCTCGAACTGGGCGGCAACGCGCCGTTTATCATTTTTGACGACGCCGACCTGGAGGCCGCCGTAGAGGGCGCACTCACTTCCAAATACCGAAATACGGGCCAAACCTGCATCTGCGCCAACCGTATGCTGGTGCAATCGGGTATCTATGCCGCATTCATGGAAAAATTCACCGAAGCGGTGTCCAAACAAAAGGTGGGCGCAGGCACGGAAGCCGGCGTGAGCATCGGCCCGCTTATCAATATGGAAGCGGTGGAAAAGGTGGAACGCCTCCTACAAGACGCCCTGCAAAAAGGCGCCCGGGTGGCCACCGGTGGCAAACGCCTGGAAGGCACGTTCTACGAACCAACGGTTGTCGCCGACGTAAAACCGGACATGGATATCATGCAGGAGGAAATTTTCGGTCCGGTTGCACCTGTAATCCGTTTTGATACGGAGCCTGAAGCCATCCACATCGCAAACGATACCCGGTACGGACTGGCCGCTTATTTCTACGGCCGCGATATCGGCCGCATTTTCCGGGTGGCGGAAGCGCTCGAATATGGTATGGTGGGCGTCAATACCGGCGTGCTGGGCACGGCCGTGGCGCCCTTCGGCGGCGTGAAAGAAAGCGGTATCGGCCGCGAAGGCTCGAAATATGGCCTGGAAGAATTTATGGAAATAAAATATATCTGCCTAGGACTGTAACGTATGTTCACTACCGCACTCAAATTTATCCTCTACGACAAACCCAAATCCATCGGGGCGCTCGTCGGTATTATCATCTCGATATTCCTGGTCGGCCAACAGGCAGGTATTTTTATTTTCCTGACCGACGCGATGAAAAGCATCGTGTCGAATAACGACCGGTATATCTGGGTGGTGGACGCCAAAACGGACAATGTAAATCAGCTCGCCGCGCTCGATGTGCGGGTGGGTCGGCAAATCGCCGCCCTGGCGGGCGTCGCCGACGTCCACCCGGTAGTTATCGCGGGCGCCGCCGCCCGTTTCACCAACGGAAAATCGAGCGGCGTCACCCTCGTAGGCGCCGAAGCGCCGAATTTTGTCGGCGGCCCCTGGGGATTCAATCCGATTCGCCCCGGCGATATGCTGCCGGAAGGCGCCGTGGTCACCGAATTCTTTGATAAAAATACGCTGGGCGGGGTAGAGCCGGGCGAATATTTCGAAATAAACGGGAAAAAGGTCTATAACGCCGCGCAAACCAAGGGTGTACGGGGTTTTGGAGCGCCGGCTTACGTATTCACCACCATCGAACGGGCCAGGGCGCTGGCCAATTTCCCCACCACAAAAGCCAGCGCATTCTTGGTGCGCTGGAAGCCGGAAACCAACAAACAGCAGGTGATCGCCGCCATCAACGGCGCCATGCCGATGGTGCGCGCCTGGGACGGCGAAGCCTTCGCCGCATCCACCGTGAATAATATCCTGCGCTCCAGCGGCATCGCACTGTCGGTCGGCACGCTGATTATTTTTGCCGTGTTGTCCGGACTGGTGATCATCGGCCTGACGCTGTACTCTGCCGCCATAGACCGCCTGCGCGATTATGGCACGCTGAAAGCCATCGGCGCAACCAACGGCTATATCACTCGCCTGATCCTCTCGCAAGCGCTGCTGATCTCCCTCGTGGGCTTCGCGTTCGGGCGCTTGCTGGTGGAGGGTTTCCGAATGGGCATCGCCCAAGCCGGCACGATTTTTAATTTTCCGCCCGCCGTCCAAATAAGCTTTTTCCTGCTCACGCTGATCATCTCGCTGGGCGGCAGCCTATTCGCCATCCGACGTATCAACTCCCTGGAACCGGCGCAGATTTTCCGACAATAAACCCGCCTTACCCGTACCGCTGCTATAAAATATTCGGTAATTCGTTTGATTTTTAGAGCCGGCATGACTATATTATCCTGATTTTATGAAAATTATCACAGAACGCATGCGCAAAACCTGGCAGCGCGCAGGATATATGGCCTTCGCCTGCTGGTCGCTCCTCCTGATCCAATCCGCCCGGGCACAGGACGCCCCCAATCTGTCGCTCGAAGAAGCCTTCCAACGCGCACGCGCCAACCGGCAGGAACTCCAGGCTCAAAACCTAGCGGTAAGCATCGCCGAATCCGCCAACGAAAAGGTGCGCGCACAATGGCTGCCGAACCTAAGCGCCTCGGCAGACCTGCGTTGGAACACCCTGCTGCAATCCAACGTGCTGCCCATCGGCGCTTTCGGTATTCCGGGAGTTGCGCCCGACGCCACCCGAACAGTGCGCTTCGGCGCGCCCTTCAACAATGCCCTGAGCGTACAAGCAACCCAAAAAATCGTGGATGCAAGCAGTCGAATAGACCGCCAAATCAACAACAACGAAACCGAACGCCAACGCAACGAAGTCCGCCGCCGGGAATCAGACGCCCGCTTCGAAGTCGCCGCCGCTTACTACAATACCCTCTGGCAACAAGAACGCCTCCGCCTCGCAATACAAGCCGAAAGCCGCGCACAAACGCTCCTGGAAACTGCAAACGTCCGCCTCCAAAACGGCGCAATCCTACAAAACGACCGGGATCGCCTGCTGCTCGACTTCCAAAACGCGCAACGCGCACAAAAAAAAGCGGCAGCCGATGCAGCCCTGGCCTGGAAAAACCTGAATTACCAAATGCGCGCGCCGGAAGACGCGCAGTGGACGCTCTCCGAAAGCCTAGAACAACTGCAGGCCGTATTGCCGGCGCCGCAAATCAATAACCGCCCGGAAATCCTGGCGGAAAATCTCGCCGCAACCGAATACGAACTCCGCAGCCGAAAGCAACTGGCGCAGCGCCGCCCAAGCGTGGACGCATACGGCAATTTTAGCTTGCTCCAACTCCACGACCAACCCAATCCTTTCGCCGCCGATACCTGGTTCCCCTTCCACTATGTAGGCCTCCGCGCCACCGTGCCGATCTATGACGGCCGACTAACCCGCCTGGAAGCCCGAGAATTCGCCCGCCGAGCCGAAATCAACCGACTCAACGCCCAAAAACTGCAGGCAGACTTTAACTACCAAACTGAACAATACAAAACCGCCCTCCAACAAGCCGAACTCGACAGGACGCAGGCAAAAGAAAGCCTCGAACTCGCAAAACAAATCTACGAAACCGACGCCTATCGGTTCGATCAAGGCGTCGCCCTGCTCAGCACCCTGCGCGACAGTGCCTTCGCCCGCCAACAAGCCGAAAACGACTACCTCGCCGCAGTCTATTCCTGGCTCGTCGCCGCACTCAATTATCGGCAGGCAAGCGGAAACTAATAATTAGGTATTAAACAAATTCCGCGAATTCCGCGGGATCCCCCCCTAAAACACCGCCCGCCCATTCCGCAGAGCCTCCCGCAAATTCGGCTTCAGCCGCTCGGCAGCCTGTATCAGCATCTCCTCCGTGGACGGGAAGGGCAGGGGGCGGTTGCCGATGCGCTGGCGCGACGCGTCGCTCAGGGCGCGGCGGTCGCCCTGAAAAGTTGAAGCGTAATTTTCGAACA
>JAUMBL010000167.1:0-9280 GCA_032115775.1 Saprospiraceae bacterium | reverse complement strand
ACGGTGCGGGAGGCGAATTTTTTTCATCCAACACCTTTGCCGGAGGCGGTGGCGCTGCGCGCGCATACCAAATCGTACTGGGACAAGCTCCACCAGCTAACACTGACGCCTTCGGAGGAGCGGGCGATTGGTTTTCCGATAAATGAAAAATTTGTCTGGCGGGGTCGGCATATTGCCTATGGCACCCTGCAAGGCGCTTTGTTTGCGCTGGAGCACGGCTGTGCGATGAATATAGCCGGCGGTACCCACCATGCCTACGCCGATCATGGGGAGGGGTACTGTTGCTTCAACGACCAGGCGGTGGCCGCTCGTTATCTGCTCGATCATCGGTTGGCGGCGCGCATTCTGATTGTTGATCTGGATGTGCATCAGGGCAACGGGACGGCGCATATTTTTCGGGAAGAACCGCGCGTGTTCACCTTCTCCATGCACGGCGCGCGCAATTATCCGCTGCGCAAAGAGCAGTCGAGCCTCGATATTCCCCTGCCCGACGGCCTCTCCGACGGGCCGTATTTGCAGCGCCTGCGCGCAGAATTGCCCCGGCTTTTCGACGAGTTTCAGCCCGATTTTGTGTTTTATCAAAGCGGCGTGGATATCCTCGAGTCCGACCGGCTGGGCCGCTTGTCCGTGTCCCGATCGGGCTGTCGGGAGCGCGACCGGATTGTTTTTGAGCTCTGCCGGCGGCATCGGACTCCGGTCGTCGCCTGCATGGGCGGCGGCTATTCCGAGCGCATCGCCGATATTGTGGAGGCGCACGCCAATACCTTCCGGGTAGCGCAGGACGTATTTTTTTGAGCATGCGTAGCAAAAAACGATAAAATCGCGCATGCCTTTACCGAAAAGGCCTACTTTGCAGCGTGTCTAGGACTATGATTCGAATTTTAATTTTCCTGTTGGTCGCCGCACAACCGATCGCCGCGCAAACCTTCTTTCCAAGCCCCGGTCCGCTTTTGGAACAGGAAATTTCGTTGCAACTGGCGAACGAATGCACGCTTTTTTTCGACAACCCGTCGGGCGATACCCTGCAGCTGCGCTGGCGGAAACTGGAACTCAACATCCCGCCAGGCTGGGATATTGATCTGTGCGATTACGGTCATTGCTACGGCGGTATCCCCAACAATGCTACCATGAATCCAGTGTTCGACACCATTCAGGCCTATCTAAAACTGATCGTCCAGCCCGGTGATACGCCCGGCGCCGCCTGGTTGTGGTTCCGGGTGTATGAACTTTCAAACACCGATAATTACCAGGATGTGTATTTCAGCTTGCATACCCAGGGTGTGACCGGCACAACAGAAGCCGCAAACACCGGTTGGCGTGTTTTCCCGAATCCGGCTGCCGACTGGCTGTACCTGGAAAATAGCGACGCCGGCGATTTGTCGGTATCGGTATATAATAGCCAAGGGGTGTTGATGGCTACTGTGGAGATACTCCGCGGTGCGCGTGTATCTTTGCCGGTACGCGACTGGCCGGCGGGTGTTTATTGGCTGCGCGCGGCGGCCGAAATGAAAAAAGTGCTGATCCGACGGTAGGTTTCCATCACATTTTTCATTTCATCGCCGGTAGAATTCCGAGAAATCTATCACCAATCGTTTTTTCAGCGTACTATTCATTATATTCACAATGCGCAAATTTTTCCTTTTTTTCACCGTATTTTTCTTGGATGACGCCCTGTTTGCCCAAGATGCCGGATTATCTGATTTGAAACTGCTGACCAGCCGACCAGGAGAAACCCACTTGCAGTTTGATCTGACCGGCGTCCGGTTTTCTGAGGCAGTCACGCCGCAGGGGACGGCAAAAATACCGCACTTCGAAAATGGAACGCCGCTGCTGGAAGCCGGCATGCCCGATTTGCCCAAATACGCGACCGCGCTGCGCATACCCGCCGGCGCTGCCATGCGGGTGGAGATTATGGAGGCTGTTTTTGAAGAATATACCGGCGTGGACATTGCGCCCTCCAAAGGCAACCTGCTCCGCAAGGTGGATCCGGCGAGCGTACCGTACTCCTTTGGCGCCGCCTATTCGCAAGACGCGTTTTATCCAGGCAATCTGACGGCCCTGCAACAGGAATTCACCCTGCGCAATGCGAAAGGGCAAACCCTGTGGATTTTCCCCGTGCAATACAACCCGGTCGCTAAAGTACTGCGGGTCTATACTTCCGTCCGAATCCGCGTGTTCGACGCCGCGCAGACGGCCGAAAATCCGGATACCGAACCGGCGCCCGGCACGGCTTTCCAACAGCTATATAATAAGGTGTTCGTCAACAACGATGCTTTTGGACAAACCAACGCCAATAACCCGCAACCGGATAAAATGCTGGTCATCGCAGATGACGCCCTGATCAGCGAACTGGCGCCGCTCGTCCGCTGGAAACAACAAATGGGCATTCATACCACCGTCGTGAAAGCATCCGAAACCGGTGGCCCGGACGCCGACGCGGTGTACGACTTTGTACGCAATTACTACAACCAGCACCAAATTACCTACCTGCTCATCGTCGGCGGACAAAATACCGTGTATCCCCTGATGCGCCCCAGCGGTGGCGATACCTATTCCTGCGACAATTGTTTCGGCTATATAGAGGGCAACGACCGTTTTCCGGAAATTATGGTCGGACGCCTGCACGCCGCCAATCCGGAGCAACTCCGCGTCATGGTAAACCGGCATCTGGACTACGAAACCGCACCCCTCGCAGATAGCCTGAATAACTGGACTGCCACCGCCATGGCCTCCGCTTCTAATGAAGGCGAAGGCATCGGCGACGACGGGCAGGCCGACTGGCAGCACGGAAATGAGTGGAAAATCAAGCACTTGGCCGACGGGTATGAAAAAGTCTGGGAGTTCTACGACGGTAATCATGCAGCCGACTCGCCGACGCCGGGCGATATCAGCGCCGACCAGCCGGGCGACCCCGTAAATACCGCCCTGGTGCAACTTATGAATACCCGCGGGGTGAGCCTGTACAATTATACCGGACACGGCTGGGAGCAGGGATTGGCTTCCGGTAATTTCAACACCGACGCCGTGGCACAGCTGCGCAATACGCATCGCTATCCCATCCTGATCGCGGTGGCCTGCTGCACCGGCAATTTCACCAACAACGGCGGCGGGGACTGCCTGGGCGAGGCGTTCCAACGCGCCGGTAACCTGTCCTCCGGCGAACCCTGGGGGGGGATCGGCGGATTCTTCTCCAGCGATTTCCAAAGCTGGGCGCCGCCTATGGAAGGGCAGGACGCGATGAATCAATTTCTGGTTGACGCCGACGGGCTCTTCCTGAAACCCAACCTGGGCAGCATGGCCGTGTACGGCAATGCGCGCATGATCCAAGCCTACGGCAATGGGGGAGAGGTGATGGCGGATTTCTGGAACCCCTTCCTCGACCCTACCACCCAGCCCCGGACGCGACTCCCCCAAAAACTGGACGCCGCGCACGAAAGCATCCTCCAGGTGAACGCTAATTCCCTGTCCGTCCAAGCTGCCGTAGAGGGCGCACTGGCTGCGCTGTATTGGCAGGGCCAGACCCTTGCGGTGGCGTATGTGGAAAACGGACTGGCGGAATTGCAATTTCCCGCCCTCGGCGATGTGGGCGACCTGACGCTGACGCTGACGCAATTTAACTATACGCCTTATCAACAAACCATCTCGGTGGTTCCCGGCGCCGGGCCTTTCGTCGTAACCGACCTGATCGAATGGGCAGACCCTACCGGAAACGGCAACGGCCGGGCAGATTACGGCGAAACGGTACAGATTAACCTGCACCTCGCCAATGTCGGCCAGCAAGCCGCCCTGGCGACGAAAGTAAGCCTTAGTTCCCTCGATCCTAATGTGACCATCACGGATGAAACCGAAACCGCCGGCGATATCGCCCAGGCCGGCGCCGCCGCGCTGCCGCAGGCCTTTGCATTTTCCGTCCGCCCCGACGTGAAAGACGGCCATCAGGCGCTTTTTAATGTGCAAATTACCTACAATGACAGCCTGCAATACAACAAAGCATTCCTGGTGGAACTGCACGCGCCGGCATTGTCCGTCGGCGCGGCCGAGTTCGATTACAGCCAGGGCGGCAATGGCAATGCGTATGCGGAAAGTGGCGAAACCATCCTGGTGCGCATCCCGAACCAAAATACCGGGGGCAGCGCCTCCACGGACGCGATCGGCACGCTGACGACCGATGTGCCCTGGCTGCAAATTTCGCCGGCCGTGGATATGGGCCCGCTCGACGCCGCCGGCGGATCTGCGGAGGCGGTTTTTGAAATCACGGTGCTTCCCGATGCGCCGCAAGCAGCGGCAGCGCGCTTGCGGTACGAACTCCAGGCCGGGCTGTACGGCGCAGAACAGGAAATCGGGCTGCTGGTCGTGAATCCGATCGTAGAAGGCTTTGAAACCTTCGATTTCACGGCATTCCCTTGGGTGGGCGGCGGCAACAAAAACTGGATACCTACGAGTATCCTGCCATATTCCGGCGCGCATTGTATGCGTTCCGGGTTTATTACCCACAACGAAAGTTCGCAGATGACGCTTACGCTGGACGTCCGTGAAGACGGTGCGATCGCCTTCGCACGTCGGGTGAGTTCGGAGCCGGATTACGATTTCCTCCGATTCTATATAGACGGCGTGCTGATGGATTCCTGGAGCGGCAATGTATCCTGGGGAGAAAACTCCTACCCGGTCGGTTCGGGCATACACACCTTCACCTGGTCGTACGAGAAAGACAACATTGGAACCGGCGGTACGGATCGCGCTTGGGTGGACGAAATATTGCTGCCGGCGCACGACTTGGTTGTCTCAACGGGCGATTTGTCCGGCGTTGCTTTTATCGTGCAGGCAACGCCGAATCCGGTAGCCGGTCGCTTGTTGGTTCAGGTAGCCGATCCCGAGCAGACAGGCGCGGATCTTGCCCTTTTTGATCAAACGGGTCGGCAGGTATTGGCGCAGCGCATGGCGCCCGGCGCCGGATCGGCGGCGCTGGATTTGGAGACCCTGCCCGGCGGGTGGTATGCTTTGCGGGTGCAACGCGGCAACGCGGTGTCCACGATTAAAATTTTAAAACAGTAAAGCTGGGGTTTTGCCGCCTTCGGCGGCGAAATAAAGTAGTAAAATCGTTGTCTTTTTTTGATTTTTTTATAAAAAAATCAAAAAAAGACAACGATTCAATGTGTTATTTTTTCAAAAAGACTCAAGGGCTTTTTACCAACGCCTTAAATTTTTTTAGATTCTTTTAGGTTTCCACCGAAGTAATCGGCATTTCCACAAAGAAATCCGTGCCTTCCCCTTGGCGTGTTTCGAAGCGGATCGCGCCGTCGAGTTCCTCTACGATCCTTCGGCAGATTGCGAGGCCGAGGCCGCTTCCGGAGGATTTCGTGGTAAAATTCGGCTCGAACACCCGCTTTTGGATATCCGGCGGAATACCGCCCCCGTTATCGCGGATTTGCACCACCGCTTTGTCTCCTTTACGGTAGAGCAGCACATTTATCTTTCCCTTTCGATTTTCCGGAATTGCTTGTATTGCATTGATGACGAGGTTGTTAAATACTCGTATCAAGTGATTTTTATCCCCACTGATGTGGATTCGTTCTTCCGGGATATTGAGGCGCAGTTCCACTTCTTTTTGTTCGGTAAACAGATCGTACACACTTTCCACTACGTCATTGATGACCAGTTCGTGGCGTGTTTGGATTTCCAGGTTAGCGAACATGGAGAATTCCGACGCGATTTGCGCCAGCGAATCAATCTGTTCGATGAGGCGTGTGATGGCTTTTTTAAGATAAGCGGCCGCCTGCATAGGGTCGTTGGATACCCGCTCCAGTTGTTGCATGGAGAGTTTCATGGTTGTGAGCGGGTTTTTGATATCATGCGCGATTTGGCGAGCCATTTCGCGCCAGGCGCCTTCGCGTTCGAGGCGGATTAGTTGAACTTTTGATTCTTCCAGTTTATCCACCATGCGGTTGTACTCTTCGATCAGTTCGCCGAGTTCATCGCGTCGATCGCCCTGATAGTCCAGGGGTTGATTTTTATCTTCAAAACGCAATTCCTTAATTTTATCGGATATCAGTCGGATGGGTCGGATGATGGAGCGAGCCAGTGCCAGGGTAGCGACGCCGGCTATCAGGAGCAGGAAGACATATAGGCTGGCGAGCATCCCCATAAAATCGGACACTTCCGGTCCGATGGCCTGTCGTTCCGGCAGGTAGGGTAGGCTGAGATATCCGAGCAGTTGGTTGCGTTCATTTCGCAGCGGCATATATCGGGTCGGTAGCGATTGATTGCCCATGGGTTCTTCTGCGTTGAGGGCGGGCGTTGCGTTTGCGCTGCGCAGTTTTTCCAGCACCGGCGCGCTGATTTGGCGGCTGACCAGGCCGATTTGGCGCAGCGCATCCTGATTGGCATAGACAAGCGCGCCATTGGGCGCATAGAGATTCACGTCCAGGTTCAAGCTGCTTAGCAGCGGGTTGAGCGTGGCGGGCAGTTGCGACCAGGCACTGTCGGCGCCGGGTTCGATACCGCTGAATTTGGTGCGCAGGTGGTTGAGTACCGCTTCTGAGCGCTGTTCGAAGTCTGCGCGTTGGGCGTTGGTTGCGCTGGTGCTAAAGTGGCGATAAGTCAGCAGGCCGATCAGCAGAAATGCCGGGGCGAGTACGGCGCTGGTGCCGTATTGGATGCGGCGCGACAGGGAGCCGTTGCTTTTGAGTAGCAAGCGGAAAGAGTCCGGCAGAAAATCCAGGTAGGTATTGAGCAGGGCGAGGCCGAATAAAAAGATAGAGGCAAGGGTAAACAGGATGGCGAACAGATAGACCTGTCGGTACCACCCGCCTGCCGGCCGGCCCACAATTGCGCGCGCGCTGCCGTCTGCGCTGCGCGCCATGGCATCCAGTCGGGGCGGTTCTCGGCTGATGATCTCCCGGACTTCCCCTTTGGCGAGTTGGATTCGTCCGGCGGCGGCGGCGCTCTGCCCCCGATCCACAATCAGTCTTTCTTTTGAAAAAACCGCAAAATCGTATTGGGGCAGATCCCGGAGTCCCTTGTACGGGTCTTTAAAAAACAATCGGGTGTAGGCGCGCGCAGCTTGCGGATATACGTGTTCGAGGGCGACATACACATCGGCAGGCTGGGTTGGGTCGCGCATGCGCTCAACGCGAAAATATATCCAGTAGCAGAATCGGCCGTCTTCCTGCAGCTGGTGGCGAATCGCGGGATCATCCTGCAGCACCTCGGCTGCCTCCCAGCCGCGCTCCACAACGTCTGCCCAAGCAGCAGTTTGCTCCCGTAGCAGCGCTTGCCTTTCTCCGTCGAAGGCAAAAATCCGCAGGCGATAATGTTCAAACAAATACTGCGCCTGAAAAGTAAACCGGTTGAAATACTGTTCCAATTCAGCGGTTTCCGGTTTAAACGGCCACGGTTTCAGCAGGTAGGCCAGCTGCGGATCTGCCGCAATTTGCTTTCGGATCTCATAGAGCAGCGGTTCGGCAAATTTTGCATCCCGGTTCTCGGCCAGCGCCGGCGCATATGCAGCCCTTGTTTGCCGGTCTTTTTGCGCGTTGTAGCGATTGAGCAGAAAAGCGGCAAAGCCGGAAAAACACAGCAGCCAGACAAGCACCCAGACGAAACTGCTTTCCTGCCAGGAAACAAAGGCATCGATCAGCAGCACGAAAAGCAAGGCAAAACCGCTCAGGTACAATAGACTAATTTGGAGATCAAAAGGGGTCGCCAGAACCAATCCGGCAAAAAGGCCGAGCGCTGTAAGTTGAGCCAACACGCGCTGCGGGCCGCCGATATCCAGTTTTCGCGTCAGCGCGCTGATGCGGTGCGACCACAGAAAAAAACCGGTCAGCAGCAGGATGATGCCGCCCAGCGCCGCAAAACTGGGGGTGTCTAATCCCACAATGTTGTTAAAATTAAAATCAATCCCCGAGTGCAGTACGAGTTGCCGGAAGACTTCCGCGCTCCACCACACGCTAAGCATGATATTCAAATACCCGAAAGCCGCCAGACCTGTGCCTGCAGCTTGCGAAACCCGGCGCGCTTGCACCGCCCGCGTTGTGTGGTGGAAAAAAACCATCCACCATAGCAGCAGGATAATATGGATGAGCGCGGCGCCTAAAGACCGGCCGATGAACGCCGCCGCTTCAAAGCGGTTGCTGAAAAGGGGCAGCCCAGGGAAAGTCGCGCCCAACAGATCAAAATGATTGTCCGCCCACCAGAAAAGGCCGATTGCCAGCGCCGGCGCACTGAGTCCTGCCCAAATCCCCAAGCGCTTTGACAGCCAGTCGGCGCCCCGAAAAAACCACATCAAAGCCAGGGCGGCCAGCAGGCCGTAAATCGCCAGTTTGAGCAACTGCACCCACTGCGGCTGGAGCGTTCCCTGGGCGCTTAACCAGATCAGATCGCGCTCGCCGGTTCGAATAGCGTAAGGTGTTTGTTTTTGCGACAGCTGCACGGCGTCGGGGATGTGCGCGCCGGCGGCAAATAGCGGCGCGGACGCGCCGGCGGGTTTGAACCGGAGCGGAACCAAGGTGCAAAGCGTCATGTCTGCCACCGATTCGCGGAACAGTACGTAATGCCCCCAGGGCAAATCCGCTACCGAACCGGATTCCTGGCCGGCGATTCGAGCCAAATCCGTCTGACCCGGAATGGCTTTATTATTACTCCAAAAGAAAATGGAATCCCGCTTAAACAGGAGAATCGTATAAGGTTTTTCCGCTAAATCCAACTGCTCGTTTAAACCGACAGCCTGGCGGGCCGCTGCGTCCAGGCCGCTGAATCGCTCCAGCCAGGCACGCCGCCCTTCCGCCCAAGCGCCCGCTTCCGCCGCCTGCGCGCGCCCATAGAGGGTGATTTCGTCTGCGTATTGTTGCAGTAAGTACGTATCTTTGTAGCTGCGATCCACCATGATCGCCAGCGTCAGTAAAATGGCGCCGACGGCGAGATACGGGATCAGGCGATATTTCATAAAAATGGGCTGGTACTTTAAAACAGGTACGGATACAGGTTGCTTTGAGTAGATCCAGGATTTATTGTGGAAGTCAAAAATGGTTCAAAATTTGCCATTTTTCATTTGATAATAAAATCCTAGGCATATTATAAAGCAAAGTTTAAGCCAAGATAGAAGCGAAAAGTGAATTTACCTTATTTTTGGGTAGAAAAAATTTATTTTTTTTTGTAACTACTTAGCCGGTCGCGTCTGAGCCAAAAAAGGATCCATTTTTTGCCAGACGAAGCGATTTTTTGCAGGCCGTAGCAGCGCTACGGTCAAAAAAAATTGCGAAGTATGGCGGAAAATGGGACT
>JAUMBL010000166.1:0-9799 GCA_032115775.1 Saprospiraceae bacterium | reverse complement strand
AGCGGCGGGCGAAAAGGCTCCAGGAGCAGTTGGCCGTGGCGCGCCTGCAGACCGTCATGGCGCAGTTGAACCCCCACGTGCAGTTCAACCTGTTGAGTTCCCTGCAAAATTTCATAGAAAACAGGAGTAAAGAAGAGGCCGGCCGGCATCTGCTGCGCATTTCCCGATTCATTCGCGAGGTATTGGAACAGAGCATGCCGGGCGAAACCGACGCGCGTTTCCCGTTTCCGGTGATTCCGCTGAGTCGGGAAATAGACGGCTTGCGCAACTACCTGGAATTGGAGACCGATCAGCAAGCCGGCAAATTGCGGTTCGATTTGGCGTACGAGGGGGCTTCCGGCGCCGACAAACTCTGCATCCCGCCCCAGCTCGTGCAGCCCCTGGTAGAAAACGCCGTGATCCACGGCATCAAGCCCCTGAACCGGCCCGGGTACATTTCCGTGCTATTCCGGGAGGGCCCGGACGAGTTGCAGATAACGATCTCCGACGACGGCGTGGGTATTGCCGCCGATTCGCCCCGGCCGCGGAGCGCGTTGCGCAAATCCTGGGGCGGCCAGTTGTTGCGCGAGCGGCTGAGCATTTTGAGTCAGCTCGGTTATCCGGCCCGGCTCGACCGTTCTGATCGCCCGGGCGGCGGGACGATATTTACCATCACGATTAAAAAAATGCGCTCGGCCGGCCTGCGCGCGAACGGATGATATGCTTTTAAAATATCTGCCCTGCAAGCCGAAAAATACAATAATATCACCCCTTCGGGGTTCTGACGACGAAAACCAAACCTAGCTAGAATAATATCACCCCTTCGGGGTTTTGACTAAACATTAAAAAAATGATATGCGCATCCTTTTGATAGACGACAATCCGCAGGTGCGGGAAATGGTTCGGAGCATCCTGCAGCAGCGTTTCACCGATGTGGAGGTCGTCGGCGAGGCGGACAATTCCGCGGACGGGCTGCGTTTGCTGAACGATGCCCCCGCCGACGTTTGGATATTGGACATTGAATTGGGGGACGGCAACATGTTTGACGTGCTCGAGCAGGTATCCGAGGCGCGGTTGCGTTCGGTTTGCATCATCTTTCTGACGGCTTTTTCCACCCGCGAGTACATGCTGAAAGCCCTGCGGCAGTCGGCTATTGATTACCTGCTCAAGCCCGTGGATCCCGAATTATTGAAAGAGGCCCTCGACAAAGTGCGGCATCGGAAGCCGGATCTGAATCTGACCCAGCGTTTGGAGGAGTTGAAATCGCTGATTTCCAAAGACCAGGGCGGGCTTCCGAACGGGAAGATTCCCTTTTTTCTATCCAAGGGGGCAATTCGGTACGTGGACGTCCAGCAGATCATGTACCTCGAGGGCGAGGATTCCGTCACGTACGTCCATTTGTTCCCTGAGGAGCGGCTGATTTCTACGCGCAATTTGGGCTTTTACAAAGAATTGTTGCAGCGCGACGGTTTGTTTTTGGTTGCTTCTAAGAAATACCTAGTCAATACCGAGTACATCGAAAAATACGAACCCGACCGGTATCGGTTGTTGCTGACCGACAAGCGGGAGATACTTGTATCGCGCCGGGGCGGGAAGGGGATCGGCGATTTTTTTCGGGGGTTGTTTCGGTGAGGGGGGGAATGGCGCAGCCAGATATCGAGGCTTTCGCCTGCGTATCCAGCGACCAGCAGTTCTAAAATAGCGCATTGTGCGGCGGGCAAATCAAAGTCAAAAATGCCTTCTCACCACATCCTCCATGCGTTTTTTTACTGCATTCCAGTTTACCTTTTTATCGAAAACAACCGGCATTTCGGTTTGCTCTGCATCCTCAAAATAGGTCAGGCTTCGGATGACATGAAAACTGGTTGAGTGTTTGAACATATTGTTATACCATGTCAGGATTTCGTTTGGACTGAACCTGTCGAACAGATAGTACATATCGACAAAATCCTTTTTACTACCGCGCTTTGTTACAGCATCCAATTTCATCGGGGCTATATCTCGCATGTCTGCTAATCTGATGCCATCAATATGAACCAACGGGAAAGCAAATGGATACCGAAATCTCACACAATCCACTTTCACGCCGTTGGCTACGATGATAAATATGGTATCCGTTACCGTCAGCGGCTGCAGACTGTATGTTGGCAATAATGCATCCAAAATCATTTCTCCGCTAAAATCCTGATGCGTAAACAAATCAAGATCAATCGAAAGGCGGTGTCCAATTTGCAACGCCAAAGAAGTCCCGCCGACCAGGCAGTGCGAGGCCAAAACGGGTTCATACATCAGCGATTTCAGTAATTCCAGTGTCCCGGGTTGGATTGCGCGTAGGTGTAGCATCTGAATTTTTCGATAGGGAGGTCAAAGTAAGCCGAGCAGAAGTGCAGCGAGCGCTTATCCAGGTAGCGCAGGTTCAATACGACCTCCCGGATAGTATCCAGCCCGTAGTAATCCTTGATTTTGTACCAATCGGTAAGCATACCGTGAGACAGCACCCGCTCGATCACGTATGCCTTACTTTTAATAAAATCTATTTTAGAGCAGTCCACGTCCCAAAACAGATATCCGCTAAAATCCTTGTGTGAGATTTCCTTTATCATTCATTCTAGAATCATCGAACAAAAATAAACACTTTTCAGCGGTGTAAAAAATTTACTTTTCATAATCGCGCTCGTTTTCTACCGGATAACGGCGCGGGAGTCGGCAGCGCCTGTCCGGATTCGGAATGCCGCCTGGCGGCGAAGGCGAGGGGGTAGCGCGATGTACCTGACGGCAATCACTAACCCGGCGATTTATCGCCGGGACCACGACGCGGTATGTTTTTTCGGGTTTTAACCCCGGCGTTTTTTTGGGGCGGTCGGGATACGACACCGATTACGAATACGACGCCGATTACGAATACACAGGGTTTTAACCCTGCGCTAATAATGTCGCCCTTTCAGGGCTAGGCGTTTATTATTATCGGTTTGGGTGATGGCGGCGGCGGTCGGTTGGGGGAGATTGCGATCAACCCGTTATTTTAAGCGATGATTTGTAAAAAATTTGCGGCTCCCAAGCCCCACCCCCCCCTCCCGACCGCTCCTCGCTGCCACTTCGCTTCGCGGTCGGTCGTACCCTCCCTCCCCTGCTCGCTCGTTGCAGCGATTCGCTCGCCCCTCCCCTCCCTATTCTCATGGGGAGGCTCGGGGTAGGTTTGCTCACAGGACCGGCCGGACAGGCAAGCCAACTGACTAAAAAGGGCGGACGAGGCGGAAGCCGATATAGTCGCTGCGGTGGCCCGGCCTGTTGCCGTCGCGACTCGCGACGCGGCAGAACTGCGGGTAATTGAGCCAACTGCCGCCGCGAAGCACGCGGTAGACGCCCTTTTCCGGCCCCCTCGGATCAACCTGCAACTCGTCCGGATAATCGCCACGCCAGTCCCAGCACCATTCCCATACGTTGCCCGACATATCGTACAGGCCGGCCGTATTCGGTTTTTTGCTTCGAACGGCGCGGGTACGACTTTCGCTGTTCCCCCAATACCACGCCACCGAATCCAGCGCAGATTGGTCGGCGCCGGCGTAAATAAAGGATCGCTGATTCGATCCGCCGCGGGCGGCATATTCCCACTCCGCCTCGGTGGGCAGGCGGAATCCGGCAGCGGCGGTATCTAAAGCAACTATCCAACCATCGTTCTGGCTTCGACCAATCGAATCAATCGTATAAACCGGTTGCAAACCGAAGCGCGCGCTCAGCCAGTTGGCATACGCGACGGCGTCGTACCAGGATACGTTCACGGTCGGGTTATCGCCCTCGAAACCCCAACCGACTGCCAGGCGGTCTTTGAAAATATTTTTACCGGAAGCCGCCAGGAAGAGATGGTACTGCCAAAAGGTGGTCTCGGTTTCCGCCAGTTGAAAACTGCGCAGGCGAACGCGGTGGCGTTTTTCGTCGTCGCTACACCTCTCCACAAAAAAATTGCAGCCCATCCAGTATTCGCCGCCTGCCAGCGGGATCATCACCGGGTAGTAGCGGCTTTGCAGGGCCGCATAGCGCTCGGGGCGCAGGGCGCGCAGGGTTTGCAGCAGCGCTTGGCGGCTTTCCGGCACGGCGGCTTTCGCCTGGTCCAGCAGCGGCGCCGATACGCCGAGCAGTTCCGCCGCCTTTCCGGCTTCCACCTTGGCGCGCAGGTAGCGATCGGTTTCGGTAAAGAAAAATGCCGCCTCCAGGAGGCCGTCGGCTACCGCGGGTTTCAGCGCCGCCAGCGGGCTTTCTCCGCTTTCCTCCTGCACCAGTCGGGCGGCATCGTGCAAGCGTTCCACGGCGGCGGCGTAGTCGAGTTTGCGGATTTGCGCGGCGGCGTCCTCGAGGATATTTTTCACCACCTGCACCGTAGTTTTTTTCACTTCGAGCAGGGTGGCTTCGGCCTCTTGGGTTTTTTGCTGCGCCAATTCATAATTTCGCTGCGCGGCTTGTCGCTGTTCCTCCGTGGCGGCCTTTTCTTTTTCTACCTGGTGCAGCGCCACTTTCGCCTTTGCTTCTTCCTGCTCCGCTTTCCGAAGGCTTTGCTGCGCCTTTATATTGGCGTCCTCCGCCAGTTTGGTTTTTTCGGCTGCAATGCGCGCGGAAGTATTCGCTTTGATGCGTTGCCGATCGGCCTCCGCTTTTTCTTTTTCTGCGATTTTTGTTTTGTTCTCCGCCTCCTCGAGCGCTGCTCGGGCTATTCCGTACTGATTCCAGGCGAAGAGCAGGGCGACCAGCGCCAGGGCTGCTAGGGCGATTGCGCCGGCCGCCACCATTTTTGCCTTCCGCCTGGCGGCCACCGCCTTTTCTTTTTCCCGGCGTTGTTGTTCCGCTTCGTCCTGGAGGCGTTCCTTTTCCTCGCGGTCGCGGCGGGTTTGGGCGACTTCTGCGATGGGCGCGACCAGGGTATCGTGGCCTACCTCGTAGATCATGCGGCCTTGTTCGTCGCGTTCCACGCGCAGGAGCGAGGCGGCGGCGAGGCGGTCGAGCAGGGTTTGCGTCACGCCTGGTTGGGCTAGCAGGACTTGGGCGGCGTAGGGCATGCGGGCGCCGTCCTTGATGAGCACGTCCTCCACCAGTCGGCGGGCGGCGGTGCGTTCGGATTCCGGCAGGCCTTCGATGGTGCGCTCGTAGAAGGCCCGGAAAATCTGCTTGATTTCCCCGAGGTCGGCCGGGCGGATCAGTTGTCCTTCGGCGCCGGCGACATGGTCTTCCACGTAGCGGCACACGATTTGCAGGGCGGAGGTTTCGATGCGGCCGCGTTCGTCGCGCAGGGCGGCGAAGACGGTGGCGAGGGTTTCGGGGGCGTATTGGAAGGGCGGGGTATCGAATGCTGCGTTGTGCACTGCGGCTGGAGGCTTGCCTGCCTCCGCGGCGCTTGCGGTTGTCAGTTTCGCCGGTCGCACCACCGCTTCCGTGGCGGCGGCTTCGTCGAGCGCGTCCAGTTCGTAGCCGTGCTGGAGGAGATTGGGGAGATAGTCTTTGAGGCTGTTGAGCAGGCTCATCCGGTCGGAGCGGATCGAGAACACCACCTTCAGGTCGAAGGGGCGGTAGAGCGCGTCTTCCTGTTCGGGGGAGAGGCCAGCGTGGTTCAGGGCATTTTCGTAGCGTTTCGGCGCCCGGGAGTAGAGCGCTTCTGCGAGTTGTTTTTTAAACTCGAGGATTTGTTCGGGCGGGTAGGTAAAGAGTTCCTCGAACTGGTCGAACACCAGCAGGAAGGAATCTTCGCCGGCGGACTGGCGGTTTTTGAGCGCTTGCCAGATACTGGGGCCGGCGAGCGCATCGGGGAGCAGGGGTTTTTCCGGGGCGCCGCGCAGCAGGGCGGCGCGGGCGGCTTCGGCCGGCGCGGCGCTTGCGCCGGGCATGAAGGGGCCGAGTCGGATTTCCCGGAAGCGGCGGCGGCCTTCGGCTTGGAGGCGGGGGAAGATACCGGCGGAGAGCAGCGAGCTTTTGCCGTAGCCGGATTTGCCGTAGAGGATGACGAGTTGTTCGAGATCCATCAGGCGGTAGAGCCGTTCGATATCGGCGTCGCGGCCGAAGAAGAGCGCCTGTTCGTCGGTGCGGAAGGGGCGGATGCCGGGATAGCGTTTCATGGTCAGGGCAAGGTTTCGATGATATCTTGTACGGCTTTGCGGATGCGGTTGTGTTCCAGGAACACACTTTCGCTGTTCACCACGCCTTCGCGGATACTTTGGCGCAGGTTGCTGAGGCGGCCCATTTGGTGATCCGCCTCGGTTGCGGCGGCGGTTTGGCGGAGTTCTGTCAGGATTCGTTCCAGCAGGCCTTGGCGCAGCCAGTCGCGGAGCGTTTGTTTGAGCGGCGCGCCGGCGTTTCGGCGCTGTTGTTCTTCGGCAGTCCAGCGGGTGCAGAGTTCTTCGAGGAACTGCGCGGGCGTCATTTCGTCCACGAATTCCACCTCGAATTGGTCGGCGAAGAACACCCGGGTATGGTCGGCCACGCCGGGGTTCACGGCGTATTGCAGGCCCTTGTACCGTTCCGGGTTGAGCAGGCGGAGGAGCATTTGCATGGGCCAGTGGTCGAACTGGAAGCCCAGGAACACGAAATCGGTGGCTTGTTTGAGTGCGTGGGACAGTTCGATATAGAGCGGGCTGCTGAGTTTTTTATCGCCGAGGATTTGGGAGAAATAGCGGAACAGGTCGTCGTGGGTCAGCACCAGGGAATTATGGTCGTTGAGTACGCCGAGGAGATTGAACAGCAGGCGGATTTCGCGTGGGGGCGACTGGATTCGGTCGTGCGGTTCCGGCGTACCGCTGTAGTCGTAATAGCTGAATTGGTGGAGGATACCGTCTTCGTCGAAGCATCGGCGCAGGCCGAGGTCGGGCATGGTATTAATGACTACGGGGAAGGGCAATTGAGCGATGCGGGCGTAGAGCGGTTGCAATTGTTGGTAGCATCGTTCGTAGTATTCCTCGAAGCGGCGCCAGGTACGGATGCGTGTGGCGTCGTTTTGGAAGAGGAAGAGATTTTCGCCCGGATACGCCATTTGGATATCGCGCGGGAGCGTCCCGGCGATATCGTTCGGATTGATATCGAGGTGGCGCAGCAGCCCTTGGAACACGTCGTCGGGCGCCAGGTCGGGCCCGAGGAGCAGCACGCATTGTTGGTTGGCGAGCGAGCGCAGGAGATCGCGCCAGTTGATTTGGTCAGGTTGCATAGTTGCAGTCGGTTTCGGGTGTAAATGTATATAATTCTATCCGTTTTCCGCACTTTTTGTGGCAAGGAAAATGGTATGGGTGCGGAATGAATGGCGCGGAATTGGGCGGGGTCTGGGGCGGGCGGATGGTGGATATGGGGTGGATTGCGGATACACAGGGTTAGACGACAATCACTAACCCGGCGATTTATCGCCGGGACCACGACGGGGTATATTTTTTGGGGTTTTAACCCCGGCGTTTTTTGGGCGGTCGGGATACGACACCGATTACAAATACACAGGGTTAGAGGACAATCACTAAGAGGGTGTATCATAAGTCCGTGAACGATCCGTTAAGCAAAAAAATATTTTGTTTGGGTGCCTGTTTTTTGATTTTTTCTAAAAAAAAATGTAACTACTTAGCCGGCTCGCTGTCTGGCCCAAAAAGTCCCATTTTCCGCCATACTTCGCAATTTTTTTTGACCGTAGCGCTGCTACGGCCTGCAAAAAATCGCTTCGTCTGGCAAAAAATAGATCCTTTTTTGTCTCAGACACGACTGGCTAAGTAGTTACCAGATTTTTTTAATCTTAACCGTATGTCCATTTTTCTGAGAAGGTCTATACTCTATACATTAGAGGCGGGCAAGTTGCTACTATACATTGCTCAATTCCGCTTCTAAATCTTCAATGCTTGGCAGACTGGACTTAAATTCATCAGGTAGTGCACGAGTCAGTTCATAAGCAGACACGCCAATTGGCGTGCTGATATTTTTAAGTGTGTATTCTGCAACCACTTTGTCCTTTTGCTGGCAAAGTATCAGACCGATACTGGGTTGGTCAGTTGGATGCTTCAAAATATCATCTACTGCTGCGCAGTAAAAATTCATTTTTCCTGCGTGTTCGGGTTTGAATACGCCCTTTTTCAAGTCTATTACCACATAACAGCGCAATTTGAGGTGGTAAAAAAGCAAGTCAATGTAATAGGTCTGATTGCTGATTTCAAGCGGGTACTGCCTGCCCACAAAAGCAAACCCTGCGCCTAACTCAAGTAGAAAATTTTCGAGGTGTTTTATTAATTCTGTCTCTAACTCTCGTTCGTTGAACGGTTCGGTCAAGGTAGCAAAATCAAAAATGTACGGGTCTTTGAGTAGTTGAACGGCTAAGTCTGATTGCGGATCAGGCAAGACCAACTTGAAATTATTATCAGACTTACCTCTTCGCTCAAAGACGTTGCTTTCAATCATCAGGGTGAGCATATTCCGGCTCCAGCCATTTTGTATTGTTTGCTGCATGTACCAAAATCTGACCGGATGTTCTTTCACCTTTTCTATCAGGACGGCGTGGTGTCCCCAAGGGATATGGAATAACAACTCATATAAGGATTCTACCGTTGTAGGTGATTGAGGCATCGAGGAACCATCGCCCAATTTTGCCACAGCCTGTGGCAAAATTGAATATTGCCGATGAAAAGACAGCATGCGGCCTATGTTCCGTTCTGAAAATCCCTTTACTTCCGGCAGTTCGTTTCTTAAATCTTTGGATAGGCGCGGGATAACTGCCGCTGACCATCCCTCCGACTGTTGCCGCTGTTCTATCATCTTGCCAATATCCCAATACAGTGCGATCATTTCGGCATTGACCGACAGCATAGCCTTGGTTTGTGCTTGTCGGATGCGATTTTTGATATCGCCAAGTAAAGTCCTGTATAGTTTTATTTGCTCCTGATTCATGGGTTTATGTTACTTACATACAAGGTTTTTGATATCCGGCAAATCTACGTATTTTGAGGTACGCATAGCAAACAATCCCAATCTTTTTCAACAAAATGTTACTATTTATTGGGTGCAGCTCCAATTTGATATATATTTATCTAAAAAGGGTACACATTTTTCAAGTAAAAATGGCATTCAAGTTCTTTGATAATTCGGAAAAGAAAGTAAAAGCACACGCGCAGTTATCCTTAATGGCAAATTGTGTAAAAATCCATTGCTGGATCGAGAAAAAAATGTTTTTTTATGCGCCTATTTATATTTATTTTATAGTGCGATATTTGAAATCGTCGTTACGATTGACTGAATATCAATCGTTATGCATGCTTGATCGGATGGGAAGTTCCTTACCTGGATATAATTTTGTTACCATCGAACCGAAGTTACGCATCATTTTATACGACCCCATACGCATCGTTCGGCGAAGTCCGAATCACATCTATCATCCTGTAACCCCCTGATTCATCAGGGGGAAATCAATGCCAACCCACTTAACACATCTATCATCCTGACAAACATCACATCCAAAGAGCGTGTTCAACTACCAGAATAACAGGGGTTCGCTGCCAAAAGAAGGCTTTTGCCCAAAAATTTGACGCGTTTAGGTCAAAGCATGGATGGTCTAAATGCTTGGGTAAGTCGAGTAAAGAGCGATAGGATGTGATGTTTGTCAGGATGATAGATGTGCTGGGAGGGTAGGTCTGGATTCCCCCTGATGAATCAGGGGGTTACAGGATGATAGATGTGATTTATATAATTATGTACAATTTTGATTAGTAAAGGCTGGAATGTGTAAAAATTGTCGAATATTTTTATGGGCGCTTTTGCGCATGGACTTGGGGATTTATGCGTCGAAAACACAAACTTTCCCCTCCATTTTTCTTTTTCCGAA
>JAUMBL010000165.1:0-3638 GCA_032115775.1 Saprospiraceae bacterium | reverse complement strand
CCGGCAGTCCCGCAGCTGCTGCTATACGCCACGGCGCCCGGGTACGACAGCGCCGCCCTGCGCGCCGCGCCTGTTGCCGAATTGCCGGATCTGCGCCTGCAACCGGCTGCCGGCGAAAACCAAAATCTCGAATCCGACGCCTGGCAGCGCGCCCTGCGCGACAACACCCTGCCGGCGTATGAAGCATACCTAAACGCCCATCCCCAGGGCGCCAACGCCGCCGAGGCTCGCCGCCGGCTGTCCGCCCTGCGCGACGACGCGGCCTGGGCGCGCGCGACGGCCGCCGACACCCCGGAGGCCTACGCCGATTACCTGCGCGACTACCCGGAGGGCGCCCATGCCGCCGAAGCAAAGAAGCGCATCGGGTCGTTCTCGGAGATCACCGATCCCCTCCGAAAACTCGAAGCCGATATGGTATCCGTAACTGGCGGATCCTTCACCATGGGCTGCCAGGACGCACAACGCGATGGCGACTGTTTCGGCGACGAAAAACCCGCCCACCGCGTCACCGTCCGGGATTTCGCCATCGGGCGCTACGAGGTCACCCAGGCGCAGTGGCGCGCCGTGATGGGTAGTAACCCGCCCGAACTGTACAATACCGGCTGCGACGAATGTCCGGTGGAGAACGTAAGTTGGAACGATATCCAGGAATTCCTGAAAAAACTGAACGCCCTAACTGGCAAAACCTACCGCCTGCCCACGGAGGCGGAATGGGAATACGCCGCCCGGGGCGGCGCCGGCAGTAAAGGATACCTGTACAGCGGTAGCAATGACTTGGACGAGGTGGGCTGGTACAGTAGCAACTACGAAAAAGGCAATACCTTCGGCGCTAAAAAAACGACGCGGCCGGTGGGGAAAAAGAAAGCGAATGAACTGGGGTTGTATGATATGAGCGGGAATGTATATGAATGGTGTGGGGATGACTGGCACGGCAATTACCAGGGTGCGCCGACCGACGGCCGAGCTTGGGTGGATAGTCCGCGAGGCTCGAACCGCGTGAACCGTGGCGGCTCGTGGAGCCTCGACGCGCGGTTTTGCCGCGCCTCGCTTCGCGGCGGCGGCACGCCGGTCTACCGCTTCGACGATGTCGGCTTCCGCCTGGCTTCGTCCTTCCAGTGAGGTGGCTTGCCATCCCGGCCATCAATCGAGCGGAAGGTCAGGCCGGGCCGGGCCGGGTTTGGCCGCCGGATTGCCTGCACCGAGCACGGCGGGGGTAGGGGCCCCCGCCCGCGAAGGGGCGAGGCAATCCGGCGCGGATTTTAAAAAACGGCAGTATGCAAATAAAACTATTTATTATTCCGGCCACAGGAGGCGAGCAGATCTTGGAGGAGATGAACGCCTTTATGCGCGGTAAAAAGGTACTTCAGGTGGATCAAAAATTAATCGGACGCAAGCCGAACGAAGCGTGCTGGTGTTTTTCGATTGGGTATGTGGAGGATGTGGCTGCTGCCGAGCGCGAGCGCGGTAAAGTGGACTACCGGGAGTTGTTGGATCCGGCCTCCTTCAACCGGTTCTCCGCTATGCGCGTCATCCGCAAAGAGCTGGCGCAGCGCGATAAGGTATCGCCGTATATCGTATTCAATGATTTCGAGCTGTCCGAACTTGCCAAGCTGGACGTCATCACGCTGGAAGCGATGCGGGCGATAAAAGGAATCGGCGAAAAAAAGGTGGAAAAATACGGGCAGTATTTTCTTCCCCAATCGGACGCGGCGGATCCGGCGCGTGAATTGCCGCCGGATTCGGATTCTTTTGGGGAGGGGCTGAAAAGTTTGCTCGATCTATGAAACGTGCGGGTAATTTACTCCTTCGGGTGGCCGAGCCTGAAAATCTGCGTTTTGCCGCCTGGAAAGCCGCAAAGGGGAAGCGCCACAGCCGGGAGGTGCTGGCTTGGATGCAGCGCCTGAACGAGCACGTTCTGCGGTTGCGGGAGCAAGTCCTGCGTGGGCAGGTTGAAGTGGGTCGGTACCGGTATTTCAAGGTTTTCGAGCCCAAGGAGCGGCAGATATGCGCCTCGGCATTCGGCGAGCAGGTGCTGCATCACGCGCTGATGAATATCTGCCACGAATATTTTGAGCGGGCACAGATTTTTGACAGCTATGCCAGCCGAAAGGGGAAGGGTACTTATGCGGCCATAGATCGCGCCAGTCAATTCACCCGGCAATACGATTGGTACCTGAAGCTGGACGTACGCAAATTTTTCGAAAGCGTGCACCATGAAGTGCTGGTTTCCCAGCTGTCCAATATGTTCAAGGATGCGGCAGTAGTCGGTATTTTTGAGCAAATCATTCACAGCTACGCGGCAAGCCCGGGGCGCGGGTTGCCGATCGGAAATCTCACCAGCCAATATTTTGCCAACCATTACTTGGTGGGTCTGGATCGGTTTGTGAAGGAAAAACTGCATATAAGAGCCTATACGCGCTATATGGATGATTTTGTGCTATGGAGCCCGGACAAAGGCGCGCTCCGAGAGGCGCACGCCGCCGTACAGGAGTACGTAGAAACGGCACTCCGCTGCACGCTCAAGCCCGAAGCGCTAAACCGCACCCGTTGCGGATTGCCGTTTTTGGGCTACCATATTTTCCCATATCATGTTCGGCTGCTACAAAAAAGTAAGCAGCGGTTTATTCGAAAAATGCGCCGTGTGGAAGAGGCCTACCAGTCAGGCGCTTGGTCTGATGCCAAATGCCGCCGTCGCGCCTTGCCCCTGTTAGCTTTCGTGGAACATGCCGATGCAAAAAAACTCCAGGAAATTGTATTTTTGCGACTTCAAGGTCAATCGCCATAAGGCTCGAACCGCGTGAACCGTGGCGGCTCGTGGAACAACGACGCGCAGAATTGCCGCGCCTCGAATCGCAACAACAACACGCCGGACAACCGCAACAACAATGTCGGCTTCCGCCTGGCTTCGTCCTTCCAGCTCGATTGATGACCGGATGGCATCCACTGAACAGGCGATTGTCCTGCTCCCGCTCCGATTCGGATCGGGACAAAAAACGCGGCGCTTCGGCGCCGACGGCCGAGCGGCAGTATTAGTAGGCACAGACCGAACGTTCTGCCGCTCTTTTTTTACGGAGCGCACGGTTGGAGGTTTTCCGCCGAGTCAAAAACGGATTCTTTTTTGTTTCATGCGGCCGGTTGCGGATTTTTCTTGTTTTTAGTCAAAAATAAGAAATTTAACCAGTTTTTTTAAAAATTTAGTAAACCTATTATCGGCCGCATAGCAGCGCAGGCTGTGTAGCGTCAAAGGCTTAGATGTTGCTTGGCGGTGTATCGCACTTCTGCCGGGGACACCCGCGCACGCCTGACTAAGACGCGGCTTCAGCCGGTAGGATTACGGTGCGCTGCACCGCACGAAATGCGCCGGGTTCTTATATCCTGCAAATATTGCGCCGCGCTGCGGCAGCTATTGGAATACCTGCCGGATTACGGCTTCTCTGCGCGCGCGCCCGTAGAGCGGACGGGTCCCTACGGGATGACAAGGGGGCACGCGATCCCCCGGGGGCGGTCGTCAGTAATAAGAAACGCTTTCGGGGCCCCCGGGAGCACGGCTTTCGGCCCTCGGGGGGCGGCGCGATCGTACCTTACCAACGGCGTCCGCCCCCCGAGTTCTACAACCGCCCTTGTCATCCCGTAGGGAC
>JAUMBL010000164.1:0-7403 GCA_032115775.1 Saprospiraceae bacterium | reverse complement strand
ACTGGTGGGATTTCTTTTATATGATCAAGCCGGGTGCGCGCATCGCAGCGCACGAAGCCATGGAAATTTCGCATGGCGGCCACAATAAACACCAGGAAGCCGCGCCGATCAGCCACGCAGCGCCTGCCGGCGAAAAAGCAACGGCCGATCATAGCGCTGCCGATCACAGCGCCGTCGCGGAGGCATCTGCCGCCCATGGCGATGCGCACGGCGAAGAAGCGCACGGCGAGGCAGGACACGGCGATTCCATACACAGTTTCCAACTGGGCTTTACGATTCCGGGACTCACCGAACTGGGTGTGATGATCGGGTTCCTGAGCCTGTTCCTCTTTTTCTTTTTCACGCAATTGCAAAAATCCTCGCTGCTGCCCAAAAATGACCCATTCATCGAGGAAAGTATGCACCACCATACGGGGGTGTATCCTGCCAGTGAGGAGGGCGGAGAGCACCATTGATTTGAGCCTTATTTGGATTGATTCTAATTAAGTCAAATAAGAAGCGGAATGCTCAACCAATAATTTATCTTTGAGTTTAAAGAAAAAAATAACTAATGAGTGCGCTAATTATCATTCTTTGTCTCATTTTGATCGCCATCGTACTGGTTCAAATCGGTAAGGTCACGGAACTCACGTCCCAGATTAAGGGCGAATCAGAGACCATGGCCGACAACAGCAAGTGGAATGGCTGGCTGTCACTGGTCTTCATGGTCGTGTTCCTGTTTGGCGTTACCTACTCGGCGTATCAGTACCGGAACGTCATGTTGGGCTACGGCCCGCACCAGGCAGCTTCGGAGCACGGTAGTACGCTGGACAGCATGTTCAACGTCACGCTGATATTTACCGGTATCGTTTTTGTATTGACGCATATCGCGCTCTTCTGGTTCGCGTACAAATATCGTTGGCAGGAGGGTCGTCGCGCGCGGTTTATCTCGCACGACAACCGCCTCGAAATGGTGTGGACTGCCGTCCCTGCAGTAGTTATGACCGTATTAGTAGTACAAGGCCTGAATGCGTGGAATACCGTAATGAGCGATGTCAATCCGGACGAGGACTACATTGAAATCGAAGCGACGGGCCAGCAATTCAACTGGATTATTCGCTACCCAGGTCCGGACGGCAAGCTGGGTGCGCGGAATTATAAACTGACAACCGCGGATAACCAATTAGGTCAGGATTTCAAGGATTCGAAAGGTTGGGACGATTTTGTGCCGGATCAGGAAATCTACCTGCCGGTCGGCAAAAAAGTCCGCGTGCGGATCACTGCGAAGGATGTACTCCACAACTTCTACCTCCCGCACTTCCGCGTGAAGATGGATGCCGTACCCGGCATGCCCACGTATTTCGTATTCACGCCGGTCAAAACGACGGCGGAGTACCGCAATGAGCTGCGCAAATATCCGGAATACAACGAGCCGAACGAGCCGAACGAGCCGGCCAGTGCGAAGCGCTGGGAAGCGTTTGAATACGAACTGGCCTGCGCCGAACTCTGTGGCAAAAGCCACTATTCAATGAAGAGGATTCTGCGCGTGGTTTCTCAGGAAGAGTACGATGCTTGGTTGGCTAAGCAGCAGTCTTTCTACTTCACGCAAATTCGCGGCAAGAAAGACGACCCCAACATGGGCAAGGTATTAGATATGGAAGTGCCGCTTCGCGCCAAGCAGTTTAGCGAAAATGTAAAAAAAGCGATCGAATCTGCGAACAGCGCAGACAAAACATTGGCGCTGGCAAATATTAATTTCGAATCCGGCGCTGCCAAACTGACCGCAGAAAGCCGGTACGAACTGGATAACCTCGTTACTGCAATGGGTGCTTATCCGAAAATGACGATTCAAATAGCGGGCCACACCGACAACGTCGGCGATCCTGCCGCTAATAAGACACTCTCGGAGCAGCGTGCAGCCGGCGTGGCAAAGTTCCTGACCGACCGCGGCATCGGCGCCGGCCGAATCCGCTCGATCGGGTACGGCGATACCAAGCCGCTGGCCGAGAACGATACTGAAGAAAATCGCGCTAAAAATCGCCGTACAGAATTTACGATTGTTTCGCAGTAAGTTTTGCATGTAAACACCGAACCCACCCGAACAATTTTACATAACAAATTTTTCAAAAAAGACCTGGCTATGGCTCACGTTGCATCGGTTGCCGAAACGCTCGACGAAAAACTCACCCAAGAGTTGGGATATGATGATCATTTCCACGAGCATCATCATGGCGACAAATACCAGTCGAACTTCCTGACCACGTATCTCTTTAGCACCGATCACAAAATGATCGCCCGGCAGTTCCTGATCACCGGGATTTTTTGGGCTTTCATCGGCGCTGCAATGTCTATCGTATTCCGCCTGCAACTCGGCTTCCCGGAAGCGGATTTGGCTTGGCTGCGCCCGATCCTCGGCAAATGGATCATGGTGAATGAGGCGGGTATCGGTAAATTGGATCCGGAATTTTACTACGCGCTCGTCACGATGCACGGTACGATTCTGGTATTCTTCGTATTGACGGCCGGCTTGAGCGGTACGTTCTCCAACCTGCTGATTCCATTGCAGGTCGGTGCCCGCGATATGGCTTCGCCCTTGCTTAACTGCTTTTCCTACTGGGCGTTTTTCCTCGCCGGGGTCGTGATGTTCCTGTCGCTCTTTCTGAGCACTGGGCCGTTCTCCGGGGGTTGGACGGCCTACCCGCCGCTGTCCGCCCTGCCGCAAGCCTCTGAAGGCTCCGGCACGGGTATGACGATGTGGATTATTTCCATGGCATTGTTCGTGGTGTCCGTATTGCTGGGCGGTATCAACTACGTGACGACGATTCTGAACCTGCGTACGAAAGGTATGAATCTGTGGCGCATGCCGCTGACGATTTGGGCGTTTTTTATTACGGCCATCATTGGTATCCTTTCTTTCCCGGTGTTGTTGTCCGGCGTTTTGTTGTTGGTATTCGACCGCGGCATGGGTACTTCTTTCTACCTGAGCGAAATCGTAGTGGGCGGCCAGATTCTCGATCGCATCGGCGGTAGCCCGGTGTTGTACCAGCACTTGTTCTGGTTCCTGGGTCACCCGGAGGTGTATATCATCATTCTCCCGGCGATGGGTATCGTATCTGAAGTACTCTCTGTGCACGCTCGCAAGCCGATTTTCGGCTACCGCGCCATGGTACTGTCCATCCTCGCCATCGCCTTTTTGTCCTTTATCGTGTGGGCGCACCACATGTTTATGTCCGGGGTGAACCCGTTCATCAGCAACTTCTTCGTAATTTTCACGCTGATCATCGCTGTACCTTCTGCCATTAAGGTATTCAACTGGATCTCTACCGTATATGGCGCAAACTTCCGGTTCAATGCCGCCAGCTTGTTCGCCATCGGCTTCGTATCTATGTTCATTTCCGGTGGTCTGACTGGTATCTTCCTCGGCAACTCGGCGATTGACATTCAGATGCACGATACGTACTTCGTGGTCGCGCACTTCCACATCGTGATGGGCGTTGCGGCTTTCTTTGGGATGTTCGCGGGTATTTACCACTGGTTCCCCAAAATGTTCGGCCGTTTCATGAATGAGACGCTCGGCAAACTGCACTTCTGGGGCACCCTGATCGGCGCCTATATGGTGTTCTGGCCTATGCACTACACGGGCATGGCTGGCGTACCGCGCCGCTATTACAGCATCGCCAATTTTGACTCCTTCAAGCACTTCGTGGGGATTAATCAATTCATCACGATCGCTGCAATCATCGTGTTCTTTCTGCAGGTTATTTTTATCATCAACTTCTTCTACTCGATTTTCTCCGGACGGAAGGTGAAGGTGAAAAACCCATGGGGCGCGACTACGCTGGAGTGGACTACGCCGATTGAACCGGGTCACGGCAACTGGCCGGGCAAAGTACCGACTGTACAGCGCTGGCCGTACGATTATGGCAAAAATGGCGAAGAGTTTATCCCGCAGTATGTTCCGCTCCGCGAGGGCGAGCATGACCACGGGCACTAAATAATCCTTTTCCCCGCCGAGTCAGCGGAAAATACAGAAGTTGACTCGGCGGGAAATTTTCTCCGACCAGATTGAATTCAAATTTGAAAACATTTCTCGCATCTTATTTTTTCAAGGCATTCATGGATCGCACAAAAGAGGTTGTACAACAAGGGGGGATTCCGGCAGACTGGACACAGCATGTCGTGGATTTCGGATTGTTGGTTAAGTTCAAATTGACCTTGCTGGTTCTTTTCTCTGCCATCATGTCTTATGCTGTTGCGGCGGGAGACGCATTCAACTGGATGCGGATGCTGCAGTTGGCGGCCGGCGGCTTCCTGGTTACCGGCGCTGCCAACGCCCTGAATCAGGTACTGGAGCGGGAATATGATCGTCTGATGCCGCGAACGATGAACCGTCCGGTTGCAACAGGCCGAATGTCTGTTTCGCAGGCCGTACTGTACGTCGGATTGATGGCGCTCGGCGGGGTTACCCTGCTGACGATGCTGCATCCTTTGGCCGGCTTCCTGGGCGTGCTTTCTTTCATTAGTTATGCCTTTATCTATACGCCGATGAAGCGCAGTTCGTCTTTGTCGGTGGTAGTCGGCGCCATTCCCGGCGCCTTGCCACTGATCATCGGGCCGGTTGCATTCGACGGATTTATATCGCCTGCGGCGCTGATGATGTTTTCGATCCAGTTCTTTTGGCAGTTTCCGCATTTCTGGGCGGTGGCCTGGTTGGCGGATGATGATTATAAACGCGCCGGTTTTTACATGTTGCCAACGCCCGGGGGCGAAAAAAGCCCAGCTGTCGGTATCCTGTCTTTGCTCTTTTGCCTGCTCCTGATTGGGAATACGCTCTTGGGCTGGTACGCTGGTCTAACGGGCATTGCGGCAACCGTTTTATTGGTACTGCTAAATGTCTGGTTTGCGTACACGGGCTGGCGCTTGTATCGGGACTGCTCCCGGGAGGCTGCCCGCCTTCAAATGTTCACTTCATTTTTACACCTGCCCTTCTCGCTGATTGTACTGCTGATCGATCGGCTGGTCTAAAACCAACAGATAAAAATGCAAACGGTATCCACCGAATATAAACAAAACAAGATTCACCCCCACAAATTCGCGCTGTGGGTTGGTATCGCCAGCATTATTATGATGTTCGGATCCTTTACCAGCGCGTATGTGGTGCGCCGCGCGGCAGGCAATTGGTATGAGTTTAAGTTGCCGGATATCTTTTTCTTTAACACCATCTTCATGCTGGCGAGCAGCCTGACGATTCATTTTGCGTATCGCGCATTTGTGAACGGCCAAAAATCTTGGTATCGCGGGTTGCTGGTTGCTACCTTCCTCCTTGGTATCGTATTCATTGTAATGCAATATCAGGGCTGGGTGCAGCTCAATGCGATGGGCGCCACCTTTACGATCAATCCCTCCAGTTCGTTCGTGTATGTGATTTCAGGCTTACATGCCGCACACGTTATTGGCGGTATGGGCTCGCTCATGGTTGCGTTGATTCACGCCTATTATTTGCCGTACAAGCCCACCCTGCGCCGTCGGCAACGCTTCGAACTGGTTGTGCATTACTGGCATTTTGTGGATGTTCTATGGATCTACCTGCTTGTGTTTTTTACCATCCAATCCTAACGCAGCACCCTAAGTCTTATTAAAATAATTTTTTATCAACATGGCAGATACTTCTGTAACGCACGCGCACGAATCGCACGCACACACCGAAGAACATAACTGGGAAGGCGCAAACGAGCCGTTCAAGGCCAGTTATGGCAAACTGATGATGTGGTACTTCCTGGTATCCGACGCATTTACCTTCGCCGGCTTCCTGATCGCTTACGGCGCTTTGCGTTTTAGCATGCCCACTTGGCCGGAGGCCGACTTTGTGTTCGCATCCCTCCCGTTTCTATCCGGGCACTATCCCCTGATTTTCGTAACGATCATGACCTTCGTGCTGATATTCAGCTCCGTGACGATGGTGCGTGCCGTACAGGAAGGTCAGCGCGAGAATCAAAAGGGCGTTGTTTTCTGGATGTTTCTAACAATTCTCGGCGGCGCGGGCTTTCTCGGTTGCCAGGCTTATGAATGGACGACGCTGATCGTGAAAGAAAATATGTCGCTGACGGTCAATCCCTTCGGCCGTCACGTTGCAGACGGCGAATATCTGTCCGCAGACGGCAAGCCGATGCTCAATGAAGACGGCTCGGTAAAAACATTTGCCAAAGGCGATAATTACCTGTTGCATAAGCACGACGGTAAATTCGACATGCCGGTAGTGAAATATACCTCCGGCGCGTATGCCGGTCAGGTACAAGAAGCCGGCTTCGGCCCTCGCGCTTTCGGCGCTTTGTTCTTCTTCATCACTGGTTTTCACGGTTTTCACGTGTTCTCCGGTGTACTCTTCCTCTCTATTATCGCCATCAATGCGGCAGGAGGCGTGTACGCAGGCCGGAAAAACGGCTATGAAATGGTGGAAAAGATAGGATTATACTGGCACTTCGTGGATCTGGTCTGGGTTTTCGTATTTCTGGTATTCTACCTGCTCTAAAAAATAAGTCGGGGAAAAAGGCCAATGGCGCTGCAGCCCCTTATTAAAAAAATTATCTGTCGAACTTTTGAATTTCTGCTGCTATGGCTGGACATCAAACTTATGAAGAACAAAAAGCCCTCGTATTTCGCGGGTTAATCATTTTGGGCGTGATCACCATTATAGAGGTGGTCGTGGCACTCTTGGCTAAAGGCCATCTGATTCACAGCATTAAATTCAGCACGGGCTTCGGTCACTACCTGTATATGCTGCTGATGGTCGGCTTCTCGCTGTATAAAGCCTATTTCATCGTCTTCTATTTTATGCACATGGCCTATGAAATGCGCGGCCTGATGCTTAGCGTTCTGCTGCCGACTACCCTGCTGGTATGGGCCATCATCGCCTTCTTCCAAGAGGGTAGCTCTTGGGGCGCGCGCCGTAATTTGATCAAGGAAAAAAATGAAGAGATGGTAAAGCCCGCACCGACCACACAGCCGCAGGGATACCTGATTCCTGGTGCGCCGGTTTTTCCAAGCCGCGGCTAATTTCAATCGTAGCCTTGCGTGGAATCGCGTTTACGTAAAAATGAAAGTGGCGAGGCAACTATACCTCGCCACTTTTGTTTTATCAAAAAACACGGCTGTCAATTAAAAAATCAGGATTTTATTCAAACGCGCCGAAAGCAATTTGATTCAAATCAGTTGCATCCCGCGCGCATTTAACCGCCGGTAGCCCCGGTGTTTTGTAGGTTTTCTATGAAAAATACGCCACAGCCGGCTCAAAATCGGCGCAAATTATTTATCACTGCTTTTCTGTTGCTCGTGCTCGTCGTGTTCCCGGCACTCTCTTGGCTGTATTTGCGCGGCGGCCTCAATTGGCGCAAGGAAGCGCTGGCAGAACTCGGCAACTACGGCAA
>JAUMBL010000163.1:0-22840 GCA_032115775.1 Saprospiraceae bacterium | reverse complement strand
TAGCAGCGCTACGGTCAAAAAAAATTGCGAAGTATGGCGGAAAATGGGACTTTTTGGGCCAGACAGCGAGCCGGCTAAGTAGTTACAATCTTTAGTAACTACTTAGCCGGTCGCGTTGGAGCCGAAAAGGTTCCATTTTTTGCCGGACGAGGCGATTTTTTTGCTTTGGTAAAGCGTATTTCGCCGCCTTCGGCGGCGAAATGGGGTGATGAACGGTTGTCTTTTTTTGATTTTTTTTTAGAAAAATCAAAAAAAGACAACCGTTCAAAATATTATTTTTCTTCGAGAACAAAAAGGGGCTTTTTGAGCTGGACGGCGAGCCGGCTACGTAGTTACAATATAGCGCCTCAGATCTCTTTCCAGCCTGCGCCGAACTGTTCGACCAGGATATTGTCGTAGTAATCGGCTTTTTCGAACAGATTTTGGAGCAATTCGCGGCCGGTACTTTCGTTGAGGTAGCGGTCGTGCACGATGACCGAGAGCAGTACGTCGTGTTCCCGGACGCTGAAGGTCGCGGATTCGTTGGTGTAATTTTCGCGCAGCAGGTATTCGTACAGCGGCTTGATATTGTCCTTCGGGAGTTGGCAGAGCACGGCATCGGCGGTCATGGTGCCTGATTCTTCGTGATAGGCGATATGAATTCGGGCGCTGCCATGTCGGATTTCCCAGGCGCCGGAGCCGCAGCGGCTCAATTCGGCCCGGTGTCCGGCGCCGGTGATCAGCAGTTCGATCAGGCGGGGAATCCCCGTTGGCTCGTAGGTTGCCGCTTCGGCGGGGAGTTTCATTTTATGGCCGCAGTGGGTACAGAATCCGCCGACGACGAGGCGTTCCGACAGTACATTCGTGCAGCCTGGACAGCGGGCGGCATTCCGGCTGTTGCAGCGGCCGAAGGCATCGAGGGTTTCTCGCAAAAAAGCGACCGGAAGGGAAAATCCCATATTATCGCCGTTTCGCAGGATAAACGTATTGACGCCCACAATCTCGCCGTCGTTGTTCACCAGCGGTCCGCCGCTGTTGCCGGGATTCAGGGCGGCGTCTATGTGGAGATAGGGAATATTGTTCAGGATCTCCCGGGTATTGGAAACAATGCCGCTCTTCACGGAAAACTTCAGTCCGAAGGGATGCCCGATCGCCGTCACCGGATCGCGCTCGCGCAGGTTTTTTTCCGGCGCTGCGAGCCGGACTTCCGGGAGATGCTCGATGGGTTCGGGTGGCGCCAGGAAGGCCAGGTCGTATTTTTTATCGGCGTACAGGATATCCACCAGCCGGCGCTCGATGCCGGCGCCTTCGATGACGACGCTGCGATTGCCCTCCACGACGTGGTAGTTGGTGACGATCAGACCCGGCGTTTTCAGGTAAAATCCCGTACCGGTGCTGTAAGGCGTGGCGATTTGCACAATTACCTGCCGGAAAATATCAATAAAATCAGGCATGCCAGGGGCTTAAAGGTTCAACGATTTAACAAACGTGAGATAACTGCGTGCGAATCGCACGCGCGAACTGAAATCCAGTATCTGCGTATCCATCTTTGCGAGATCCGGATAGTCGGCGACGTAGCGATCGCGGATACCCAGTACCTCGCGCAGGATGATTCGGCGATTCAGCGCATCTTCCTCGTGTACATAGTGCAATTGGAAGCCCAATTCCACAAAAATATCCTGTTCCATAATTTGAAAAAACAGGTGCAGCAAGTCGCGCACCGGCGGCGACGGCGCGAAATGGAACAGCGCATAGCCGGCAATATAGCGCGGCACGGCCAGCGCAAGCGCCTCGTACTGCTGATTAGCATACCAATCCATATTCGGCAATTCCTCATAGATCAGGTTGACGAGCTGGTCGTGCCCAATAGGCGGATTCATGCCGAAGGTACTGCGGGTACGGTACATTTCCTTGCAGACGGCCTCTTCCGGGCGATCGAGCAGATTTTGGAATTCCTTCCTGACGGCCTGCAGTTTATGATGCACGGACAGATCTTGCCGCATGAAATAAATATGGTGGAGCCGCTCTGCCATATCCATCATATAACCTTCCGGCCGGACGATATAGTCGAGCCGGTAGGCCAAGCCCAGCAAGAGATAGGCGTAGCCGCCCGGAACCTGCGCGGGATCAGGTTGGCCGCGGTCTATTTCCGCAAAAACGCTTTCTATTTCCCGGCGGATGTACGCGTATTTGATCGCTTTTTCGTGGTCGGGGATGGAAATTTCCGGCGGCCCTTCCGCCGCTTGAAGCGATCCGAACTCATCGAGCAGCAGATCGTCCTGCTTATCGGCATGCAGCGCCAGTTCGCGCAGAGCATGGAGCAGTTTGAGCGGCGTCGCGTCGAGCGCAGGCGTATCGAAGGCGATGACGAGGTGGTTATCGGGTGACAAGGCGTAGCGACAAAACTTGAGCGCGTAGTTTTGCTCCATGAGTCGGCGCAAAAACCCGACGTTCAGATCGTTCACCCTGGCGATTTTGCTGGATGCCTGCACCTTCTGCGCATCGGCCTGCCCGGTGATGATGCGGGAACCTTGCTGGAATTCGAAAAAGATCGCCTTGCCCGCCTCCCGCCAGTGCAGGTTGTCTTCCCGCTCGTCGCGCAGATAGGTGAAAAACCGGCGGTAGGCCTGCATCGGCCGGTCGGCGTCGAACAAGGCCATCGCCTCGTTCCAGGCAGCCAACTGCAGGCTGTTTTTGTAAGCGTCCGAGTAGCGCCCGAAGAGGATATCCGGCTGGGGAACTTCAGTTTTTCCGACGCCGAACAGGCGTTGCAACAGATTCATAAGGCGACAAAATGGTTGGGTAGATAAAAATACGCGGTAAATGTAGCAAGTTTGCCGGGAAAAACAAGCAATAATGGAGCATTTTCGCACAGAAATCGAGGTAAACAAGCAAGCGTTCACCTTCGCGCACACCCACCGTATCCTGCTGATCGGCTCTTGTTTCACGGAGCATATCGGGCGACGATTGCAAGACGGGAAGTTCAATGCCCGCATCAATCCCTTCGGCATTGTGTACAACCCGGTGTCGGTTGCCCGCTGCCTGGATCGGCTGCTGGACGGCGATCGGCCTTTCCTGCCGGAAGAATTGAGCCGACACCAGGATCTGTGGCATACCTGGGAACACCACGGGCATTTCTCCGGTACGGATCCGGCGGAAACCCTGGCGCGCATCAACGCGGCCTACCGAGCAGACGCCGCGTTTTTGGCGGATTGCGACCGGCTGATTCTCAGCCTCGGGACGGCCGTCACCTACCGGCTGCTGCCCGACGGCCCGGTGGCGGCAAACTGCCACAAGGCGCCCGCCAATTTGTTTGAAAAAAAACGACTGACCGTAGCGGAAATCGTCGCGCCGCTGTACGAAGTCCTCCATCGAATGCAAACACAACGACCCGAACTCCGGATCGTGCTGACCGTCAGTCCAGTGCGGCACTGGCGCGACGGCGCGGTGGAAAACCAGCGCAGCAAGGCGGCGCTGGCGCTCGCCTGCGCAGAACTGGAGAGCCTGCTCCCGGGTACCGTCTATTTCCCCGCCTACGAGCTGCTACTCGACGATTTGCGCGACTACCGCTTCTATGATCCGGATATGCTGCACCCCGCACCGGTCGCAATTGATTATATTTGGCGTAAGTTTGCAGCCGCCTTTTTTGACGCCGCCACAAGCCAGGTACTGGAACAGATCGGAAAGATTGCCGCCGCTGCCGCCCACCGCCCCTTTCGGCCGGATGCGCCCCGGCACCGGGAGTTCCAACGCCGGCAACTGGAAGCCATCGCCAGCCTGGAAACGGAATTTCCGTACCTGGATTTTAGCCGGGAAAAAAAGGCGTTTGAAATCGTAACTACTTGAAATCTAAATTACGCTTAGCCTGACTATGAATCTATCCCTCCTCGGAAAAAATGCCCTCGTCGGGGGCGCCGGCGCCGGCATCGGCCGGGCGATCGCCCTCGAACTGGCCGCGCTCGGCGCCAATGTGATCTGCCTGGCACGTACGGAAACCGCCCTGCAGGCAGCGGTGGCCGAACTGGACGCCACCCAAGGCCAACAACACAGTTACCTCACCGTGGATTTTTCGGATCCCGCCGGCTTGGAAGCAGCGGTCCGACAATTAGTGGAAACCCGCCGCATCCATATCCTGATTAATAATACCGGCGGCCCTCCCGGCGGCCCGATCACGGAAGCGAGCGCAGCCGCCTTCGAACAGGCCCTGCGCCAACACCTGCTCTGCAATCAGGCGCTGGCACAAGCCGTGCTGCCCGGCATGAAAGCCGACGGATACGGCCGCATCATCAACGTGATCAGCACCTCCGTGAAAGAACCGTTGGAAAATCTGGGCGTGTCCAATACCACCCGCTGGGCGGTGGCTGCCTGGGCCAAAACCTGGGCCGGCGAGGTGGGGCCGTACGGCATCACCGTCAATAATGTGCTGCCGGGCTATACCAATACGGCGCGCTTACAAGAAATCATCGAAAAACGGGCGGCAGCCGGACAAACCACCCGAGAGGCGGTGGAAGCGCAATTCCAACAGCAAACGCCCCTGCGCCGCTTCGCCGAACCGGCAGAGGTGGCGGCCGCAGCAGCGTTTCTGGCCAGCCCGGCAGCCGCGTATATCAATGGGATTAATCTGCCGGTGGACGGCGGCCGCACGCGAAGCTTGTAGCGCCTTCGACCACGAAAAAAATTTTAGGGGTGAATTTTTTGTTTTGATTTTTCAAAAAGAAAAAATTGCACCCCACGCCCTTGGCAGTTTGCAAAACAACAAAAATGTAAGGGAGGGAGCGTTTGGCGATCCCGATACCGACGTGCCGCTACCCTTGGCAGTTTGCAAAACAACAAAAATGTAGGGGGGGAACCTGTCTTTTGATTTTTTTGGAAAAATCAAAAGACGGGTTCCCCCCCACTATCTCATTTCGCCGCCGAAGGCGGCGAAATATTCCAAACCTAAAATCGTATTAATTCGGCTGAAAACCGTAATTCATCATAATCCGCTCTTTCAACTCTTTGCGGGCGAAGAAAATACGACTTTTCACCGTACCCAGCGGCAGATCAAGCTCGTCGGCAATTTCCTGGTACTTGAAGCCCTCAAAGTGCATCAGAAACGGAATACGGATACTGTCGTCAAGATTTTCTACCATGCCGTTCAGCTCCTTCAACAAAATACTGCCCTCAGCAGTATTCGGCGTGGCGTGCGCACCGGAGTTGAGATAAAACTGATTGTCGGTCGTATCCAAGATCGTGTTGGCTTTGACCTTTTTGCGGTAGTTGTTGATGAAGATGTTCTTCATAATCGTGAACATCCACGCTTTAAAATTTGTACCAGGTTGGAACTTATCCCGGTTCGACAAAGCCCGAAAAGCAGTTTCCTGATATAAATCCTTGGCGTCTTCCGCGTTCTTCGTCAAATTATAGGCGAAGGAGTGCAACAAAGTCGCTAAGGCAGACAACTTGGTATTGAATTCCATTGTACTCATGGCGTACCTCCTGATTGTTTTGATTGATGCCACAAAGTTACAATACCTGTTTAACTTTTAAAAGCTTTTGATTCAACAAAAAAATGTTAATAGACGACAAAGTGCGGATTTTCATTTACTAGTCATAATTAATCAAATTGACTATCAATTACTTATGCTATTTAGATCAAATCTTATTATTTTTTTATTTTCAAAAAAAAATGAAAATTGGTTTTTGCTGATCCGTTTGTGTGGAAGGTTTAAATGCCGTCATTTTGAAGGAAATGCCGCATTTTTTCGATTTTTTATACCGGCGTGGTTTTAAAAACGGCATTCGATAGCGAAAAAGGCGTGTGGAGGTTTTTTCCCCACGGGCGAAAAATCCCGATATGCGCTTATCTTTGCATAATCACGATTTTTACAAAAACATGAAAAAAATCAATTTTTCCGCCGGACCGGCTATTCTTCCGGCGCCGGTTTTGAAAGAAGCCGCGAAGGCGGTCGCCAATTACCAGGGAATTGGGCTGAGCCTGCTGGAGTTGTCGCACCGCGGCCCTGAGTTCACCGCTGTGCTGGAGGAAGCGGACGCGCTGATGCGCGAGTTGTTGCAGCTGCCTGCCGGCGGACCGTACCATGTATTGTGGCTGAGCGGCGGCGCTAGCACGCAGTTTTTTATGGCCCCGATGAATTTGCTGGACGCGTCGGAAAGCGCCGCCTACGTGGACACCGGCGTATGGGCGCACAAGGCCATCGAGCAGGCTCGAGCCTTCGGCGCGGTAGAAGTCGTGGCTTCCTCCCAGGAGCAAAATTATCGGCATGTCCCGAAAGGGTATAAAATCCCGAAAACGGCGAAGTACCTGCACCTAACCAGCAACAACACGATTTACGGCACGCAACTGCACAAATTCCCGAAATCGCCCGTGCCGATCGTGTGCGATATGTCCTCCGATTTCCTCAGCCGACCGATTGATATCACCCAATTCGGGCTGATCTACGCCGGCGCGCAAAAAAACCTCGGGCCGGCCGGCGTAACGGCGGTGATCGTCCGGGAAGACCTGCTCGGAACGGTGCGCCGCACGCTGCCGACGATGCTCGATTATCGCGTTTCGATCAAAAACGGTTCGATGTATAATACGCCGCCGGTATTTCCGATCTACGTAAGTATGCTAACGCTTCGCTGGATCAAAAAAACCGGCGGACTACAAGCGATGCACCGCCGAAATAAGGCAAAAGCAGCCCTGTTGTACGGAGAAATAGACCGGAATCCGCTGTTTCAAGGCACGGCCGAACCGGCCGACCGTTCCCTGATGAACGCCTGCTTCGTAATGGCGCCCGGACATGAACAACTGGAAGATGAATTCCTGAAAACCTGCGAAGAGGCCGGATTGGTCGGACTGAAAGGCCACCGCTCCGTGGGCGGTTTCCGCGCCTCGATTTACAATGCCCTGCCTAAGGCCGGCGTGCAAATACTGGCGGATTTGATGGCGGATTTTGCCAAACGCAAAGGCTAATGCGCTTGTGTAAAAGGTATTTCGCCGCCTTCGGCGGCGAAATAAAATGATATTTGGGCGCCTGTTTTTTTTAAAAAAACAGGTGCCCAAACAAAATATTTTTTTGTTCAAAGGGGCGGCAATGGAATTATTACACAACCTCTAAGCCTGCGCAGGCGGCGTGTTGAAATTCATCGGCGGCATGTTGTGCGTTTCGGGCTCGTCTATCTTTCCGAATTGCATTTCATACTTCTGCACGTTGTCTTTCAGCGCATAAAGCAGGCGCTTGGCATGCTGCGGCGTGAGAATGATGCGCGCCTTGACTTTTGCCTTCGGTACGTTGGGCATCATGCGGATGAAATCCACGACAAATTCTGCGTTGGAGTGGGATATAATCGCCAGGTTGGAGTAGATACCCTCGGCTGTCTCTTCAGAAATTTCGATGTTGATTGCGGGTTGTTGATTTTTTTGATCGGACATAATGAACGCGATTTAATTGTATCGGAAATAATGGCTGGCTTGGAACCTGTTTAAAGGACTTGCAAAGGTAGCCTGCACACGCCGCACAGCCAACATTCTGCCGGATTTTATCTGATTGCTGCCGAATTATCGAAGAGGCGGCGGGGCGCAAATTTTTCAAATACGCCGCAACGCGAATCGCGGTATCTTTGCAGCCCCTTAATCCAAGCTCTTCACTTTATAAATTGCGTCATCACGAATGAAATCCTGGCTTTCGATTCCCCCCGATTCTGATTTTTCGCTGCACAACCTGCCTTATGGTATTTTCGATACGCCAGAAAAACCCGGCCCCCGGGCAGGCATTGCCGTGGGCGATTATATCCTGGACTTATCGGCGGCCGCATCGGCCGGACTGTTTGGCAAACGCCGTTTTTTTAAACAGATTTTTGAAAAACCGGTACTGAACGATTTCATCGCGCTCGGCAAGCCGGTCACCAACCGGATTCGAAAAAAAACGCTCGACTGGCTCACCCAAACGCAGCGCCCCGCCGAAGCAGACGCGCTGCTAACGGATCGCCGCAGCGCGCGCATGCACCTGCCGCTGCAAATCGGCGATTATACGGATTTTTACAGCAGCCTCGAACACGCGACGAATGTCGGCAAGATGTTCCGTCCCGATAATCCGCTCCTGTCCAACTGGCGTCACCTGCCGGTAGGCTACCACGGACGCTCCTCGAGCATCGTCGTCAGCGGCACACCGATACGCCGGCCTAAAGGGCAAATTCTGCCCCCGGGCAGCGAAGACACGCCGGTGTTCGGCCCCTCGCAACGCATGGACTTTGAACTCGAAATGGCTTTTGTCATCGGCAAAAACAGCACCCTGGGCGAACCGATCTCAATCGAAGACACCGACGCCTATATTTTCGGACTGCTGCTGTTCAACGACTGGAGCGCACGCGATATCCAGCGCTGGGAATACGTACCGCTGGGCCCTTTCCTCGGCAAAAATTTCGGCTCCTCGGTGTCGCCCTGGATCGTGCCGCTCGAGGCACTCAAACCGTTCCGCGTCAAAGGGCCTAAACAACTCCCCGCCCCGCTGGAATACCTGAAACAAGCCAAGGCAGCCCACTACGATATCGCGCTGGAAGTCGCCATCCGACCGGAAAAAGGCCCGGAAACGGTCGTCTGCCGGTCCAATTTTAAGTATCTGTACTGGTCTATGGCTCAGCAACTGGCGCATCATACCGTGAACGGCTGTAATGTCCGCGTCGGCGATCTGCTGGCCTCCGGCACCATCAGCGGCGCCGCGCCGGATAGCTTCGGCTCGATGCTCGAATTGTCCTGGGGCGGCAAAAACCCGCTCACCCTGGCCGATGGCAGCAAGCGCAGCTTCCTGCTCGACGGGGATACGGTGATCCTGCGCGGGCATGCAGGCGCAGGCGACGCGCGCGTCGGATTCGGGGAGGTGTCGGGCAATTTGCTGCCTGCCTGACCAGGCGCTAAGAGCATGTTTGGATTTTTCGGCCGAAGGCAAAAATAGGATCATTTTTGACTCGGCGAGAAAATTCCAAACATGCGCTAATACGCATCGTCCGGCGGCCGAAACGCCCGGCTGAAAAAATAAGAGAAGGAGATTCCGGCCTTGTGGTACCAGTCGCACCGATCCGGATTGCCGTTCAGGCGCACGCCGTCCAGCAGGTCGCTGAACGCAGGATACATGCCGACCTCCAAGGCCAGGCAGTAGTAGTCGCCGTAAATCACCCGGACGCCCTGCCCCAGGGCGGCGTGGAACAGCCACCGCGCCCGCCCGCCGTCCTCCGGAAAGGGCGCCACGGTGTAGCGATCCAAATCCTCCGGCAAGCCGTAATACGCCAGGCGAGGGCGGGAATACGATATAGAAGGCCCCGCGAAGACATAAAAGTGAAAAAATTGGCTGACATCCCCGCGAACCGGATCGCGGCGGATTCGAATCGGCGCGTACTCGAGGAGCACACTGCCGTCCAGCAACTGGTTGGTAAACCTAAACTTGCGCCAGGCGTGCGTGGGCGAGTGGCGATCGTCGCCGTATAGCCGGACGGTAGCGATTTCGCCCCGGATAAACAAACGACGGTCGAGGTGCAGGCGCACAAACGCGCCCAAGGCCCAGCGCGTCTGCGCAAACATAATATGATCCTCCGCCAAATCGCCGGAATAGTTGGACAGCCCCGCCCGGGCGCCCAGTTCCCAGTATCTTTTCGAACGGTTGTACTGCGCCTCGACCAGGGAAAGCGCGGCGAAAACAAAGCCGACTATCAGCAAGGGACGTCGAATTTTTACTGCGGTTTTCATGCTGCAAAATTACGCCCGTTCGCGCCCGCGCCCACGGCGCGACGTATTAGGTTTCGGCAGTAATTGCGCAGATTTCGGCGCTGCAGCCGTGAAATGGCCGCCAACGAGTAGGTTTGCGCTTCCAATCTCGCACCCACATGACACTTCGCGTATCATCACCGCGCCGCAGCCGGCCAATCGGACGCATCGCCGCCCTCCTCTGCTGTTTTTTGTCGCTCACCGCCGCGCCCGCGCAAACCACCTACTACTCGCAGGGAAACGGCGCATGGGAAACGCTGTCCACCTGGAACACGCAACCCGACGGCAGCGGATCGCAACCCACCACCCTGCCCGATCACCCGGATCTGCGCATCGTAGTGCAGGGCAATCACACCGTGACCATCCAGGGCGTCGGCTCGTACAGTATGGCGGAACTGCAAGTGGATGGATCCCTGGCAGCCAATACCAACCTGCCGTCAACCAACAAGTATTTGCAAATTTACGGCGCAAGCGTGGCGGTGTCCGGCGTGCTGGGCGCACCGAATAACACCCTGAGCATGGAAATCAACGGCCCGAATTGCGTGATTTCAGGCGTCGGCGCCATCCACCTCGCCCGCCTGCGAAAAGAACACGGCAGCCCGGGCGCCGCGACGACCACCAACCTGGTCATTGACGCCAATCTTTCGCTCTACTGGGCCTCCACCGCCGCATTATACTACGAAGGAATCGGCGTCACCAAAAAAACGTTCAATGTCACCATTAACGAAAACCGAACCGTCACGACGGTCGGCGATGTCTCGATTGACGGCGTGGACGGCACGAACAGCGCCTGGGCCGACGGCATCTTCACCATCAACGGCACGCTGGACGTCGGACGCGATCTCTGGATCACCACCGACAATCCGCCAAACGGCAGTATTACCTATCAGATCGGCTCGACGGGCAAAATCATCGTCCGGCGCCAAATCAAGGGAAACGCCGGCGTCGGCCCCGCCATCGCCAGCCTGAACATCCAAAACGGCGGCCTGCTGCACCTGACCGGCGCAATCTCCTCGGTCGTTTTCGCCAATCTGTCCGCAAACCTGAACGCGTATAATTTTGCCGGCGGCGCCACGGTGGACTACGCGGGCGCCACGCTGCAAATCGTGGAAGATTTGCTCCCGTACGCCAATTTGACCGTTTCCGGGGGTGGACAAAAAAATCTGGAAGGCCTCACGACCGTGCAGGAAACCCTCACGCTGGCCGGCGGAATCGTGCTGCACGGCGCGCACGATTTGATTATCGGGCCGGCCGGCGGCGTGGTCGGCGGCAGTACGGGCGCCTATTGCAGAACCAATGCCGCCGGGGCGTTGCGGCAAACTGTCGGCGCCGATCCGGTCGCTTTCCCGGTCGGTAATCAGCACTTCAACCCGATTTCGGTAAGCCAGCCCGACGCCCCGGCCGCGCTGTTCGTCCGAGTGACCGATCAGGCGCTCAGCAACGGTCTGTCCGGCTCGCCGCTCACCGGTTTCGCCGTGCGCAAAACCTGGCTAATCCGGGAAATGCAGCCCGGTACCGCCGGGCCGATTACCGCCGCGCCGCAATGGCTGAGCACGCATGAACTGCCCGGATTCAACAGAAATAACTGCTATGTATCCTTCCACGATGGTTATTCCTGGAATCAGGACGCGCCGGGGTTGGCCTCCGGATCCAATCCCTACACCCGAACCCGCGCCGGCGTCCCGCTGAATAACCACGGAGAAACCCCGCTGGCGCTGGCGAGCCAGGGCGTTTTACCGGTCGAATTGCTTTATTTCGAGGCTCGGACCGAAGGAGATGCCGCTTTGTTGCACTGGGCTACCGCTTCGGAGCAGCAAAACGCCTATTTCGCGGTCGAGCGCAGCGCAGAGACGCTTGATTTCCGCGAAATCGGGCGCGTAGCCGGCGCCGGGTATTCCAGTCAAACCGTGCAGTATGTTTTTACGGATCCCCAGCCCGATCCGGGGATGAATTACTACCGACTGCGGCAGGTAGATTTCGACGGCGCACAGGCGTATTCACCCGCCCGCGCACTGCGGTTCGACCACCCGAAAAATCTGGATAAAACCGTGCTGTATCCATCGCCCGCGGCGGAAACATTGCGGGTGCAACGGCGGGATGCGCCGGATGCGCCGCTGTACTGGCACGTCCTGGACGCCCTCCTGCGACCAGTTGCGCAGGGGAGTATGCCGGCAGGACAGGCGGCGTTCGAACTATCCGTAGCGGATTTGGCGGCAGGTTGGTATGTGCTGCTGCTCCGTCGGGGCGACGAAGCAGCGACCCTGCGCTTTGTGAAACAATGAGCGGAGGGATCAGTCCCGGTACTGCCCGATCTGCTGCAGCACTGCCGACAGCGCTTCCGGCTTCCGGGTGCCGATCAGCAGTTTTTTGCCGGAAGTAAATTCCAATTGTAAACCCTGATTGCCGGATACGTTGAAAGCGCCGCCTTTATCCGGCCATCCGATGCGGTAGCCCCAACCGCCGTACTCGCCGATGGGCGCATATTTTCGGACGTAAGCCTTGCGGAGATCATCCCAGGAATAAAATTTAAACTTGCGGTGGAAGGGGAAAAACCGGACGTAAATCCCGTCCGTCCGAATCTGCGTTTCCAATCGGAAAGCGAGCACCGCCAGTGATAGCAGCAAGGCGATACCCACCACGACCAGAAATTCCGTATTGCTCATCGGCTTGTTGCCCAGCGGCCGACCGCTGAGGATTTGGAATGCCGCAGCGGCGATCTGGCCGCCGTTTACGATGATCAGGATTGCCCAAATCCACCACTGATTGAAGCGCTGTTTTTCGGTGAAAAGCGTGTTGTCGTGCATTTTGTACGTGATTTGTCTGGTTTTGGGATGGCCATTTTAATCAGCATGGGGCGGATACGGATCGCGCTGCGGCGTCAGGAGCCTTCTCCGCGCTCCGAAGGCGGCTCCTGCGTTTCCTGCTTGATCCGTTTGTGTTCTTTCAACGCACGGGCGATCACCCACTCGATCTGGCCGTTGACGCTGCGAAATTCGTCGGCGGCCCATTTTTCGAGTGCATCGTACATCGCCTCGTTGATGCGCAACACAAAGTTTTTCTTTTTCATTTCGGACGGAGTGCGCCAGCGTGAAGAATCGGCTGCGTAGCGGAATCGCCGCAGAAAGCGGCCGACACGCGATATTTATGCAAACCTGATCGCATAGATCCGCCTGCGCGGGACGCAACCCCGTGTGCCGGAATACGCGAATCAGACAAAATATTATAACTTTTTTTCATGTTAAAAAGATTGGCGGCGGGTATCCAGCCAGTCGCGTCTGAGCCAAAAAAGGAACCATTTTTTGTGCGCCGAAAATCAAAATTTCGGACGGCTGCATCGTACTATCCAATCTTGGAGCGATAAACAGCCTGATGCAGGACAAAAAACGGGCCTCTTTTGGCCAGACGGCGAGCAGACGACTTTATTACGATACCTAAACAACATTAATCTGATAGCAAAAGTATATCTTTTTAATTAAACTACAAACTTTTTTAAAAAATATTTTAAAAAAATCAGCCGGTTGGGGTTCCGTTTTAAAAAAACGACTAAAAACGGCTTTTTTTATGTAAAATACAAACTTAGCAATTCGGATAAAAAAACGACCGCTTGGATCAAGTCCTGGAATTTATGCCGAATTACGCGTTAAAAATAAAATATGGAAGCAGATTTAGCGGATTTTCCTATTTATAAAAAATCAAAAAGTTATTTTAATGATATCATTTTAATATCAAACAAACGGCGTGTGCTTTTTTCAGCAACGACTTAGCCGGTTGCGTCCAAGTCGTACTTTTTTTGCGTTAGTCGAAAAAATACGCGCCTGTAGCCTGCCGGATACCGATCTTTGGGCAAATCAACCTGCAACGCGTTTTTTATTATGCACAAAATTTATCTCCTGCTCCTCTGCCTGGCGTCGGCCGCCGTGTTAAGTGCACAAATCCGCCTCGACGGCCGGGTACGCGACCCGGAAGGGCATCCGCTGGCATTTGTGACCGTGGCGGTGGACGGCGGCCGGCAGGAAGGTGCGCTGACGGATATTGAGGGTCGGTTCAGTTTGCGCCCGGCGCGCGATATACAAACCCTGGATTTTCGGTACGTGGGATTTGCCCCGCGACAATTGCGCGCAGGCGACTGGCGCGCGGGGGAACTGCTGGAGGTGGTGCTGGAACCCCGCGACCTGGACTTGCCGGAGGCGGTCGTCCTCGCCGGCGAAAACCCGGCGGACATCCTGATGCGGAAAGTTGCCGCCGCACGCGACCAAAACAACCCGGAGAAACGCCGCAGCTACCGATGCAAAACGTATAATAAAATCGTCTTTGAGTTGCTCCCCGACCGACCGACCTTCGATTCGCTGATCGCCACAAAAGATACCGCCAAGGCCTACTACCGCGACCTGATCAGCAGTTTCAACCGGGTGGAAAAAGCCATGGCGGCCCACCACGCGTTTTTGATGGAAAGCGTAACGGAGCGCAGTTTTCTGCGTCCCGGTCAACTGAAAGAACGCGTGCTGCTCAACCGCGTCAGCGGCGCCGGTAATGCCGGAATCGTGGCGCTGGCCAATGCCGTGCAACCGTTCACGTTTTATGATGATTACCTGCAAATCCTGGATAAGGACTACGTGAACCCGGTCAGCCCAGGGAGCCCGGAACGTTATTTTTTTCACCTGGAAGACACCTTATATCAAGGCGCCGATACCGTATGGGTATTGTCTTTCCACCCTAGACAGGGCAAGGTGTTCACAGCGCTAAAAGGCGTGCTGCATATCCATTCCAAAAACTATGCGGTGCAAAACGTACGCGCGCGCCCGGCAGCGCCCGACAAAGTGGATTTGCTGATCGAACAATCGTACCGATACTGGCCGGAAGCGGAACAGTGGTTCCCAGACCAGTTGAACTTCGAAATGCAGCTCCGCCGGTATCCGGACGAGTACACCGGGCTGCGCGCCGCCGGACGGAGCTATCTGTCGGAGGTAATCGTGGACACGGGCGTGCGCGCCCGCGATTTCGATCCGGAGCGCCCGCTGATCATTGAGGCCGATGCCTACGCGCGCCTCGACAGCCTGTGGCAGCCTTATCGGGAACGGGCGCCCCTGAGCGACAAAGAACAGCAGACGTATTCCTGGCTCGACAAAATCGGAGAAAAGGAGGGATTCGATCAGGTGTTTAATATCCTGGACTACCTCGCCACCGGACTGATCCCGATCCGCGGCCCGGTCAATATCAACCTGCGAAAAATCCTGGCGCTCAACAACTACGAAAATATCCGGCTCGGGCTCGGCCTCAGTACGGCCCAGCCGCGCCCCCTCGGGCAAACCCGCCGGCTGGAGGCCGCGGCCTACGTCGGATACGGCTTGCGCGACAAAACCTGGAAATACGGCGGCAGCGCCCTGTGGCGCCTCCACCGCGCCTGGCAAACCCAACTCAGCGCAGGCTGGCGCGCCGACCTGCTGGAACCCGGCACGCTGTACGAACTCAACCGGAACAACCTGACCGATCGTTTCTTGTACGCCCGCAAGGCCGACCGCATCGAAGAGGCCTGGTTGCGCTTCGGCAGCCGACTTTGGAAAGGCGCTACAGCCCGCGTGACGATTAGTCGGCAGGATATCACGCCCCTGTATCCCTATGTGTACAGGCCGGAAACCGAGGATGCGCGCACGCGCTTTCGCTTCGGCGAGGCAAGCCTGTTCTTTCGCTATGCGCCCGCCGAGGAGGTGCGGCGTTTCCTAGGCAGCACCGCCGCCAGCGTGCAGCGCCTGCCGGTGCTGGAAGCCGCTTATTCCCGCGGGTTCGACGGACTGCTGGGGGGAGATTATCGCTACGAGCGATACACCCTGGCGCTTTATCAATCCACCTTCCTGCGCCGGCTGGGTCGTTTGTCCTGGCGACTGGAGGCGGGTCTGGCGACCGGCGACGCGCCGGCGGCCAAGTTGTTCACGCTGAATCAATCGCCCAACGGGTGGAATGTAGGGCTGTTCGTCGTGCGCAACACCTTCCAGTCGCTGCCCGACACGCTGCTGGTCTCCGACCGCATCGTCAATTTCTATCTGGCGCAGGAACTTGGACCTGTTTTGTACAAAACCAAGCACTCGGCGCCCTTCCTCACCCTGCTGCAAAATGCGTCCTGGGGTCGGCTGCGCCAACCCGAGCGCCACCGCCTGCCAGGCTTCGGCACGCCCTCGGAAACCTTGCTGGAAAGCGGGGTTCAACTCGATAATTTATTCCTGTTCAACTACGTCAATGCAGCGAATATGGGACTTGGCGGCGCGATTTTTTATCGTTGGGGCGGATTGCAGTCGGCCGACTGGCAGAAAAATATCTCGCTTCGACTCTCCTTGCGATTGAATTTTTAAACGGTTGTTTGGAATTTTCTGCTCAACGTAAAAATGAATCGTTGAAAACGTTTTCCCCTTGCGGTAGGCACATCCGCGACAAGGAGCGCGCTTTACTTTCAGGGGAAAAACGTATTTTTACCGCTGCTACCGATCAGTTGCAGCGGGATGCTATTCGACAGTGCGCCGGGCGCCGCGACTCGGGGCGGAGGACGAACGACGGCGGCAATCTGCCGGGCGAGGTCGTGGCTGCAGACGCTTGATTACTTTAAATTGATTGTATGTATAAAAAATCATTGTTGATTTTGCTCCTGCCGGCCTTGAGCGCGTCCTTCGCGTTCGGCCAAACGGACAATCCCGCGATTCTCGGCAAATGGGAAGTTACGGCCTATTCCGAACAAGGCATCCAAGTAGATAAAAAAGCAGCGGCCGCGCCCCAGGCGATCCGGGTCTGGCAGCATATCCGCCAGGAACGCGCCCGCTTCTGGTACGGATACGACGAAAACTGGGATCCTAAAAAACCGCGGCAATACGAGCGCTGGGAAGAACGCGACAGCACGCTGGAGGTAAACCGGCTGGTGCAAGCCATCAGTATGCCGTATTATGCGATTTTTTTCCCGGACGGCACGCTGTCGCTCTACAACAAAAGCAGCGAAAACAACCAGGTTTTCTTCCCGGAGTCGCGCCGCTATCAGTATAATCCGGCCGCCAATAGCCTGTTTATTTTTCCGGCGATGGGATTCAATGATTTTCCGGAGTGGCGGGCGCAAATCTTGTCGCTGGATCAGGGTAAAATAACCCTCTTCCTGCCGGAAAGCGGCGAAATCGTACAACTTATTCGAACGAACACCTCCATTCCCTAAAAGTATATGTACGCTTATTTAAAAGGAGAACTTACGTTCAAAAGCCCCGCCCTGATCGTCGTGGACGTGCAAGGCGTGGGTTACCAGGTACACATTCCGCTGAGCACCTACTCGGCGCTCCAAAACCTGGAAAAAGCGACCGTTTATACCCACCTGATCATACGGGAGGACGCCCATACACTGTTTGGGTTTGCGACCCAGGCGGAACGCGGCCTATTCGTGCAACTCATCGGCGTAACCGGCGTCGGCGCGACCACCGCGCAACTCATCCTTTCGGCAATGAGCGTGGATGAAGTGCGCGCTGCCGTCATCGGCGAACAAGCCCATATCCTGCAGCGTGTGAAAGGAATCGGCGCCAAAACAGCCAAACAAATCATCCTGGATTTGAAGGACAAACTGAGCCGGGAAGCGCCCGAGGGCGCGGTCATCCTGCCGTCCGCAGCCGACAATACGCTGCGTGAGGAGGCGCTAAACGCGCTGCTCTCGCTCGGGTTTACCCGCGTCGCCGTGCAAAAAGCGCTGAACCAAGTGGTGAAAGAGCAACCCGGCATAAGCAAGGTGGAAGAACTGATCAAGGCGGCTTTGAAAAGCCTGGCCGGCGCCTGATCTTATACCAAAATCAATTATTTTATCGCCTTCTAATCATGCAAAACCGATTTACACTCGTCTCCGTCGGCCTTTTCTGGGCGTTCGCTTTCCAGATTTTGCCCGCGCAAAATACTTTTTACCAAATTGTTGGACCTGAACAGGTATGCCAGGGCGATTGTGCTTTCTACACAATTCAAAGCCCCAGCAATCCGGGCGGCGGAACAAATCTACTGGTTACCTGGAGCATCAATGGCCCGGGTGGTTTCAGCCTGATTTCCCAGGAAAATCCGGACACCTTCTGCTTTCCCCTGCAAGGCTTTTACTTTATAAAGGCACAGGCGGTTTCTACCAACGGCGTTTTGGTGGTTACCGATACGCTCACCGTACAGGTCACGCCGTTTATACCGGTGCAGATTGTTTCGGATAATCCGGCGCTTTGCGACAGCGTGGACGTTGCAGGCAGCAGCTGCGAACGGGTTTGTCCAAATACCACGGTAACCTATTCCCTGCAGAATTACAATTCTGGGCTACTGGCAAACAGCCTGATCTCGTGGTCGGTCAACGGCGCGGAGCAGTATGTGATCGAGGACTCGGTGCGCGTGAAGGTCACCTGGGGCGAACCGGGCGCCGGCAGCGTGTCGGCCGTAGTTTTTAGCGGGCAGTGTGTCGGGGAAGACGGATATTGCGTGACGATCGTGGAGGAACCCAAGGCGGCGTTTGTCGCCACGCCGCCGGCGGCGGCGGCGGATACCTTGCGCATCTGCCAGGGTCAAACGGTTTGGTTTAACAACCAGAGTACGGACGCCGACACCTACGAATGGTTTTTCGGCGACGGCTCGGCGCCGGTCGGCGAGGTCAATCCGCAACACAAGTACCCCAATCCGGGGGTCTATACGGTTTCACTGATTGCCCGTTCCGGTTGCCTTTGCGCAGACACCGCCACGCAGGTGATCGAGGTGCTTGCCGGCGAAGCGCCGATACTCGACTGCGTGGGCACGGTATGCGCCGGCGCGACCGTGACGTATTCCACCAGCGCAAGTTGCGCCGCCTTCGACTGGTCGGTCAGCAGCAACGGCGCCGTCCTGTCGGGCGGCGGCGCTTCCGATAACTATATTACGATTCAATGGACGCAGGGGCCGGCGGGGCAAATCCGCTTACTGGCGCAAAATTGCGCCGGCGCGAGTTGCTCGGAAGCCGTGGAAACCCGCATCCCGGTACTAGACGAAAGCGCCGAAATCCGCGGCGCCGAGCGGGTGTGCCCGGGCGCCGAGGAGGTCTATACGATCGAGCCGTACCAAGGCGCCGGTTTCGTCTGGAATTTATCCGGGGGCGGTATGATTCTGGAAGGTCAGGGGACGAACCGGGTAGTTGTTCGATGGGCCGGCTTCCCCAGTCCGGGCATCGTTCGCCGCCTCAGCGTACAATACGATAATTGTTACCTCGATTGCGGGGGCCGGGATACTATTGAAGTGCGCGTTTTATCGCCTTTCGTCCTGGACGGGCCGGTGGAACGCTGTGAAAATTCAACCGGCACGTTCCTGTCGCGACTGACCATCCCCACGCAGCCGATCAACAGCAACTGGACGGTCTTCGGGCCGGACGGCAGCGCCGTGCAAACTGCAGTCGGCACGAGCCTGCAGGCCAATTTCACGGCAGGGTCGGGTATTTACCAAATACGGGCGACTCCGGTGGATCCCGCCCAATCTTGCAGCGACTTGGCGGAGTGGGCGGTATCCGTACCGACAAGGCCGGCAGCGCCTGTCGGCATCGAAGGCAACGCCGTTATTTGTCCGGGCGAGCCCTTTACCTATCGGGCTACCGGATTGCCGCCCAATGCCAACGTCCGCTGGACGATACAAAACGGCGCCGGAGCGCCCGGTACCGCCCTGGGCAATCCCCTGGTGGTTCCCTGGGGGGCAAGCGGCCCGCGCGAACTCCGCGTAGAAGTCATCTCAAGCGACGGGCTGAACTGCCTCTCGCCGGCGCTGCAAGTGGCCGTAACCGCCTTCGACCCGGTACAGGCCGTCCTAAGCGGCCCGGATTCGGTTTGCCTCCACGATAAAATGCAGTTGCAGTGCGCGTTGGCGGCAGGACTCCAACCGGTATGGAGTATCCCCGGCGGCGGCGGATCGGTGATTTCCGGGCAAGGAAGCGCCAACGTAGAAATATACTGGAATGTGCCCGGCGTACACACCGTGCAGGCCGTTATCTGCGGACAAACAGTCAGCCGCGCCGTCACCGTCCTGGCGCCGCCGGCGCCGGTTGTGACGCAACCGGCAGGCGCGTGTCCGGGAAGCGCCGCCCTGGTGGGGACTACTTCCGCTTTTGCCGGTTATCAATGGCAAAACGCGAGCGGTGTGGGATTTGGACAAGGCGCTACGGCGCTTGTCAGTCCGGGCGACTACTTATTAACGGTAGCAGACGCTTTCGGCTGCACGGGAAGCGCTGCGTTCCGCATCAATAGTTATCCGACGCCCAACGCGTCGGTCTCTACGCCGGATCCCACGGGTTTTTGCAATAATAACGGCAATGTGCGCCTGCGCGCCTTATCCGGCCTCGGCACGCCGCCGAGTTTCGAGTGGTTTTTAAACGGCGTACCGCTGGGCGTTACAGGTTCGGAATACACGGCCAATCAATACGGGAGCTATTCCGTGATCGCCACGAATGCGGAAGGCTGCACGGCAGCGGCGGGTCCGGTGACGCTGTTTGAGGATTGCGGCGGAGGTGGCGGTGGCGGCATTCCCGGCGGCGGCGGGGGCTCGGCCTGTCCGCAGGGAGCAGTCACCATACAGACAATCCCGGCTGCGCTTTGCGATACCTTCAGTTTTACAGCGCTGGGTGCGGATTACGCCGCGGGTTCTGCGCAGTGGTTTTTCGGCCAGTCGGGCGGCGCCTTGTTGGGAAATGCGGCAGGCGACCAGGCGGGATTCACCTTTCCGAACGCCGGGGTATATACTATTTTATTGCGCGCGAACCTTTCAGGCGGCGGCGTGTGCGAAGTGTGGGACACGGTGGCCGTGCAAGCGGTCGCGCAATTTGATACCCTGATCGCCTGCGCCGGGCTGCCCGTACAATTTAAAAACATCAGCACCTTTTTACCATACAGCGGCATCACCGCGCAAAATTGGGATTTCGGCGACCCGGCCTCCGGCCCGAACAACACCGCTTCCGCCGCCGATCCGCAACATGTTTTTGCCGCAGGCGGCGTCTATACCGTCAGCCTGACGATCACCGCCCTTTCCGGCTGCACAGCAGCACAATCGGCGCTGGTGGTTATTCCGGAAGGCACCGCCTTATCATTTGCGCTGCCTTCGGTTCGCTGTGCCAACACGCCGCTGCTTTTTACCGGCGTACCCGCGCCCGATATCCTCGATATTGCCTGGGATTTTGGCGATCCGGCCTCCGGCGCGGCCAATGCGGCGGCCGGCGACTCGGCGTATCATGCATTTCCGGCGGGCAGCTATACCATCACTGCGACGACCACGAACCTCCGCGGTTGCACCGCCGTCACCAGCAGCCTGCTCGCCGTCAGCGCCAATCTGCTCGCAGGCAATATTACGCCCGCGATGCCCGCGCCCCTGTGCGAAGGACAAACCCTGACCCTGACGGCGCCTGCGGGCGCAACGGGCTACCTGTGGTCGGACAGCGGCGTAACCACTCCCACCCTCGCCGTATCGGAATCCGGCCTGTACGGCGTCACCCTGACCGATGCCGACGGCTGCACCTACGCACCGCCCGACGTCCGAATAGACGTGGTAGCGGCGCCGGAGACCGTCATCAAAGGCTTGGTGAAAAACGATCTGGGTCAGATCATCGGCGTTGCGTATCCACAGATGAATACCTGTTTTGGTGAAGACGTGCACCTCATCACCCAGGGTGCGGGAAATTACAGTTACACCTGGACGACCGGCAGCATGGAAGACGAACAACTATTTTCCGATACCCGCGACAACCTGCTGAATATTGGGACGCATGTTTTTTATGTGACGATTACAGACAACGCAACCGGCTGCACGGCCGTGAGCGATCCGTTTATTTCGGTGGTCAATCCTGTCCCGGCGCCGTTCACCATCAGCCAAAGCGCGTTCCCCGCCTGCGCGGGCGCCGTAAACCTCCTGAGCCTGAACGGAGCACCCGAACCCAACACGCAGTACGTGTGGAACACGGGCGCAATCGGCTCTGCGCTCTCCACAACCGAACCGGGGACGTATCGCCTGCGCGCAATCAACCAATTCGGCTGCGAAGCCGTCGGCGACCCGTTGATCGTGCTTTCCGGGCCAAATGTCCGCGCCCTGCCCTCCGGTTGCCATACGCGATGCAAACCGGATACGCTCTGCCTGCCGCCCCTGCCGGACGTGATTGCTTGGCAGTGGTACCAGGACGGATTGCCGATTCCGGGAGCCACAACCGCGCAATTTATCGCACAACAAAGCGGTACTTATTGGGCGGCACTCACGGACATCGCCGGCTGCACGGCGCAAAGCGACCCGCTACGCCTGGATTTATACAACGGATTCGGGAATATTCTCGGCGAGGTATGGTCGGACGTGAACAACAACGGCCTTATTGACGCCGCCGATACGCTGGTGCGCCAAGGGGTGGATATTCGACTCTGGCAAAACAACGCAACCGTTGGCAGCAGTCAGTCGGGCGCAAACGGCAATTTCGCTTTTACCAATATCCCTTCCACCAATTATGTGGCAGCCATTGACACCGCCGCGCTTTCCGCCCAGTGGACTATCGTGATCGGCGCCGCGCCGGTTTCGCTCGCCGGCTGTAATGCCACAGCCCAGGCACGCCTGCTGTTGCGCTTCGCCTGCCAGGCAGCCGCTTCCTTGGTTCAACTGCAATCCTGCGCCGGGGACTCCTTATTATACAACGGTTTATGGCTCCAGCCCGGGCAAAATTATGATTTCATGCTCACGACCGCGCTGGGCTGCGATTCGCTGGTGTCCGTAGCCGTTTCGACCCTGCCCGCAAGCACCGGAACGCTCAACGCCGCGGCTTGTCCGGGCAGCTTTTACGACTACAACGGCACGCTCATACCCGCCGGACAAAGCCGTGTTTTTACCCTCAATAACTACCTCGGCTGCGATTCGGTGCTCACCGTCAACGTGGCGACCCTACCCGCAAGCACCGGAACGCTCAACGCCGCGGCTTGTCCGGGCAGCTTTTACGACTACAACGGCACGCCCATACCCGCCGGGCAAAGCCAGGTTTTCACCCTTGATAACTACCTCGGCTGCGATTCCGTGCTCACGGTGAATGTAGCGACCCTGCCCGCAAGCATCGGAACGCTCAACGCCGCGGCTTGTCCGGGCGACTTTTACGACTACAACGGCACG
>JAUMBL010000162.1:0-5890 GCA_032115775.1 Saprospiraceae bacterium | reverse complement strand
GCGAGGCGGTGCACGTGGTCGAAAATGACGCTGCCCGTCCCTTCGAGGTAGCGGTTTATTTTTTCATTGTAGGCGAGGTTGACTCGTTTGTTTGTGCTAAACCCAGCGCCCAGCACTGCGTCAATCACGCCTCGGCGCCGTTCTTTGCGGCGCAAAGGCGCAAACATCGGGTATGTAATGATCAGGCCTTCCTGGTGGAAGCTCACCCAGTTGTTTGGGAACACCGCATCGGGTTTGTAAGGCCTGGCAGAGTCCTGCGCCACGATCACCTGCACGCCGGCTTCGCGCAGCGCCTCGACGAATCGGTCGAATTCCTTTCGAGCTTGTTTGCGGATGGCGTCCGGACTGAGTTCACCGTCTTGGCGCTGAAAGGCGTTGTTCACGGCAGTTTCTTCGTTGAAGCCGAAGTTGGCGGGCCGGACCATCAGGATGTGGCGGGTGGTTTGGCGACGTGGCATATACGGTATGTTTTGATCTCCGGGCGCTAAAGGTATAAAAAAACTTATATTGTAACTACATAACCGGCTCGCTGTCTGGCGAAAAATGAATCCATTTTCGTCAGACAGCGAGCCGGCTAAGCAGTTGCCGGCAAAAAATACAGGAAGCGCATCGGCAGCCGGCGGATTACCGGTCTGATAAATCCAATTTAGCCAAAACCGGCAGGTGATCCGAGGGGTAGCGGCAGTCTTGGTGATCGCTCAGCGTGGCATGTTGGAGCGAGCGGATATTTTTGCTGGTAAATATAAAGTCAATCTGCAGTTCGACCGGCTTGTGGAAGTCAAATCCGTTGAAAGTTCCGCGCGGGCCGAAATGCGGCTGTCGGCTGCTTGCTCGGGCGTCGGACAATTCCCGGGTCAGTTCGGCGTAAGGCGCTTCATTCGGGGTGCAGTTGAAGTCGCCGAGGAGGATCACCGGCCAATTTCCGGGATTATTTGTTTGGATAAAGCGCAGCAGCAGGCGCGCGGATTCCAATCGCGCCTGTGCGCCGAGGTGGTCGAAGTGGGTATTGAGTACGAGGAGTGTATCGTTTGAGCGCCGATCGCGCAGCCAGGCCCAGGTACATATCCGCGGGAGTGCGGCGTCCCAGCCTTTGGAGACGCGTTCGGGGGTTGGAGAGAGCCAGAACGTGCCGTTTTTGACGGCTTCGAAGCGCGTTGTTTGGAAAAACAGCGCGGTGTATTCTCCGGCCTGCGCGCCGTTGTCCCGTCCGACGCCGACATACTGATAGTCCGGCAGGGCTTCCTGCAGGTACTCGACCTGTCGGTGCAGGCCTTCCTGAATACCGAGGATATCCGGTTGGTGAAAACGGATTTGCGCTGCCAGAAATTCCCGCCGCAGGGGCCAGGCGTTCTCGCCATCTCCCGGGTTATCATACCGGATATTATACGAGAGGGCGGAGAACGCCTGGCCTGCGGATTGGTACGCTGCGAAGAGCGGTGCGAAAAATAGCAGAAGGCGGAGCATCATGCGGTGTTTTCGCGAAACTAATTTTTAACTTCTTCAAATTCCACGTCTTGCGCGTCGCTGGTTTTTGCGCCGGCATCCTCGGCGCCTGCGTTGCCGTCGTTGGTATTTTGCGTAGCCTGGTAGAGGTCTTGGCTTGCGGCGTTCCAGGCGGCCGTGAGTGCGGCTGTTGCGGCGTCTATGCGGGGGAGGTCCGTGGATTTATGGGCTTCGCGGAGTTCGTTCATTTGTTTCTCGATTGCTTCCTTGTGGTGTGCCGGCACCTTATCGCCGTAATCGCGGAGTTGTTTTTCCGTTTGGAAGATCAGCGAGTCGGCGGCGTTCAATTTTTCGGCCAGTTCGCGGGCTTGGCGGTCCGTTTCGGCGTTGGCGTCCGCTTCGGCTTTCATGCGGGCGATTTCCTCTTTGGAGAGGCCCGTGCTGGCTTCGATGCGGATGTTTTGTTGTTTGCCGGTGCCTTTATCCACGGCCGAGACCGAAAGGATGCCGTTGGCGTCCATGTCGAACGTGACTTCGATTTGTGGCAGGCCGCGGGGAGCCGGCGGAATTCCGTCGAGGATAAACCGGCCGATGGAGCGGTTATCGCGGGCCATGGGGCGTTCGCCCTGCAGGATATGGATTTCTACCTGCGGCTGGTTATCGGAGGCGGTGGAGTACGTCTTGGATTTTTTGGTTGGGATCGTTGTATTTGATTCGATCACCACGTCGAACACGCCGCCCATCGTTTCGATTCCGAGCGAGAGCGGGGTGACGTCGAGCAGCAGCACATCGCTGACGCTGCCGCTGAGCACGCCGCCCTGGATGGACGCGCCGATGGCCACCACTTCATCCGGGTTTACGCTTTTGTTCGGTTTTTTCCCGAAGAATTTTTCCACGGCTTCCTGAATTCGCGGGATGCGGGTAGAACCGCCGACGAGGATCACTTCGTCCACTTCGACGGCCTGCATCCCGGCGTCCTGCAGCGCTTTGCGGCAGGGTTCCAGGGTACGTTGGACGAGTTGGTCAATCATCTGCTCGAATTTCGCGCGGGAGAGTTTCATGACCAAGTGTTTGGGCACGCCGTCCACAGCCGTGATATACGGCAGGTTGATTTCTGTTTCTGCGCCTGCGGAGAGTTCGATTTTGGCTTTTTCTGCTGCTTCTTTGAGGCGTTGGAGCGCCATGGCGTCTTTGCGCAGGTCAATATTTTCCTGGCGTTGGAACTCTTCTGCCAGCCAGTTGATGATGACCTGGTCGAAGTCGTCGCCGCCCAGGTGCGTATCGCCGTTGGTAGATTTCACTTCGAAAACGCCGCCGCCCAGTTCGAGGATAGAGATATCGAAGGTGCCGCCGCCGAGGTCATACACGGCGATCGTCATATCTTTGTGGCGTTTGTCCAAGCCGTAAGCCAGGGCGGCGGCCGTGGGTTCGTTCACGATGCGCTGCACGTTGAGGCCGGCGATTGCGCCGGCTTCTTTCGTTGCCTGGCGTTGGGAGTCGTTGAAATACGCCGGTACCGTGATCACGGCATCCGTGACCGTTTCGCCGAGATAATCTTCGGCTACTTTTTTCATTTTTTGGAGCACCATCGCCGATATTTCCTGCGGCGTGTAGAGGCGGCCGTCGATATCCACGCGGCAGGTATCGTTATCGCCGCGTACCGTTTTATACGGCATGCGTTCTACTTCCTTGCCGGCTTCGCTGAAGCGCATGCCCATGAAGCGTTTGATAGAGGATATGGTGCGCTTCGGGTTGGTGACTGCCTGGCGTTTGGCCGGCGCGCCGATTTTTCGTTCGCCGTTGTCGAGGAATGCCACCACCGAGGGCGTTGTGCGGGCGCCTTCGTCATTCGCGATTACAGTCGGCTCGTTTCCAACCATTACGGAAACGCAAGAGTTCGTCGTGCCGAGGTCAATGCCAATAATTTTTCCCATAGTTTTTGCGTGTGCTAAATTTTCGAAAATGCTGATTTTTCAGCAGTTTATTAGAATTGTTTTTAAGCAATCAATCCTTGTGCCACGCAGAAAAAAACTGACGGAATGTCAGTGTCTCGTTTTTTTTAAAAGAAATTTTGACAAAAAACGGGGGAGATACTGACAATTATTGTAACTACTTAGCCGGTCGCGTCTGAGACAAAAAAGGATCCATTTTTTGCAGGCCGTAGCAGCGCTACGGTCAAAAAAAATTGCGAAGTATGGCGGAAAATGGGACTTTTGGGGCCAGACAGCGAGCCGGCTAAGTAGTTGCCAATTATTGTAACTACTTAGCCGGTCGCGTCTGAGACAAAAAGGATCCATTTTGTGCCAGACAGCGAGCCGGCTAATATGGATAGGCGCTCAATCTGCAACCGAGAAGACCTGCATTTTCGAATTGTTGTTGCCGACGACGAGGGTGATGCGGTTGTTCTTGCCTTTCAGGCAGGCCAGATCGCGCACTTCGCTCGGCATCCAGATACCGGCTGCGGTATTCGGCAGGTATTGGAATTTGCCTTTTCCATCGCCGAGCAGCAGGGCGCCGACGCCGGCGTCGCAGCGGCCGGTTTCTACTTCCACACCGTATTTATTGCCTCCTAGCAGGATATCCTGGAAGCCGTCGCCGTTGAAATCGGCGATTTCGAGGGCCAGGCCCGGGGCGGTTTGGGCTGGGAGCGGCAGGACGTGTTGGATCAATTTTCCGTTTTTGTTTTCCCACCAGCTGTTGGCCAGCGTATAGGCGGTCAGCGTTGTGCCGGTTTGCCGTTCTTTAGCCGGGTAGATCTCGTCTATGGTAGCGGCGCCATATACCTTGGCGTAGATAAACCGTTTTTTGAGCGCGGGGATTTGTTTTATCATTGCATCTTGGCGCATCAGCGGGTATTCTTGGTCGTCCTGAACGTATGTGAGGATGGGATCCACGCTACCATTGCCGTCGAAATCGCGGGCGTAGCAGCGCAGCGGGGCGGTACTGGAGGCGGTCAGGCGGGTATTAAGTCCCCAGTTGCCGGCGAGGATATCCAGGTCGCCGTCGCCGTCGAGGTCGCGGGCGAGGAGGCGGTTCCACAGGCCGTTGGATTGGGCGAGGCCGAAATTGGCCGTTTGGTTTTTGAGTTGTCCGTTTTCGAGTTTAAAGACCATGATGGGCATCCACTCGCCGGCGACCACGAGTTCGGGTGCGGGATCGCCGTCGAGGTTGGCCCAGCAGAGGTCGGTGACCATACCGCAGAACTCGAATTCCGGCGCGACGGCGGCGGTGACGTCGGTGAAGTGGTTGCCGTCGTTGCGGAGGACGGCGCTGCGCGGCGTGAGCGGCCAGGCGGCGGGCTTCAGGCGGCCGCCGATGAAGAGGTCGGGTTTTCCATCTTTATTATAATCGTGTACGGCTACCCGGCCGCCTACGTCAGCGAGCATGGGGACGGCGTCGGTAGCGCGGGCGAAATTGCCCTTGCCGTCGAGGTTGATATAGAGTCGGTTGACCCAGGCTTGGCTTGCGAATTTTCGATCGGCTTCATAGCCGCCGCTGACCACGAAGAGGTCGAGGTCGCCGTCGGTGTCCGCGTCGAAGAATACGGCGCCGTGGTCTTCGTAGGCCATATCTTGTTCCCAGGTTTTAGCAGAGATCAGTTTGAATCGGCCGTCCGGCGTTTGCTGGTACAGGGCGGCGGGTTTTCCGAAGGCATTACCAGCGTAGAAATCCTCCAGTCCGTCGCCGTTTACGTCCCCTTTTGCGATCATAGGGCCCAGTTCCGAGGCTTTCCAAGGTTGTAGGAAGGAGAAGTCAAAATCGAGGTAATCATTTTCCGTGTGGGTGAAATTGACGCCGGCGCTTGCGGTGGTTTCTTTGAACAGCCCTTTAACGGTTTTGCGCAGGTCGGTACTGCGGCCGGTTGCTTCAGATTGTTTCAAGACGAGGCGTTGGTTGGCTTTGACGTTTTGGAGCGCGGTCGTTTTGCCGTTCGGCCACTGCACCGTGAGTTCGTCCGCCTGCGCGTCTTTTCCCAGGCCGAAATGGATCAGGTGTTCTACGGAGGAGAAAATACCGCGGGTGGGGTAGAGTTCCTGGTATTGTTGCCGGCCGTTATGGCGGATCAGCACGGCGGCGCCGACCGCCATGCGGTTGGGGGCATCGCCCTGCAGTTCGATTTGGAGGTAATTGTTTCCGGATTTTTGGGCGGCGCGGTTTTCGTAGAGGAAGGGGGCGTCTTCGAGGTTATTCATGACCCAGTCGAGGTCGCCGTCGCGGTCAAAATCGGCATACGCGGCGCCGTTCGACCAGGAGGCGGGCACGGTGAGCCATTTGCCGGCCATATTGTCGAAGGTCCAGTCGCCGTTATTTTGGAAAACATAATTTCGGATTTTGTAAGTTGGGATCAGTTCGAGCAGATCCTGGACTTTGGCGAACTGCTTTCGGATATCGCCGCCTTTTTTTATTTCTGCGAAGGTAAAGTTGACGAAGTCCATATCCGTCACTT
>JAUMBL010000161.1:0-32914 GCA_032115775.1 Saprospiraceae bacterium | reverse complement strand
ACGCCGGTGGGCGTCGGCCCGGTGCAAATCGGCGATGTGCTGGAAGGCGCCATTGAAGGCAAAACGCTGCTGCATTGCGCAATAAAGTAGTTATAGAAAAATCGCACGCCTCAAAACCGAATTCAAAACCTAGGCTTTCACGTCACTAGCAATTCAATCATGCGCGTTACGCTTTTTCTCCTCCTGTTACCCTTTCTGCTCACCGCCCAGCCGCCCGCCCCGGCGCCGCCGCAGGCAGGTCCGATCCTGATCGTGGGCGCCACCGCCCATCTGGGCAATGGGCAGGTGTTGCCCAACAGCGCTATTTCCTTTGAAAAGGGGAAAATCACGCTGGTCGCCGATGCGACTACTATCCGGATTGACCGGAGCCGATTCAGTAAAATTTTTGACGCGAGCGGCAAGCACGTGTATCCGGGTTTTATCGCGCCGGATACCCGCCTAGGGCTGGTCGAAATTGACGCTGTGCGCGCCACCCAGGATTTTGCCGAGGTCGGCGCGGTCAATCCCAACGCCCGCGCCCTGATTGCTTATAATACTGACTCGGAGGTGATCCCCACCGTCCGCGCCAACGGGGTGCTGTTGGCGCAAATCGTACCCACCGGCGGCCTGGTTTCGGGCAGTTCTTCGGTGGTGCAACTCGACGCCTGGAACTGGGAGGACGCCGCCTACCGCACCGACGACGGGGTGCACCTCAACTGGCCGCAAGCGCGCCGACCCGGCGCCCGATCCGCACGCCGCGGCCCGCAATCGGACGGCGGCGAGCAGGAAGACGGCTATGAAAAAGCGATACAGGAACTTCGCCGTTATTTCGAGGAGGCAAAAGCGTATGCGCAAAAAACAAGTCCGGAACCGGCCAATTTGCGTTTTGAGGCCATGCGCGCGTTGTTTTCAGGTAAAAAGAACCTATATGTACATGTAAATCAAGCTCGCACAATCCAGGAGGCGGTACTTTTTGCCGAACAGTACGGCCTGAAACCGGTCCTTGTCGGCGGAAATGACGCTTGGCAGGTTGCAGATTTTCTGAAAGCGCATAACACGCCGGTCATCCTGAGCAAAACGCATCGCCTGCCGGGCCGGGAGGACGAGCCGGTGGATCTGCCATATTCTAATGCAGGCGCGCTTCACGCCGCCGGGGTGTTATTTTGCATCAGCGAAGACGGCGGCTGGCGGCAGCGCAACCTGCCTTTCCAGGCAGGTCATGCCGTAGGATACGGGCTGCCTGCCGAGGCGGCCGTGCAGTGCATCACGCAAAACGCCGCGCGGATACTCGGTATTGAGCAGACGACGGGGACTTTGGAGGTCGGCAAGGACGCCAACCTGTTTATCTCCGAAGGCGATGCGCTGGATATGCGCTCCAACCAAATCAGCGCCGCGTTTATCCAGGGTCGCGAACTCAACCTGGATAACAAGCAGAAAGAGTTGAGCCGTCGGTATGAAGCAAAATATGGGAAAAAATAACGCCTGATGCGCTTGTCTGTCCTCGCTTCCATGCTCGCGTATGCGTTATCAGCCGCTTTGCTCCTGCAAACGCCGGAATCTGCGTCTGCTGCATCATTTGACCTTGCCGGCGACTCCCTGGCGCCCGTTCGGAGCGGCTTCGTGGATATTGCGCAGTTGGATACCAGTATCCTGCTCGATATCCGGTATGCCACGGCCAATAATTTTACCAAAGCGCAAATTTACGACTGCCCGGCCTGCCTGTTGCGCCCGGAGGTTGCCCGCGCGATTGTAAAAGCCAATCGAAGTCTGAAAAAACGCGGACTTCGACTCAAGATGTTCGACTGCTACCGCCCGCGGCCCTATCAGCAAAGGCTGTGGGATAAGACGCCGGATCCGAATTACGTGACGCCGCCCGCCAAAGGCTCCATGCACTCCCGCGGCGTCGCCGTGGATCTGACAATTGTGGACGCCCGGGGCGTAGCGCTGGATATGGGCACGCCATACGATTTTTTTGGCCCGGAGGCCCATACAGACTACACGAACCTGCCGCAAAAAGTGCTTGATAACAGGCGCTTGCTGCGGGAAACCTTGGAATCGGTTGGTTTTAAGGGCATCCGAACAGAATGGTGGCATTTTTCCTGGCAAAAAAAGACGTATCCGTTATCGGATTACGTGTGGCCTTGTAAGTAGCCTGTTTGGGATGCGCTATAGGAGTCAAAAACACGCCTGTTTTGCCTCCGGCAGAAAATCCTTTGCCTTTGTTATAGGGTAACTACTTAGCCGGCTCGCTGTCTGCCCCAAAAAGTCCCATTTTCCGCCATACTTCGCAATTTTTTTTTGACCGTAGCGCTGCTACGGCCTGCAAAAAATCGCTTCGTCTGGCAAAAAATGGATCCTTTTTGTCTCAGACGCGACCGGCTAAGTAGTTACGTTATAGGTTAAAATAGAAAAAAAATGCATAAAAATTGAACAAAAATTAATTTTATGTAAATTTTTTTCTTGCAAAATAATTTTTGCCTTTTACCTTTAGCGCCGATTTTAATCTGATTCTTTACTTCCTCTTTGTGGAATACCTAAACCCATCTTTTTTTGCTCATCTCCGGGCCTACAGCGTCATCTGTACCCGTAGATGAGTTTTTTTTTGTGCAGAACCGAATAGCTGACTGGAGACGGATAATCATTTTTTTTCACTAAATTCATCTTTACGTATGAAGCAAGTTTTAAGCATCCTCATGCTGTTGTTGCTTTCCGTGGGCGTCGCCACCGCCCAACGCACGGTAGTCGGCACAGTGACCGGCGATGACGGCGAAGCGCTGATCGGCGCCTCCGTCCGGGTCGCCGGCGCCTCTGCAGGCGCCCGCACGGACGTCAATGGTAAGTACAAGGTAGAGGTGCCCGCAGGCGCTAAAACCCTGATTTTTTCCTACACCGGCTACACCACCCAGGAAGTGACGTTGGGCGCCTCCAATACGGTGGACGTGATCCTCGCAGCCGGACAAGTCCTGCAGGAAGCGGTCGTCACCGCACTCGGCGTCACGCGGGAACAAAAATCGCTGGCGTATGCCGTCCAACAACTGGATGGCAGCCAACTCGTGCAAGCGCGCGACGCCAACGTGGTCAACTCGCTGTCCGGTAAAATTGCCGGCGTCAATGTCGTCAGCTCCTCCGGTAACGTAGGCGCATCCTCCCGGATCGTGATCCGCGGAAATACCTCTATCACGGGCGATAACCAACCGCTCTTCGTCGTGAACGGTATTCCCATGGACAACCGCGCGCAGGGCGCAGGCAACTCGCAATTCGGCGGGGTGGACTTCGGCAACGCGATTCAGGACATCAATCCGGACGATATCGCCTCGGTGACGGTGCTCAAAGGCCCGAACGCCTCGGCGCTCTACGGCTCCCGCGGCGCCAACGGCGTCATCCTGATCACCACCAAATCCGGAAAAGGCGCTCAAAAAGGCCTCGGCGTCACCTACACGGGCGACATCGGCTTTTCCTCGCCCTTCCGCCTCCCGACGTACCAAAATAAGTTCGGACAAGGCCTCGGCTTCGAGTTCAACTACGTGGACGGTACCGGAAACGGCCTGTGGGACGGCGTGGACGAAAGCTGGGGGCCCGCCTTCGATGCCAGCCTGAGCCAACAGGACGGCATTGACAACAACGGCAACGGCCAAACGGATGAAGCAGGCGAAGGCCAGCGTTTCGACCAGTTCACGGGTAAAGACCAACCCTGGGTCGCGCAACCGGATAACGTGAAAAGTATCTTCGAAACCGGCGTGACGTTCACCAATAACGTGGCCATCACCGCCGGCGGCGATAAATCGCATGCCCGCTTCTCGTTTACCAATATGGATCAAAAGGGTATGGTGCCCAATACCGAACTCCAGCGCAATACCTTTAATCTGGGCTTCGGAATTAAAATGAGCCCAAAATTGTCGCTGGACGGCAACGCAACCTACACGACGCTCCGCTCGGACAACCGCCCGGGCATCGGCTACGCCGGCGATAATATCATCCAGCAAACAATCTGGGCCGGCCGGCAGGTGGACTGGACTTACCTGCGCGATAACTACCAGAACCGGGATGAGTTCGGGAATATCGTCAACTGGAACCATAACTACCAGAACAACCCCTTCTATACGCTGTACAATAACACCAAACCGCAGCGCCGCGACCGCACGAATGGATACGTCGCCTTGAACTATGACCTACTGCCCTGGCTGAAGGTCATGGGTCGTATCGGTACAGATCAATACACCGACAGCCGCGAACTCCGCTTTGAAAAGGAAACGGTGGATTTCCCGAACGGCTACTTCCAGTCGCTCAGCTATAATTTCCAAGAAACAAACGCCGACATTCTCTTCACGGCGGAAAAGTATTTCTCGGATAATTTCTCGATCAATGCCACGCTCGGCGCCGTGCGCCGCGACAGCCGCTACCAAGGCTCGGAACAAACCGCCAACGCGCTGGTCGTGCCCGGTCTGTTCAATTTCTCGAACGCCGATGGCGCAATCTCGGTGAACCAGTTTGTCAATACCCTGCGCGTCAATTCCGTACTGGGTAGCGTATCGCTGGGCTTTATGAACTTTATCTACTTGGACGCTTCGGCGCGTAACGACTGGTCGTCCACGCTGCCGGCCGATAACCGCAGCTATTTCTACCCGGCCGTCAATATGAGTGTCGTCCTGTCGGAAAAACTCTCGATCCCGACGGTCAACTTCCTCAAAGTACGCGGCGGATTCGCCCAGGCCGGTAAAGATACCGACCCCTACCGCTTGCTGCCGACTTTCGCGCCGAACAATCCCTGGAACAACACGCCTTCCTTTACGGTGCCCGGCTCGCTGCCGAATAACCAACTCAAACCGGAACGCGCCAACTCCATCGAGGCCGGCCTGGAACTCGCCATGCTCCAAAGCCGCGTGCGCCTCGACCTCACGTACTACAATACCGATAATATTGACCAGATTATCCCGCTGAACGTGTCCTCCAGCACCGGCTTTACCAGCCGCTTCGCCAATGCCGGCACGATCAACAACAACGGCTGGGAAGTCCAACTCGGCGTTACCCCGGTGAAATCGGCGAACTTCCGCTGGGATCTTGACTTCAACTGGGCGCGCAACCGCTCGGAAGTTAAAGACCTTCCCGAGGGCGTCACGGAAATCACGCTCAATACCAACTGGGGCGTCCGCCTCGTCGCCCGCGAAGGCGAACCTTACGGCACGCTCGTCGGCCGCCGCGTCAAGCGCGCACCCGATGGCCAGGTCATCGTCAATGCCGCTACCGGCCGTCCGATCCAGGACGTGGACGCCAACGGCAACAACAGCAACTTCGTACTGGGTACGATCACGCCCGACTGGACCGGCGGGATCCGCAATACGTTTACCTGGAAAGGCCTCACCCTCAGCGCACTGATTGATATGCGCCAGGGCTCCGATCTCTTCTCCATGACCTACATCTTCGGCCGCTACGCCGGCGTACTCGACGAGTCGCTCGAAGGCCGCAATACGCTGGACGAAATCCAGAACGGCTACAACTTCGGCGGCGTGGTGGATAACGGCGATGGCACGTACACGCCCAACACCATCAAGCAGTCCGCAGAAGCCTGGAATGCCGACTTCTACAACCGCCGCCACGATCGCGGCGTGTTCGATGCATCCTTTATCAAACTCCGTGAGGTTACGCTCGGATACGACCTGCCGGCCGCCTGGTTCAAAACCTCCTTCATCGGCGGTATGCGCCTCGCCGCCTACGGCCGGAACCTCGCGCTGCTGCACTCCAACGTGCCGCACGTAGATCCGGAAACGGCTTTCGACAACAGCAACGCGATGCAGGGTATCGAATTCGGCCAACTGCCCTCCGCGCGTACGATCGGCCTGACGCTCAATGCAAAATTCTAAAACCGTTTATCCTCGCATATTAAATTACATAATATGAAAAATATCAAAATCTGGTTGCTGATTCTCGCCGTCGCCTTCTCCGGCGTCGCCTGCGAAAAGGACTTCGACCAAATCAACACCAACCCGAACCGGCCTGAAGTCGTGCCGGCTACCAATATCCTGCTCTCCGCTATTTCGCAGGGCATTCGCCGTACGCATGGCGCCAGCATGAATATGACCTACGCGGGACTATGGGCGCAGCACTATGCCAAAATCCAGTACATAGACGAAGATTGGTACGAGTACCGTCCCGATGCGTTTGACGGACACTGGCAGGGTCTGTATGCCGGCCCGCTGGCCGATCTCCAGGCGATCCTCGACAAGGAGCCGGCGCAAAGCAATATGCGTGCCGCCGCCATGACGATGCGGGCTTACTACTTCGCCATCCTAACGGATATGTGGGGCGATGTGCCGTACTCGGAAGCGCTCCAAGCCGACCGGGGCGTTTTCCAGCCTAAGTATGACACCCAGGAGGAGATTTATGCCAACCTGATTGCAGAACTGAAGTCCGCCGCCGATATGTTCGGACAAAGCGACGCGCTTGGCGCCGGCGATATCCTCTACGGCGGCGATGTTGATCTGTGGAAAAAATTCGCCAACTCGCTGCGCGCCCGCTTGCTCAACCGCGCGAAACACAAAAACGCCGCCTACGCAAGCGAACTCCAGTCGCTGCTCAATGCCCCGGGCGCGCTCATCGGTAGTAACGCTGAAAATGCGCGCATGACGTATCCGGATCCGACGGTGAACGCTAACCCGATCTACAGCAATAAGTACAACGACGGCCGCGACGACCATGCCGTCAGCAAAACGCTGGTGGAGCTGTTGGCCGGGGATCCGCGCCTGTCGGTGTACGCCGAGAAAAATGGTGCCGGTGGATACGCCGGTCAGCCCAACGGCACCACCGAACCGAGCCCCTTCTCCGCCGTGTCGCGGGTAGGCGCCGCGTTCCGGGATGATCCCGCCGCGCCTTCCTACCTGATGACCTACGCAGAAGTACTCTTCATCCAGGCGGAGGCAAAGAGCGATAAACAGGCTTATCTGGACGGCATCGCAGCCTCGTGTGCCCAAAACGGCGTAACGGCCGACGCCGCCTTCCTGGCAACTGCCGCCACCGCCTACGACGCCGGTGCCGCCAAAGCAGTCGGAAACCAGAAATGGCTTGCGCTCTTCGGCGACGGCTGCGAAGCCTTCACGGAATTCCGCCGCACGGGCTACCCCTCCACGGTTGTGGAAGTGCCCGGAACCGCCTATCCCGGCCAGGGTGTGCCCCGCCGCTTCGGGTACGCCGTGAGCGAAACGGGCAACAATAAACTAAATCTCGAGGCTGCCATCCAGCGCCAAAAGATTGACGCAAGCGGTCTTTTCGGCGATAAAATGTGGTGGTCGCTGTAAAAAGCGTTTTCTTAAAAAACGCGCCAATCACAATACGTTCTTACGCAATCAGAGCCATTCCCCAACCGGAATGGCTCTTTTTTGTTACACCTGAAAACGTTTATTTTACACCATGAAAGTACAAGAACGGCCTACCACCCACGAACGCCTGCGCGCCAAGCCCGGCATTCGAAACGCCATGCTGATTTTTGGCATCACCATGACGCTCGTCTATTTGTGCATTGGGATGTATTTATTACTGCAGAAAAAATTTTTAGGCTGGTTGCCCTCCGATTTACGCAATATCTTTGCGGGGATGCTCCTGATCTATGGCCTTTATCGCGGTTATCGGGTGTATGTGGATTATTATAAAACGAATACATCTTCGGAATCATGAGAACTTTTTTGCTTTTCGCCCCGGCGTTTGTCATTTTTTCGCTGCTGCTGGCTGCCTGCGGCCCGCAACAAGATAAATCCGGCAAAACCCTCGACACACCCACTACCGGATCTATCCAGGTCATGGTGGACGAAGGCTATAAGCCGATTGTCAGCACTTCGATAGACGTGTTCGACTCCATTTATAAGCAGGCGACCGTTGAGCCGATCTATACCTCGGAAGGGGAGGCGTTGAAGGCTTTGTTCCTGGATTCCATCCAAGTGATCGTCATCGCGCGCGCGCTCTCGGAAGACGAACTCGACAAATACTTCCGCCCCCGCGGATTCACGCCGTATATGACGCCGATCGCGTACGACGCCATCGCGTTTATCCAACACCCGGACAACCGGGACACCGTCTTTACCCAGGAACAAATAAAAGACATGCTGACCGGCAAAATTCGCCGCTGGAGCGACATAAACCCGGCCTCCAAACTCGGCGATCTACGCCTGGTGTTCGATAACCCCTTGTCCGGCGCCGTCCGCTATGCCCGGGATTCCATCGCCGGCGGCGGCCCGCTCTCGCCCCAGGCCTCGGCGCTGCAAACCAACGAGGAGGTAATCAACTACGTCGCAAAACAAAAAAACGCCGTGGGGATCATCAGCGCAAACCTGATTTCCGACACCGACGACAGCGGTACGCAGGCGTTTCTACAGGAAATACGCCTGGTGCGCATCGCCAAACAAGCCGGCGACCGCGGCTTCGGCCCCTGGCAGGCCTACCTCGCCACCGGCGATTACCCGTACAAGCGCACGGTGCACGTGATCAACGCCCAGGCACGCAAAGGACTCGGACTCGGGTTCGCCTCCTTCCTCGCCGGCAATATCGGCCAGACGATCGTCCTCAAAGACGGCCTCTTGCCCGCAACCGCCGTCACCCGCGTTATTCAGGTGGAACGGTAACCGAAAAAGCGGCGGCGGACGCGCTTCAATATATCCGCTTGTTAATTTATGTTGAATTTTGTTGGCAATTTGTTATATTTTCCAAACACCTTGCGGTTTTTTTTATTAAAAAACGTTTAAAAATCGAACCTTTGCGGGTCGTTGCAAAAATGCGCAGCATCACGACAAGCCACCGCAGCGGCAACATCATCCATCTTTTCAATAATTTTTAAAAAGCATGAATCCGTTGAAAAAAATCTTTTTGGTTATCGCCGTGCTGTACGCGCCGCAAGTATTTAGCCAGACCTATGCCGAGGGCCTAAAAGCCATGCAACTGGATAAATGGGACGACGCCATCGGCGTTTTTACCAAACTGATCGCGGCGAATCCGCAGGACCTGGATAGCAGGCTGTCGCTGGGCAGCGCGTATCTGCGGAAGGGAGAAAAGGATAAAGCCCTACAGAACTACAAAGCCGCTTCGCAGGCAGGGAACATGGAGGGCGGAAAAGCGTTTATCGTCAACGCCCGCGTCGCCCTGCTCAATAACGACGCAGCTACCGCCGAAAAAGAGATCGAACGCGCCGCGCGCAACGGCCGGAAAGATTCCGGTGTGTTCCGCTTTCTGGGCGAAACGTTCCTGTACGTCACCCCCAACGAAAAGCCCAATTTTACGCGTGCAGTCGAATACCTGAAAAAAGGGTACGATATCAACTCGCGCGATTATGACAACCTCATGTCGCTCGGCTATGCTTACATGGAGCAAAGCAACGGCGGGCTTGCCGCGCAGTACTATGAAAACGCTGCATATGCGCAACAACAAAACCCGTTTCCCTTATATATCCTCGGACGGGTGTACCGCATCGCCAAACTGCCGCAAAAATCCATCGAATATTTCAACAAAGCAATCGCTTTAGCGCCTAACTTTTCGCTCGCCCTCCGCGCCAAAGCAGAATACTACTACTTCGAAGAGCGCAACTATGAAGAGGCGGTCAAAGCCTATAAGAACCTGGTCACCACAGGCGACCGCGTGGAAATTGACGACGAACAGCAGTACGCAAACACGCTGTTCCTCGTCCGAAACTACAAAGAATGTATCCAACAGGTCGAAAAAGTAATCAAACTGGATAATTCCAAAACGTATCTGCGCCGCCTGCTCGGATATTGCAGCTACGAAACCGGCGATTTCCAACAGGGTCTTAAAGTCATGAATGAGTACTTCAAGATAGCCCCCAAGGATAAAATCCTGGGCTCGGACTACCTCTACCTCGGCAACCTCCGCCTGAAAACCGGCGGCGATACCCTCACCGCGATCCAAGACCTCAAAAAGGCGATTGAAATGGATCCGGCTCGCTGGGAACTGTACAAGGATATCGGCGACCTAAACTACAAACTCAAGCGCATGTGCGACGCCGCCCAAGCCTACGGTACCCGCCTCGACTCGCTGGAGGCCACCGCGGGCACGATCCAACCGCTGGACTACTATTACCAGGGCCTCTCCTGGTTCTACTGCAAAGACGATACTACCGCGGCACGCTACGAAAAGGCGCTTGCCGCTTTCCAAAAAGTTTCCGCGCGCGCGCCCAACTCCGGCATCGGCTGGTTCTGGTCGGGTAAAGCCGCCGGCAAATTAGATCCCGACCTCACCCAGGATACGACCCAGGCCGCGCGCGACGCCTTCGGCCGCGCGCACGATTTCTTTGAAAAATATATCGCTATCGGAGAAGCCGGCGATAAAAATAAGGAAAAAGCCAACCTGATAGACGCCTACGGGTATATGATGTACTTCCATTTCATCAAACAGGAAGACGATGAGGCGCTGCGCTTCGTCGAGAAACTCCTGGCGCTCTCGCCCACCGAAGAACAGTCTGCCCAGGCGCTGCAAATGCGGGAGGCAATTATGGAACAGAAAAAAAGTAAAGAGTAGCAGGACGTATATTGCGGATTGCGGCTTTAACGACCGCAATCCGCAATTCCATTATTCTTCCTCCACAGGCGTCGGATTGCTTTGCCACATCAAAAACGCCTTCAAAAATTCTTGTAAATCGCCGTTGAGTACGGCGTCTGGGTTGTGGACTTTATAGCCGGAGCGGAGGTCTTTGACCCAGCGGTCGTCTAGGACGTATGACCGAATTTGGCTCCCCCATTCAATTTTGCTTTTGCCGGCCTCCACCTTGTCTTTTTCTTCCTGGCGGCGGCGCACTTCAATTTCATACAAACGACTTTTGAGCATCTGCATGGCGCGGTCGCGGTTTTGGTGTTGGCTCCGATCAGCCTGACATTCTACGACCACGCCGGAGGGTAGGTGGCGGAGTCGGACGGCAGATTCCGTCCGGTTCACGTGTTGGCCGCCGGCGCCGGAAGCGCGGAATACGTCCATTTCGATATCGGCCGGATTGATCGAGATTTCGATGTCGTCGTCTTCGACGAGGGGGTACACGAATACCGAGGCGAAGGAGGTCTGGCGTTTGCCCTGGGCGTTGAAGGGGCTGATGCGCACGAGTCGGTGCACGCCGTTTTCACCTTTCAGCCAGCCGTAGGCATAGGCGCCGCGAATTTCCAGGCTGGCGGATTTGATCCCGGCGGCGTCACCGTCCTGTTCGAATAGATCTACGACTTTGAAGCCGTTTTTATCGGCCCACATGCGGTACATCCGGAGGATCATCGAAGCCCAGTCGCAGGCCTCCGTGCCGCCGGCGCCGGCATTGATGGTGAGGACGGCGTTCATTTCGTCCTCTTTTTTATTCAGGGTGCTTCGGAATTCCGCATCGGCCAGCAGTTCGGCCGTTTGGTTGTACTGGGCGTCCACGTCTTCTTCAGAGGCCATGCCTTCTTTTTGAAATTCATGGAGGCCTTCCAGATCGTCCACCTCGCGGGCGATTTTTCGGTATTCATCCACCCATTTTTGGCTCATGCCCAGTTTGCGCTGGATACTTTCTGCGCGTTTGGAGTCGTTCCAAAAATTGGGATCAAGGGTTTCGGCGGTCAGGTCTTCGATATCGCGGAGTCGGTTATCCACGTCAAAGATACCTCCTTAAGACCGCCAGTTTATCTTTCAGTTCTTTTAACTGTTCGATGGTCATCGCTGGAAACGGATGCTGAGTTGGTGAGGGAATAAGATAAGCGCATGTTTGGTTTTTTTTGCCACGGGTGTGTAATAAGTCCGGAAACGGCCGGTAAGCAAAAAATATTTTGTTTGGGCGCCTTTTTTGACTTTTCTAAAAAAATCAAAAAAGGTGCCCAAACATTATTTTATCGGGCAGACCCCCCCGATTATTGTACTTCTACGAAGAAAATAATCTCGGCATTGGGCGGGATCGGGCCGCCGGGCGTGCCGGTTTCGCCGTATGCGAGTGCGGGCGGGATAAAGAAGATCGCTTTGCCGCCTTTATTGAGCAGTTGTACGCCTTCGTCGAAGCCCGGGATCATTTGGCCTTGTGCCAGATTGAAGCCCATGGGTTCGCCGCGCTCGTACGAATTGTCGAACATCGTACCGTTCGTCAGCAAGCCGTAGTAGTGCACTTTGACGCCTGCGCCGGCCTTCAGTTTTTCTCCGGCGCCTTGATCTTCGATCAGCACTTTCAGTCCGCTCTCGGTCGTCGTCAGTTTATCCTTGAGGGCGCCGGCGGCGTAGTCTTTTGCGATGGTTTCCATCTTGCTTTTCACCGTGGTGAACATATTTTTCGCTTTTTCCGCCGCTTTGTCTTTTTCCTCGGTGGAGATGATATCTACCAGTTTGATTTCGTAGCGGATTTCCTTTTCCTTCTTCAGATTCTCCGGCAGGAATTTCTGCTTGGTCGAGTCAATTTCCTCGATCAGGGTAGCGCTGTCGCCTTCTGCCATGAGCAGGGCGGCGTCAATGAGTCCCGGTACGCGTTGCTGCGTTTTGAACTGCTCGAGTTGTTCCTTGTTGGGAAGCGGGTACTCGCGCGGACCGCCGAAATCGCGGTCGGTGCTGCCCATGAGCGAATCGCCTACCCAAGTATTGACGGACACGAGGATGGTCTCGCCCAGTTGCGCCTTTGGGCCCTGGTTGTTGGTGTGGTTTGTCAGCATGTAGCCGTTTTCTGTTTTGATGCCTTTATTACTGCAGGCTTGGAGGGCCAAAAACAGCAGGCCCATGCAAAAGAACAAAAAATTACGCATAATTTTAATCGAAGAAATGTGAATAGTAGGATTTGATATATGCAGCGCACGCAGGCGCTGCGTCAATTTTTCTGCAATTCTTCCTTGTAAAACGGAAGGATATCTTTAAATTTTTGGATCGTCACCTTCAGCGAGTCGTGCGAAAAAGCCCCTGCGGCGTTTTTGTGTCCGCCGCCGTTGAAATGCTGGCGGCAGATTTCCTGGACGTCGAGATCGCCCTTTGAACGCAGGCTGATTTTTACGATATTGGGTTGATTGTGTATAAAAGCGGCCATTTTGATGTCCTTGATCATCAGCAAATAATTGACGATGCCCTCCGTGTCGCCGCGCTGGATGCCAAACTCTTCATAGTCTTTTTTGGTGAGCCAGATCAGTCCCGTGCGGTATTCCGGCAGGATTTCCATCCGACTGGAGAGGCAGTGGCCAAGCAGCCGGAGGTGTTTTTCTTTTAAGGAATTAAAAATTTTATTTTGCACGTAGGTGTCGTCCACGCCCCGATCAATCAAATCGGCTGCGATGCGGAACACCTCGGCGTTGGTCGCGTGTTTGAACGAGCCGGTATCCGTTATCAGGCCGGTGTAAATACACTCGCCGACCTTCGGGTTGATTTTTTGCCCCATTCCCGCCGCGAGGATGAAGCGATAGACCAATTCGCAGGTGCTGCTGGCGTTTGTTTCCGAAAAAATATAATCGGCCATATTTTCCGGATACAGATGGTGGTCTATCAAAATGCGGCGTCCCGGCAAATCCCGAACGAAGTCCCCCATCTTGTCAATCCGCGAAAGCGAATTGAAATCCAGAAAAACAAACACATTTTTTCGTTGCAATATTTGCTTACTTTCTTCGGTGTGTATGTCCCAGATCAGAATATTTTCCGCACCCGGGAGAAATTCAAATTCCTCGGGATATTCCGAGGGGAACAGCACGTGCACGGTGTGCCCCAGTTGTTCAAGAAAATGGCGCATCGCCAGGGAACTGCCGATGGCGTCTCCATCCGGGTTACGGTGCGAAAAAATGGCAACGTTGTGTGGCGTGTTCAGCAATTCTTTTAAATCCGGCGGTATGTTCATGCTGGCAATAAAGCGTGGCAGTTATTAAAATAAGCCCGCAAAAGTAGGGTAATTTTGTATGCCTTGCCGGTTTGCCGGATAATATTTTTCATTTAACCCTTTTTTAGACGCATAAGGAAATAAAATGCCGTTGTACCTTTGCGCCCGATTTAAAAAGATACAAACACACATCACCTACACACCATGTCCAATCGCACTTTTACCATGATTAAACCCGACGCCGTGCGCGCCGGTAACATCGGGAATATCCTCCAAATGATCAACGCCGCCGGTTTCCGCATCGTAGCCATGAAAATGACGCAGATGAGCATGGAAACAGCCGGAAAATTCTATGCCGTACACAAAGAGCGCCCTTTCTACGGCGAACTCTGCGAGTTCATGAGCAGCGGCCCGATCGTCGCGGCGATCCTTGAAAAGGACAATGCCGTCGAAGATTTCCGCAAACTGATCGGCGCGACCAACCCGGCCAACGCCGAACCCGGCACGATCCGCAAACTGTACGCCACCAGCATCGGCGAAAACGCCGTCCACGGCTCGGACAGCAATGAAAACGCAGCCGAGGAAGGGGCGTTTCATTTCGCCGGAAGCGATATGTACTAGTCTTTGGGCGTTTTTTTGATTTTTTTTTAAAAATCAAAAAAACGCCCATTATTTTATTTCGCCGCCGAAGGCGGCGAAATAAAATTTTACTGTACATACTTTTCCAACCACCGACACTCCTTCACCGCCCGTCCAAAAAACTCCGTATCCCGAAACTCCCGCCCAAGCAGATCGTAATACGTTCGGTATTCGGGGGGCAGGACGGGAATCAGCCGGCTGCCGAGCGGGTAACTGCATTCCGGGCTGCAGAAATACTGTTTTTGGCGGCATCGGGCGGCCATGAACGCGGCGCGGGCGGCGAGTTCTTTGTCGCGGGTCGTTTGCAGGGCGCGCTCGAAATATGACAACGCAAGTTGCACGTCCGTGTTTTCCCGGTTGCCGGCCGGGGAATTGCGCAGCGGAAAAACGGGCCCTTGCGCGAGGCGCGTCCAGCTTGCCCCGCTGCGGAAATAATCGGCTACTTCCCATTCATACCCGAAATAAGAGGTGTTGTAGTAAAACAGGCCGATCAGGTAAAAATATCGGGCTGCGTCGGGGTCTTGCAACGCGGATTTGGCGCGGGCCTGAAATTCAAAATCCATCAGTTTGTCTGCGATTTGCAGGCGGTTCAGGCGCAGGGTATCCGTGATGGGCCGGTTGATTCTTTCGTGCAGCACTTCCTTGAACGGACTGAATTTTTGCATCTCCGCCAATTCCACCTTCGGAACCGGCTGCAGCACGTAAATCGCCGCTTCGGGCTGTCCCAGGCCGAGCAGATAGGCGGCTTTTACTTCCCGGAGGTAGGCTTTCAGGTACTCCGGATTGGTATCCATCATCATGGATTTTTCGAGAAACACCGGATCGTCCTGCTCGGACGCCCGGATCAGGTCGTCGAGCACGGCCGGATCGGGGTTGTAGGTGAGCGCCTCGGCCGGGTAGGCCATCAGGAGCGCCTTGCCGGGTTGTTTGCCGGCGGCGTAGGCGGCGGAGAGCCACTCCTGGAGGAAGGGTTCGAAATTGGGGTTCTTTTTGAAAAGATCATAGCTTCGGACGCGGAAAGCCGCCTGATCGGCAAAAGCGTCGCCGGGGTTGATTTCCATAATTTCCAGGAGGAGGCGCCAGAGGTCAATTTGCGTTTGCAGGTGCTGGTGGTAAGGCTCTGAGCGGTCGAGTTGTTTTTCGACGAGTTTGAACGTCTTTTTCGCGGCATAGCGGTCGCCGGCCAGGACTTCGAGATAGCCTTCGATGGATTTCCAGAGCAGGGGATTGGCGCTGCGCGCTTCGCGGACGATCCGCCGCACCAGTTTCTGGAGATCCAGCAGTTCGAGCGCGGCGGCGTCCTCCTGGGCTTTTGTGAAATTAAGCCGGCGTTTTTGGTCGGTCACGCTCGTGCGCAAGAAACGGCGCTCCAAGCTCTGCACGTTCGCGATCAGCAGTAGATCCAATTGGGGATTGCCGGGGTCGAAGGCGTAAATAGACTCCAAATCGGCGGCGGTGTAGGATCCGGAACGGCCGGCGCGGAGGATATATAAGGTCGCGCGTTCCCGGTCGTTTTGGCAAAAATCGAGCGCTTTTTTCCAGTCGGCGTCGTTGCGCAGCAAAAAGCTGCGGAAAGCCTGCGTCCGTTTTGAGGCGCAATTTCGGAAAATCAGGCTGTATCGGTAGGCCGATTCCGGATACCGGCCCAGGGCTTGCAGCGCGCCGGCGACGTGCCCCAGTGTCCAGTAAAAAATGATGCTGGGTTTCCGGCGGTCTATTTGCGGCATGAGTTTGTTAAACAGGTCAATCGTGCGCTGGTACTGCTTGCTGTAATGCGCCAGGCGGATGATCTGGTAGGCGTAGCGCAGTTTGATGAAGTGCGAGTACGTTTGGCGGAACCGCTCCAAGCCATCGTTGATCAATTGCTCCATCTCTTGCGACGTCCTGTTGGGTTGCCGCCAGGGATCGGCGGAGGCGGTAACATACGGCTCCACACGGCGGGCGAAGCTCAGGTAATCTACTACTTCGAGGCATTGGCTGGAGACGATCAGGTCGGCGAAGATATTGCCTTCAAAGGGGTAGGGAAGCGGATCGTTCGGTTTGCCATTTGCGATGCGGTCGCTCAGTGCCACTAGGTCGTTGGTACCCGCTTGATACACCACCAAATCCACCTCTTCGCGGGTAGCGTGGGCGCAGAAACGCGCGCTCCACTCGTCGGTATTTTCCGCCCACTGGATATCGCGGTTGAAATAGTACTGCTGGTAATAATCGTCCCAGCGCAGGAAAAAGGGCGCGTAAGCGGCGTCTTTATTGACGATATCGGGCAGGAGGAAAGTGTATCCGTAAAAAGGCCGGGCGTCCGGATCGCAGGCGGCGCGGGTGGGCGCGCCGGGTTGGGGGAAAAAGGAGGCGCCGACCAGCAGGGCGAGGGTCAGGAGCGGCCATTTCAGCGGGGCGGAATAGAGATAATGCGGCATACGTCGTGCAGGTAACCTACCGGAAAGCGCCGGATCAGGGCGCTGTCCAGGTGAAAAAAAGCGACCCGGGCGTCGGGCGCCAGGTCGAATTGCGCCGCCAGTCCGGCTGCGTCGCGCAATTGCGCGGGCGACAAGCCTTCCCAGCGCACCCAATCGCCCGGGCGAAGATAATGGCCTTCGCGCAAAGTCGCGCGTTTTACGGTGTAAACCGGCGCGGCGGTAGCGGCATTTTCCACCCGCGCCGGCGCGAAAAAGGCCGTATCCGCCAGTTCGGCGCTGGTCAGGCCCGGAATAATTTTCCACAGTTCGCCGTCGCGGTACACAAGGCTCCAGTGAAAAATCGGCAGGGCGAGATCCAGCGGCAGCGGGTAGCGGGCGCGCGCGCCGCGCAGGTAGGCGCGAGCGTCCGGGTCGTCGTAAATCGAATTGCGCGCTTCCGGATCGTCAATATCCCCGGTATTGTAAAACATCAGCATCCCGCGGTCGGCGGGCGGCACGCCGGTTTGTTTCGGGTACTTATACTGGTGGAGGCGGATGGTGGCGCTGAGCCGCGTATTCGGCGGGAGTTTTGCGCGTATATTTTGTAAAAAAGCAAAAAAAGCGTCGCGGGTCGAGGGCGTCCAGTCGCAGTCGAACTGCACTTCCGCACCCGGCGCCAGTCGGCGGTACAGCGGGTGCTCCAGGAGCGCGGCGGCGAGCTGATCGGACAGCGAGCGGAGTTCCGCCTCCCGGATTCCCTGGAATACGGCATTGGTGAGGAAGACGCAGGGCACGATCTCCCGTCCGGCCAGTCCGGCGGTATCCGCCAGGTCGAGCCGGGCGTAAGGCTGGATGGCGCCATCCGCCCGGCCGATATCGAAGAGTTTGATATACAGCGTTTGGCAGCGCAGGGCGTCGAGGCAGGCGCGGGCGGTGGAATCGGGCGCGTAGCGGGTTTGCCAACAATAAAACGCGGGTCGGACGGTGCGGGTTTCGCGCCGACAGGCAGGCAGGAGCGGCAGGAGGAGAAAAAGGCAGAGGAGACGCACGGAAGGGATTTGGCCGGAAAAATACAGTTTTTTTTGAAATGTAATTGCGCTGCCGCAACCGGCTAAGTAGTTATGAAACAAAACCCTATCTTTGCAGATTCAACATCGAATATTTAATTTGCAAAAAATGCTAATAGCCAGGCAATTAGGTCAAAAAATACGCGCTGTGGCGGAAAAAATGCCCGTTGTGAGTATTACGGGGCCGCGGCAGTCGGGAAAGACGACGTTGGCGCAGCAGCTATTTCCCGACTACGCGTATGCGAATTTAGAGAATCCGTTGACCCGCGAGTTTGCGCGCGAAAGCCCGTTTCAATTTTTGCGTCAAAATCCGCGCGGTTTGATCATAGATGAGGCGCAGTACGTGCCGGAATTATTTTCCTACATACAAGTATATGTGGACGAAACCCGCCGCAACGGTGAGATCATCCTATCCGGCTCGCAAAATTTTCTGCTCATGGAAAAAATAACCCAAAGTTTGGCGGGTCGTGTGGCTGTTTTTCATTTGCTGCCTTTTTCGGTGCGCGAGCTGGACGGTACGCCGTTTGCGGGAAAATCGGCTTATACCTACATCTATAACGGGCTGTTTCCGCGCATTTACGACCAGGGCGCCCCTCCAGAGGTATTTTATCCCTCCTATATACAGACGTATGTGGAGCGTGATGTACGCCAGGTGCAATCGGTCGGAGATTGGGCGGCTTTTGAACGGTTTTTACAACGCTGCGCCGGTCGGGTCGGGCAGGCGTTCAATCAGAGCGCCCTTGCCGTGGAAACCGGCGTTTCAGCGACCACCATTGCGCGCTGGATGTCGGTTTTGCAAACAGGGTTCATTGCCTACCTGCTGCCGCCTTTTTTTAAAAATTACAACAAACGCATCACTAAAACGCCCAAACTATACTTCTACGATACCGGTCTGGTCTGCGCGCTATTGCGCATTCGCTCGGCAGACGAACTGCATCAGCACTTTGCGCGCGGCGCTTTGTTCGAAAATCTCGTCATCAACGAAATGATGAAAAATCTGCTCAACCGGGGTATTCGGCCCGATTTGTACTTTTGGGCAGACAGCGGCGGCTACGAGGTGGATCTAATCGTAAACCAAGGGTTGACACAGTATCCTATCGAGATCAAATCGGCGGATACCGTGCGCCCGGAATTTTTCCGCAACCTTGAATTGTTCCAAAAAGTGAGCGGCACGCCGCCCGAGCATTGCTATCTTGTTTATCAAGGCGCAGAAAATCAAGACCGGACAGCAGGACGTTTGCGGAATTGGCGGGATTTGCCAGACTTCGAAACCGTCTGAAATCCGCTGCCAGCCGCAAACACGCTTTCTCTACAGCATCTTACCGCTATTTTTTCGGAAGCAGGGCAGGGCTATTTCCTCAAAAATGCGCCTTATCTGCTACAAAAACCTACGCGTTTCCGGCTCGCCCGAGGTTTTTTAGACGGGTTCTTGGCGATTGTTCAGATTTTTTTGCAGATTCAACATTGAATGTTTAATTTGCAAAAAACACCCTGTGCTCGCTCAATTGGCGAAACGAACAAATATCCTTATTTTTGCCTCCAGCTGCGAAATGCCATCCACTTTTTACCCGGTCAATATGGGCGAAACCGACGTTTTCTACCGCGACGACCAGTAAACTCGATACATCATGGCATTTTCTCGCAGAAAATTCATTCGCCACAGCGCCGCCGCCCTGGCGGGCGCCGGCATCGCCGCCGCGCTGCCGCAACAAACCGCCGCCGTACCCGCGCGCCGCGTCGGACCAAACGATAAAATTCGTTTCGGACTTATCGGCTGCAAAGGAATGGGCTGGTCGAATATGAAGACCCACCTTAGCAACTTGCCGGAGGTGGATTGCGTGGCCCTGGCCGATGTGGATCAAAGCGTGCTCGACGAACGAACCAAAAATGTGCAGGATCTCCGCGGAAAAGCGCCGGAGCAGTACATGGACTACCGCCGCCTGCTGGATCGGAAAGATATTGACGCAGTGATTATCGCCACCCCCGACCATTGGCACTGCCTGAATACCTGCGACGCCCTGTCGGCCGGCAAACACGTCTATTGTGAAAAGCCGATTGCCAATTCCATCGAGGAGTGCAAGGTCATGCTGGCCGCGGCGCGCCGTTCCGGCAAACTGGTGCAAGTCGGACAATGGCAGCGCAGCGGGGCACACTACCAACAAGCCCGCGAATACCTCCAGAGCGGCCGCCTCGGTAAGATCCGGCTGGTCAAATGCTGGGCTTACCAGGGCTGGATGAGCTCGGCGCCGGTACGGCAGGACGGCCCCGCGCCTCCGGGGGTGGACTACAACATGTGGCTCGGCCCGGCGCCCAAACGCCCCTTTAATCCCAACCGATTCCATTTCAACTTCCGCTGGTTTTGGGATTATGCCGGCGGATTGATGACCGACTGGGGCGTGCACGAACTCGATATCGCCCTGTATTTTATGGGCGCTACCGCGCCGAAATCGGTCATGGCCTCCGGCGGCAAACTGGCGTTCCCCGACGACGCCTCGGAAACGCCGGATACCCTCCAGGCGGTGTTTGAATACGACGGCTTCAACCTATTATGGGAACACGCATCGGGCATTGACGGCGGAAACTACGGCCGCACCGAAGGCATCGCCTTCATCGGGAACCTGGGCACGCTGGTCGTTAACCGCGACGGCTGGCAACTGATCCCGGAAACGGAGCGCAACAAGGAAGGCGTTCGGGTGCACAAGATCGAAGCCCTGCCGGAACAACGGAAACCGAATTCCGCAGACTATCTGGCCGATCACGCCAAAAATTTCGTGGCCGCCCTGCAGGCAAACGATCCGGCCATCCTGCACTGTGCAATCGAATCGGGCGCAATCGCCGCGATCAATGCCCAAATGGGGAATATCGCGTTCAAAACCGGCCGAAAAGTGTATTGGGACGCCGAAAAAGAGGCGTTTAAACAGGATGCAGAGGCCAATGCCCTTATGCAAGCGGGGTATTATAATGGATGGAAATTGCCGAAATATTGAGGAAAAGAGCAATGGGGATCTTTGACGTATAGACAAGTTGCATGCGTTGTTCCGGCGTGATCATGCGTGAATTCCTTGTGCAAGCGCTTTAACAAATAGGGGTTCATAACCGCGGAAAGTGTGCAGTAATTCCTGCTCTGAAACAACAATAGGATGGGTTATTACATCAAAATCCAAGTCAATATCGGTCATGACGTCTGAAATAGCCCGTTCGAACCGCCAGTCATAGGCGCCTTGCACTACCACCAAAAAATCCCAGTCCGACCAGCGGTGCGGTTTACCCCAAGCCCTGGATCCAAACAAAATCACCTCTTTGATCCGGTCGCCGAAAGCAGCCCGCAAACGGCTTTTAGTTTCGTGCAGTATTTTATCGCGTTTTTTCATGCGGAGAATGGCTGTATCGCATGGCAAATATACGAAAATTGCGGATGTTTTTGCCTTTAGGTGAAAATCCCGGATAGGCTCGTCCACTCCCGCCCCTGCGCCTACCTCGAACCCTCCACCAAGGCGATTTCCGCCTCCGTAAGGCCGTATAAAGCATATACGTGCCGGTCTATCTCGGCCTCCAGCGCCGCCGTGTCGGCCGAGGGGTCGGCGCGCTTGGCGTCGAGGATGCGGACTACGAGGGATTCGATGGCGGATTGCTGCTCGGGGAGGGCGGCGGGAATGGGGATTTGGGCGATGTAAACCGGTTTGTATTCAAAGAAGCCTCCTTGCTTTGTCGAAGAAATATTTTGCATGAAAAAATCAGTCGCAAAACTATTGAGCAAGGCCAGCAGCATCAATTTATTTGACCCTACAATGGTCGTTTTATCATTCGAATAATGGCAAAACGAATCGATAATACTTTGGGGTCGCTGTATAATCGCCGGAATTATGATCTTCTCCTTCTCAAACTCCCCGTAATAATCCACCGCATCCTGGATTTCATACCACTGATACGCACCCGGTTTTCGTCCGGGCCATTCTTTCCCGGTCCAATTTTTCGGTTGGGGCATTAATTTTTCCTTGTATTGTTCCAAGTGCCGGAGAATCGCCGGATATTGCTCTATGGCAATGCCGCGCCGGGTAAAAATCAAATACCGCACGCTCACCGGCGTCTGATACCGCTTAATATCCCTGCCAGCCAAAAAAGGTTTGATCACCTCGGCGCTGCGCGGATCTTCCGCGATCAGGCGCTCGCGGGTGGCGGCGTCAATGACGAAGGCTTCGTTGAGGCCGGTCAGGACGCCGCGATAGATCTTTCCTTGCACATAGTCGCTCAAGGGCGTACCGGCGTTCCGGAGTTTGTCGAGCAGATGTTGAACCGATTGGTTGGTGAGGGTCCAGCCGCTGTCCTGCAGGCCGTCGAGGGCGACGGGAAAGGCATGTTGCCGGATGTAGGCCGGGAGGCTTTCCTCAAAATCCAGCGTCGCGATATTGGTTGCCAGGAAGGTATCGGCGGCGGGCGCCTGCTGGAGTTCCAGCACGCAGGGGTAGGTCGTCGCCTCCTCGAACACGGGCAAGTCGCCGAAATCGCTGACGCCCCGGATTTTGAGGGATTTTACGAATTGCCGCAGTTTGTCGCCGTAGCCGGCGCGCATCCATTTATTGGGCAAAATATAACTAAAATGCCCGCCTTCGCGCAGCAACCGAACCCCGAGTTCCACGAAATAGACATACAAATCGGCCGTGCCGGCAAAGGTGCGGTAATGGTTTTGCAGGTACGGTTTGTACGGCGTGAGTTCTTCCTGGCGGATATACGGCGGGTTCCCCACCACCACGTCAAAACCCGTGAAGCGGCCTTCCTCGTCGAGCACTTCGGGGAATTCGAAACGCCACTCGAAAGCATTTTCGAAGATGCGGTTGCTTTTGATTTCCTCGATTTCCGCGCTGAGTTTCTCAATTTCCTGCTCGAGTTTTTGTTTTTCCTGTTTGCGCTTCTTTTCCAGGTCTTTTTCATCTTTGCCGTAGGGGGCGTCCGGTTCGAACAGAAAATGGCCGGTGAAGCGGTGGTAGAGTTCCGACATCAGTTTGTCGAGGCGTTTGCGCTTGGGGTCGTTTTGGCCGATTTCGGTGCGAAAATCGCTTTTTATCTGATCAATCAGTCGAATCAGGCCCAGTTTGACCTCCCGGTCGGTGGCGCGGTGGTAATCGCGCACGAAACCCTTGTAGGCCGGAATGTCGTATTTGAGGCTTTTCAGCGCCCTGCTCAGGTCGGCGTCGAGGGCGAAGCGGCTCACGAGCGAATTGCCCTGTTTGATATTGATATCAATATTCGGCAGCGTTTCCAGTTCGCCGCGTTCGGTGTAATACGCGTTTTTCAGCAGTTCGATCCAGAGGCGAAGCCGGCAGATTTTCACGGAATTGGGGTTGATGTCCACCCCGAACAGGCAATTTTCGATGATGCGCTGTTTTTCGCGAAACAGCGTTTGCTGGATGCGCTGGTTTTCCTCCAAAGCCCGGCCTTGCCGGAGTTGATAGCGGAAAAACCCCTGTTCGTCCGATACGATTAGTTCGTCGTTTTCCACCCGGGCCTCCACCGGCAGGCGCATGCCGCGCTCGTCGGCCAAAACGCCCAATTCCGATTTGACGGCAATGATTTCATTTAAAGCCGACACCAGGAAGTGGCCGCTGCCGACGGCTGGATCGCAGACTTTTAGGGTGTTTATCAGTGCATTGGATTCCAGTATGCCTTCTTTTGACCTGCGATCTATCAGGTGATTTCTTAAATCCTCCAAATCTTCGCAAGTCCACCCATATTTTCCATTAAATTTTTGCACCACGCTGCGGCGGATCGTTTCGCGGCACATATACATGGTGATAAAGCCGGGTGTAAAGAATGAGCCGTCGCGATAGCCGTTTATTTTTTCGAAGATAAGGCCCAGGACGGACGCGTTGATCAGCGTTTTATTTTCCTCGGAGATTTCCTCGCCGCCTTCCGAGGCGAAGTCGTAGGCGTCGAGGAACTGGAAGAGGTAGTCGAGCGTGCGCAATTCGCCGTGTTGGCGGCGGCCTGCGTTGTCTTTGAGGACGGTATTGGCGAGGAGCGGCAGGGTCAGGCGGTCTTTCAGGCTATTTATCCGGAGGGTGCGGCTTTCGAGTTCCGTAATTTCGAAGAGGGAGGAGTTGAGATAGGGGATGAGCGCGAATTTATCGCGGACGAAAGCCGGGCGGTCTTCGGGGCGTTTGGCGAGCACGTCGAAGAAGAGTTCGTTGAGTTCGTCGAAGTCCTGGATACGTTTAAAATTCAGGAACAGGTAATCGGTATTGCCGCCCTGGTAGCCGCGGAGTTGCGATTCGAGGAGTTTGAGGAACAGCAGGCGATTGACCCAGGTGATGACGAGTTCGAGGGCCACCTGGAAGCGCTGTTCTTCCAGGTCGGCGCCGTATTGCGCGGCGTTTGGCAGTCGGCGCAGCACATCTTCCGTATCCAGCACGGCGATGGTATTTTCGAGCAGGGCGCCGGGGTGGCGGTGTTCGGCTTTTTTGCGTCGGATGAGTTTTTTCCCGCCGTCTTTGACCTCCTCCAGGCCGATGACGTGGAGCAGTTCGTGGTAAAAAGTTTTATCCAGCGAGTTGCTGTCATTGGCGAAAGGCAGGCGGAGCAGGTGCACCGGCGAGAGGCCTTTATAGAGCGGGATCAGATTCCGGTCGTTGTCCGGGTCGTTATCGAGTGCGAATGGTGCATAATCGCGCAGGTCGAAGTACGTATAGCCGAGTTTTTGTTCGAATTCCGGCAGGAAATCCCGTCCGATCGTTTTATAGATCAGGTCAGTATTTTTTTCATTTTCCCGGGCGCGGAGATAGAAATCGAGCAGTTTTTTATTGTGATAGACATACCGGTCGAAGTCATTTTCGCTAAACAGGAACCACGTGTGGATATCCGTGATCACCAGTGTTTTGACGAGCGGGTTTTGGTGTTCCACGCGTTCGCGGAGGTAATACCACACCAATTCGTGCAGGGCTTTTCGGTTAAGTTGGCCTGGCGCGATCATTTCCGCGGTATTTTTTGGGCGTTTCACCTCGAACAGCACCGTCGGCGGGCTTTTAGCGCCGGCGTCGGCGTGGATCACCAGGTCGGTGCGTTCCCTGGAGGCGACGAGGTGGCGGTTGCGGTACCACACCTCGTTGAGGAAATCGCGCAGGTGGTCGCGGATATTCGTTTCACTTTCCTGCAGGTTGATATGCTGAAGGAGTTGCCGCAGGCTGGATTTGAGGCGTTCAATATCGGGGCGGGCCACCTTTTCTTTAAGGTATGCCTTGTTGAGCGCCTGGCGGAGTGGCGAGAATGGTTTGTTCATGGCGGGGGCGAAAATACGGGAAAATGTAGTAATTTCTTAGGCGGTTTGGCGCCTGGTATAAAAGGTCAAATGTACAGTCATATTTCGCCGATTTTTCGCTTCGTCTTGCAAAAATTGATCCTTTTGGGGCTCAGTCGTTACCAACCGGGTATGTATATTTAATGATATTATTATTTATTTTCAAGAAAAACGCCATGTCCGCCAAATAATTTGGCGGAATAATTATGTTTTTATGCTGAAAAATAACAATACATGCATTCGCTTCAGAGCGCCTTTGCCTTGGGTCAAAACTATCAAGCCGACTAGCATCGTCTGCCCGCAAATCCAACTTTTGTGACTTCAATTCTATTGCACTCCAAATATCCCATGCGTGTCCTTATCGAGGTCACCCTCGGGTATTCCTCGCTGCCGGGTCTTTTCTTGGTAAAGGCTTGGCAGCGTTTTTTTTTGTCTTTTAGAGTCTTCCGGAGTGGGTAAATCTGGTGCGTTTTGCCAACCACTTAAGAAAAAGGACCGAATACCAACTAATTGCTTGGATTTGTGGGCAATGCGTATATATATTTATCCCGTGAAAGCGACCTGAAGCATCGGCCTGGAGCGGACAGGGCGGTACGAGACTGGCGCGGGCGCTGCGTGACATATAAATTATTTTATTTATCCAATAAAAGACGTTTTTTGATGAAAATTTTCTTTCAACACATCGCAGTCCCGGCGGCGCTCTGCCTGCTCGGAACCTTCGCCTTCCCCCGGCTCCAGGCCCAGACGGTCATCGGCGGCGCGGCAGCCGATCCCTCGGCGCTGCTTGATATGCAAAGCACGACCCGGGGCTTTTTGCCGCCTCGGATGACGACCGAGGAGCGCAGCGCCATCGCCAATCCCGCCACGGGGCTGTTTATATTCAACACCACCTTCAGTTGTCTGGAGATGAATGTGGGTACGCCGGCGCAGCCCGCCTGGAAATGCCTGAGCGTGGCCAATGCCGTCACGGGAGCCTCCTCCGCGCCGACCCTCTGTGTAAATACCCTTCTTACGCCGATCACGCACCTTACCACGGGCGCCACGGGCATTGACGGCGCTACGGGTCTCCCGCCCGGCGTCTCGGCTGCCTGGGCGGCGAATACGATTACGATCAGCGGGACGCCGACGGGCGCCGGCATATTTAATTATAGCATCCCGCTGACGGGCGGATCAGAAAGCGGGGCAGCAACGGGTACCATTACGGTGACGGCGGCGAATACGGCAGGCGCAGCCTCGTCCACGCCGACGCTGGGTAAAAATACCGCCCTGACACCGATTACCCACACGACTACCGGCGCTTCGGGCATCGGTACCCCCACGGGTCTGCCTGCCGGGGTATCCGCCGCTTGGGCGGCGAATACGATTACGATCAGCGGCACGCCTACGGCAGCGGGCGTCTATGATTATAATATTCCGCTCATGGGCGGGTGCGGGAGCGGGAGCGCGACGGGTACGATCACCGTGACTGCGGCTGACTGCGGCGCCTACCTAGAGCCCGGCGTGTGGAAAGCGTTTATGTGCCACAACCTCGGCGCCGACGAGAGCGCCGATCCGTTCACGCCGAGCTGGCGACTCAACGGCCACTACTACCAGTGGGGCCGCGCGGCTGTGGCTGCCAACGGCCCGACCGGCTCCTCGAGCGGGGAGGCAAATGCCGGTTCTGTCTGTGGCTGGAACACTACGGACGCTCCCAACGGCGCCTGGGTCGACGGCAGCAAAACAGCCAATGATCCGTGTCCTACCGGATTCCGCGTGCCGCGCAAAACCCAGTGGGATGCAGTACTCAATACCGGCCTGAATCCGACGCGCAGCTATCCGGGTTCCTGGTCCGGCAGCAGCACTAACTACAATGCCGGCCTGCGGATAGGCTCCGGTACGACGGGTTTGTTTTTGCCGGCGGCCGGCTACCGGGACTACAGCGATGGCACGCTGGGCAGCCGGGGCTACTTCGGCTACTACTGGAGTAGTACGGAGAATGACAGCTACGTCTGGCTCCTGACCTTCGGCAATGGCTACGCCGACACGAACTTCAGCGGCCGTACCGACGGGATGTCCGTGCGTTGCGTCGCAGAATAATCCGACTATTTGATCATTGACTATTTAAAAAAAATGGCGGGATGCTAAGTAACCTGCCGCGCAAGACAAACTAAAACGGCGCTCAAAAAATACCGGCCTGCAAAGCCGGCGCGCGCGCCGACTAACAAACAATCAAAGACACGGTCTGATGAAAATCTTTTTACAACACCTTGCAGTCCCGGCGGCGCTCTGCCTGCTCGGAGTGCTTATCGCCCCCCGGCTCTCGGCCCAGAAAGTCATTGCAGGTGCAACGCCCGACCCTTCCGCGCTCCTCGATGTGCAAAGCGCCGCCGGGGGCGTCCTGCTGCCGCGGATGACCACCGCCGAGCGCGAAGCGATTGCCAATCCCGCCACGGGGTTGCTGATCTTCAATACGACGCTGAATTGTATGGAAGTGAATGTGGGGACGCCGGCACGGCCGGCCTGGGGGTGCGTCGGTGTTATTTTCAATAGCGTTACGGCGGCTTCTTCCACGCCTACAGTCTGCAGCAATGCCTCCCTCCCGCCGATCACACACACCACCACGGGCGCCACGGGCATTGGCGCGGCGACGAATCTGCCGCCCGGCGTCTCGGCTGCCTGGGCTGTGAATACGATCACGATAAGCGGGACGCCGACGGACGCCGGCGTATTCAACTACAGCATCCCGCTGACGGGCGGATCGGGCGGCGGAACTGCCACGGGTACCATCACGGTGACGGCCGTGACCGCGGGCGCCGCCTCTTCCACACCGACGCTGGATGTAAATACCGTCCTGACGCCGATTACCCACACGACCACCGGCGCTTCGGGCATCGGTACGCCCACGGGTCTGCCTGCCGGCGCATCTGCCACGTGGGCGTCGAATACGATCACCATTAGCGGCACGCCCACAGCGGCGGGTACATACAATTACAGTATTCCGCTCACGGGCGGGTGCGGGAGCGTGAGCGCGACGGGTACGATTATCGTGAGTGCGGCAGGAAATTCAAATTGTGGCGCCTATGTGGCTGCCGGCGTATGGAAAGCGTTTATGTGCCATAACCTCGGCGCCGACGCGAGCGCCGATCCGTTCACGCCGAGCTGGCGACTGAATGGTCACTATTACCAATGGGGGCGCGCGGCCGTGGCTGCTTATGGACCGAGCGGTTCTGACAGTCTACAAGCCAATAGTGCAGCTATCTCCGGCTGGAATACCGGGACTGCTCCCAACGGCGCATGGACGGTGGCCAGTAAAACAGCAAATGACCCTTGTCCTGCCGGGTTCCGCGTGCCAACTAGAGCGCAGTGGAATGCGGTACTGAATAATAGCTGGAATTCGACGCGCAGTTATACGGGCACTTGGTCAATCAGCACCACCAATTACACTTCCGGCTTGCTGATAGGCTCCGGTACTACGGGCTTATTTTTGCCGGCGGCTGGCTTCCGAGCCTGGTACAATGGCGAGCTGCTCCAACGAGGCTACGGTGGCCACTATTGGAGTAGTGAAGAGTCTACCCCAACCAACGCCTGGGATTTGGGCTTCACAAAAGATTTCCATTATGTTAACGACATATCTGGCCGTAACCAGGCGTTGTCCGTACGTTGCGTCGCAGAATGATTCTACTATTTTATAATTGACTATTTAAAAAATCAATGGCTTGTGGATATTCTGCGCGCCGGCGGATCGAAATCACCTTTCACCCGATTAACCGATTACGTGCTTAATGATTTTAATCGGCGAAACCGGGATTTCATAAAGCGGAAACCGAGGTTTTTTATCCTCAAAATAAGTTTTTAATAAGTAAAATAGGGTTTTTAATTATAAAATTGGTTTTTAATCAAAAAAAACGGCATTTAAAATCGCGTATTCTGCGAAACGAACACACAGGGTTTGCACCCTGCGCTACTATATATCGCCCTTTCAGGGCTGCTCTTGGCGCCCTGCTTTTTGAAGGACCCAACACCGTAATGCCCACATCCCGGCCGGCCGACGCGGATAGCGCCCTGACCGCCGATCTTTGAAAATTATTAAAACTCAAATATGAAAAGCAATTTTTTACAACAAGCCGTATTCGTCCTCGCCATGCTGGGGCATACAAGCCTCTCCGCCCAGTACGTAGTGTCGGGTTGTGAAACGGAGACCGGTCTTCTGACGGTCGGGCAGGAGACGTTTACAGTCGCCGCTACGGGGCGTTTTATCAATTCCGGCACGGTGTATTTTACCGGGGTGACTACGCTCACCAATAACGGCGGGATGTCGGAACGGGCGGAAAGCCCCTGCGTGGCGGATTACCGCAATCCCTGCGACAATACGCCGGGGGCGAGCGGGGCGAATTTTTTTGATAACAGCGTCCCACTCACGTTGATCAACGGCGATCAACCGCTCCGGATGTATGCGGCGGCGATTGACCGTTCTATCCAGCTCGACAACGAGTGGCAAATCGTCCATGCGCTTACGTTTAATAGCGGCACGGTGAGCACCGACCGCGCGGATCTGACGCATTTCCTGCATTTTAGAGCCGGGAGCACGGTCAGCGGCAACAACGCAAGCAGCCATGTGAACGGCTACGCCGGCTGGTCGGGCGGGGGGGCTTTTACGCTGCCCGTCGGCGACGGTGTGCGGCAACTGCCGGTCGGACTCACAGGCGATTGCAGCACCCTGTTCACCGCGGCCTACTTTTCCGGCGACCCCGGCCAGGCTTTGCTGCCGGCCGGCGCGCCCTTCGCTACCTACAGCAAACCCGCCGGCATCTTCGTGTCCCAAATGGAATACTGGGATATCAACGGCGCGACCGCCACGCCGATCACCCTGCATTTCGACGCCGACAGCCGGCTAGATCTGATCGCTAGCGACTTGTCGGCGGCCGTCATCTTGGGCTGGGACGGCACGGCCTGGGTTAACCTCGGCCAGACCGGCGCCACCGGCACGCTGACGACCGGCGGCACGGTGACCTGCGCACCGGTGGTTCCGGACGATTATCTGGCGTATGCATTGGGCGGGCAGCAATACCCCGTTCTGCTTAGTCTGCGGGATCCGGTAACCGGACTTGATTTTCCAAACCCGCAATGCGGGGATGAAGTGCAGATTGGCGTGTATGTAGATGATCGGTTTGATAACCTGTACAACTTCCAGTTCAGCTTGAATTGGGATCCTGCGGAGCTCGAGTTCGTGGATACGGTCAGTACCACGATTATTGATGGCATTTCGCCTGTCGTTAACATTTTTCCGGTACTAACAGATAACGGACAGTTCGCCTATTCGTTTGCAACTTTTTCTTCGCCTTCTTCTCTTCCTGACGGAACAGTACTTTTTGTGTTGCGGTTCAGGGTACTTGAAAGTAACGGCAATATCGACGTGGAAATCACCGGAAATCCCATTGAATTTGAAGCCATAAGCGACCCAACCTTCAGCAATAACGGGATTACGCCGGTCAATACCTGGAGCATTCCCCCTGTGTCCGGCCCGGTTGCGGAAATTCTGACGTACAACCATCTTCTTTGCAAGGGCGATGCGAGCGGCTCCGCAACGGTGACGGTGACGGGCGGCGTCGGCCCTTATACTTATTTGTGGAATGATCCGGCAAGTCAGACGACCGAGACTGCCACGGGGCTTTCGGCCGGTACGTATAATGTGACCATCACTACCGCCGGAGGCTGCACGGCTACTGCCGATGTAACGCTGACCGAACCGGACGACTACTTAGCAGTTGTTGTCAACTCGACGGCCACAACCTGCGCCGATCTTTCGGATGGCACATTGACGTTCCTGGCCACCGGCGGCGTCGCTCCTTACGATTATGCGTGGGACGGCCCGGGTACGGACGATGGCGTCGCACTCGACCAAAGCGGTTCGTATGATTCGAACGATCTTCCGGTGGGCAATTATGCGGTTACGGTGACGGACGCGAACGGCTGCTCTTACACGGAGACGGTTACAATCTCAAGCGGACCAGCGCTCGCGATCGAAGAGATTAATGATGCATTTATCTGTCCCGGAGCTTCAGTGGCTGATGTGCCACTGCGCAGTGAGCCGGCCACAGCGACAATCCAATACGACTGGAGTGGCGGCGCCACGGCCGGATTGACCGATGGTACCAACGCGGGTCTTAATCCATCAATACCGGGCTTTACGGCCAGTTCTGCAGCTGGCGCCTATACGGTTACCGTAACTGCGACGTTAGGCGCTTGCCAAGACACGGAAGCGTTTACTATTACAATCAATGACGGCGTTACAGCCGTCATCAGCACGGACGATCTGGATAACACAATCTGCGCCGGCGCTTCGGTACAATTCACCGCCACCGCCGGCGCTTCGTACGACTGGAGCACCGGCGCAAGCAGCCAGTCCGTAACGGCAACCACAGCCGGGAATTATACCGTAACCGTGACGGACGCCAACGGTTGCACGGGTACCGCCTCGGCAAGTTTGACAGTGAACAGTTTACCGACGGCGAGCATCGGTGGGGATCAGAGCCTGTGCCCTGGCGAAACCACTACCCTTACTGCCGCAGGCGGTGACGGCTATCTATGGAACACCGGCGCCCAATCGGCGTCCATAACCGCAAGCAGCGCGGGCGCTTACAGCGTGACCGTCACCGATGCGAACGGCTGTACGGATACCGAATCCGTGCAGATACAGGCCTTGCAGGCGCCGACGGCGATAATCAGCGGCTCAACGAGCTTCTGCACGGGCGGATCCACGGAATTAACCGCCACGGGCGGCGCTTTCTACGCCTGGAGCACCGGCGCGCAGAGTACGGCTATTACGGTCAATAGTGCAGGTTCCTACACCGTGACCGTCACCGATGCGAGCGGCTGCACGGGCAGCGCCACTGCCACGGTGGCGCAAAACAACGCGCCGAGCGTACAAATCACCGGCGATCTGCAAATCTGCTCCAACGAAACGACCACGCTGACGGCCACCTCCGGCGCTTCGTATGCCTGGAGCACCGGCGCAAGCAGCCAGTCCGTAACGGCAACCACAGCCGGAGCCTACTCCGTCACCCTGACCGCCGCCAACGGCTGCACGGGTACCGCTTCGGCGACCCTTGCGGTGCAGACCGCCCCGAATGCCGTCATCTCCGGTAATCCGGTAGCGTGCGTGGGGCAGTCCGTCACCCTGACCGCCTCCGGCGGCGATCAGATACTGTGGAGCACCGGCAGTAGCGAAGCGGAAATAATGCTCAGCCAGGGCGGCCCGTACGCCGTCACGGTGACGAACGCGAACGGCTGCTCGGATGTTGAAAATGTCACGGTGACCATCTCGCAAACTACCTTCCAAATCACGTCGCAGATCACGCCGGAAACCTGCGCCGGTACTCTGGACGGCTCGGTTGCCCTGTCCACCACCGGCGGCATTGAACCCTTTAGTTATGCCTGGAATAACCAAATGAACACGGGAACCATTTCCGGATTGAGCGCAGGCGACTACGAAGTGACCGTCACCGATGCCGTCGGCTGCGTCCAGACCGCCACGGCGGAAGTCTGCCGGCAGTGCAAGAGTTTCTCCGGCGCCCTGCGGCACTGGTCGGGCAGTTCGAATTATATCTCCGGCGCGACGGTGGCTTTGGGCTTGGACGGCAGCGGGTCGGTTACGACCGGCGCGGACGGACAATTCGTGCTGACGGCTGCTTCGGGCGTCAATTTCAGCATCCTGCCGACAAAGACCGCCTTGCGTACCGACAGCGTGACAGCTGCCGACTTCACCCGGATCCAGCGGCACCTGACGTTT